>NZ_JBEZKS010000069.1:0-40497 GCF_040651775.1 Streptomyces sp. NPDC048383
GAGGCGCCCACCCGGCCCCGGGTGGGCGCCTCCTGACGTACGCCTGTATGGCCCCCGGTGACGGGTGGCCTACTGCGGCTTCGTGGCGATCTGGATCAGGTTGCCGCAGGTGTCGTCGAAGACGGCGGTGGTGACGGGCCCCATCGCCAAGGGTTCCTGGGTGAAGCGGACGCCGAGGGCGGTCAGCCGCTCGTACTCCGCCTCCACGTCCTCGACGGCGAACTGGGCGAGCGGGATGCCGTCCGCGAGGAGCGCGTCGCGGTACGGCTTGACGGCCGGGTGCCCGGAAGGCTCCAGGAGCAGTTCGGTGCCGCCGGGCTCGTCGGTCGAGACGACGGTCAGCCAACGGTCCGGCCCGCCCAGCGGAACGTCGTGCTTCTTCGCGAAACCGAGGATCTCGGTGTAGAAGCGCAGGGCCTCGGCCTGGTCGTCGACGAAGACGCTGGTCATGTGGATCTTCACGGGGTGATCTCCTCGGGTCCGGAGGGGGCGGGCACGGGCCACCGCTCGGCGATGTGCCGCAGTGGGGCCGTGTTCAGGTCATGGAACTTGTAGCGGCCCTCCCGCCTGGTTTCGACGAGCCCCGCGGCCTCCAGCAGGGCGAGGTGCTGGGAGACGCCCTGGCGGGAGATGCCGAGCTGGTGCTTCATGCCCAGCCGTGAGCAGATCTCGAACAGTGTCTGTCCGGACTTCTCGGTGAGCTCGTCGAGGATGGTGCGGCGGGTGGGGTCGGCCAGAGCTTTGAAGAGGTCATCGGCCACGGCCCCAGCATAGGCAAACGTTCACTTGCCTATCAAATCGAGGGGTGTCCCCGCTCCGCACGGACCCGCCCGTTTGGCCCCGAGCAGGACCCGGTAGCGGTCGTGGCCGGTGAAGTCCGCGAGGCTCCACACAGCCGGCCGACCCACCTCGGAACTCAGGTGGAGGACCGCGTCCGGGCCGGCCCACACGCCGACGTGCGCCCCGTACGGGTCCGTGTCCGCGTTGAAGAACAGCAGGTCGAGGAAGTCGGGCCGCGCGACCCGCGCGGTGTGCCGGGTGTCGTTCCACAGTTCGCTGGAGCGCAGCGGGGGCACGCACCTGCCGAAGTGCCGCAGCACCTCGTAGGCGAAGAGCTGGCAGTTGGCACCCGGTGCGAGGCCGGGCAACCGGCTCACGGCGGGGGAGCCGGGGTACCGGGAACCGGTGTAGGGCACGGTCCAGAAGGCGTCCGGCAGGGAATCGAGACGAGGATCCATGCCGCCCATCCTGCCCGGCGGCGCGGCGGCCCGGCGGGTGGCGGGTGCGCCGCCCGGTCCATCCACACCCTGGGCCCGCACCGGCCACGGGTCGCAGACTGGCCCGATGGACGAGTTACGGATCACACGACGTCGGGCCTCGCCGGGTCCGACGACGGCACGTCGGACCACGAGGGGGCGGGCCACACCGGGTCGGGGTGCGCCGGCCGGGGCGACCCCGCGCCGGGCCATCGCGCGCCGAAGCGCCCCGTGCCGGGCGGCCGCCCCGCGCCGGACCGCGTCATGAGCGCGACCCGCGGCAGCGAGCTGCCCCTGCACCGGCTCGACGTACCGCTCCCGCACCTGCTCCCCTTCGCCATCGGCACCTTCGACTCCATCGGGCCGCTCTCCCGGGCGGGATTCCCCCACCGCCACGCGTTCTACGAGATCGTCCTCGTCACCGGCGGCAGCGGCGCGCACGTCCTCGACCTCGCCCACTGGCCCCTGGATCCACCCCACCTCTGCGTGATCACACCGGGGCAGGTCCACCACTGGGAGGACGCCGAGGACCTCACCGGACACGTGATGCTGTTCAACGAGGACTTCCTGCTGGGCCACCCCGAGGACGCCGCCGCGCTGGACCTGCTCGCCGCCCGGCCCTGGCTGCGCCCCGACGACGGCCGGGACGGGATCGCCGCACTGTTCCAAGAGATGGAGCGCGAGTACCGGGACCTGCGCGAGGGGTACGCGGGGGTGCTGCGTGCCTATCTGCACATCCTGGTCGTACGGGCCCTGCGCGCCTGCGAACCCGGCCCGGGGAGCAGCCCCGTTCCAGCGGGCCGGGCCGTGGAACTGGCCGCCGCCTTCACCCGGTTGATCGCCTCACCGGACGGTACGGGGCTCTCCGTGGCCGATTGCGCGAAGCGGCTCGGGGTCACCTCCGGGCACCTGCACGCCAGGGTGAAGGAAGCCACCGGGCAGACCCCCGGCGGCCTGATCCGCCGCCGGCGGACGCTGGAGGCGAAGCGGCTCCTCGCCCGGACCGATCTGACGATCGGGCAGGTCGCCCGGGGCGCCGGCTTCGCGGACCCCGCCTACTTCTGCCGGTTCTTCCGACGTGAGACCGGCCTGACACCGGGCGACTACCGGGCCGGGATCGCCACCGGTCCCACGGCCTCCGGCAGCGGAGGAATTCACCACGATCCCCGGATCCGGTCCATCGCGGCCGCCGAGCCGGGAACCGTAGCGTGACGCCGACGGAACCGGCCGACGGTTCCGTCGCCGCCCGCCCGGGCCGCGCCCCACCGCGGCCCGGGACTCCGGCTCCGGCACCCGGCGTATCCCCCCACGAGCGCGAAGGAGTCCACGCGTGCCCATCGACGAGGACCGAACCGGCGATCAGCCCCGACCCACCCCGTCATCCCGCTCCGGCGCGGGCAGCCGCCTCAGCCGCAAGAACTTCCTGAAGGCCGCGGCCCTCGCGGGCGCCACCCCGTTGCTGCTCGGCGGCGGCGCGGCCCTGGCCCGCGACCAGCGCGGGGCGGCGGCGGAGGGGGTCCTGCCCGAACTCACCCCCGCCTGCGACGACGGGGACGAACCCACCGTGCCCCAGACCGAGGGCCCGTACTTCAAACCGAACTCGCCGCGCCGGACCTCCCTGGTGACGGCCTCCACCCCCGGCACCCGCCTCACCGTCAGCGGGTACGTCTTCGGTCGGGCCTGCCTGCCCATCGCGGGAGCCCTCCTCGACTTCTGGCAGGCCGACGTGAACGGCGCCTACGACAACACCGGCTACGGCTTCCGCGGCCACCAGTTCACCGACGCGCAGGGCGCGTTCCGGCTGACCACCATCGTTCCCGGCCTCTACCCCGGACGCACCCGCCACGTGCACGTCAAGGTGCAGGCGCCCGGCCGCCCGGTGCTGACCACCCAGCTGTACTTCCCGGGGGAGCCGCGCAACGCCACGGATTCGATCTTCGACGCCCGACTGCTGATGACCGTGCGCCAGGTCGGACCGGCGAAGGAGGGGACCTTCGACTTCGTCCTGAATGTTCCGCAGACCCCCACGCCCACGCCCACGCCCACGCCCACGCCCACCGCGACGCCGACGGGTGGGGGCTGGGCG
Source organism: Streptomyces sp. NPDC048383 (assembly GCF_040651775.1). NCBI lineage: Bacteria > Bacillati > Actinomycetota > Actinomycetes > Kitasatosporales > Streptomycetaceae > Streptomyces > Streptomyces sp. NPDC048383. The sequence goes on from NZ_JBEZKS010000069.1 coordinate 3,343, forward strand.
GTCGGTACTTCGTACCGCACGGGCGACCGGGTCACCTACGGCTCGACGGCCTGGACCTGCCTCCAGGCACACGTCGCCGTGCCCGGCTGGGAGCCGCCGAACGTACCCGCGCTCTGGCGCAGGGCCTGACAGCGGGGGCGGCGGGCCTCAGCGTCGGTGGGTCAGGCCGCTGGTCACACGGCTCCACAAGGAGCGGGTGGCGCCGAAACCGGTCTCGTGCGCCCAGATGTGGGTGCACCCCGGGCACTGCAGGTGGATCAGGCTGCCGGAGTTGGCGAGCATGTAGCGCCAGTGCCGCGAGCACGTCCGGCCGTCCTCGCACGGGGTGCAGCCCAGGGTGTCGTCACAGTTCGGGCAGGGCACCCAGGCCCGGCGGCCGATGTCCGCCTGCGGGTCAAGCGGCAGCATGGCCACCCCCGCGGCGGGGCAGGACACCGGCCGCGACCAGGTCCTCGTAGACGCGCTGCTGGTCGGCGTCCAAGCCGGAGTACAGGAGGTCGTACGCCGCCTCCTCGCCGCGCAGTACCTCCACCGGGTCCCAGTCGGCTCCGAGGGCGGCCATCACCCGGGACCTCCGGAGCATCTCCTGGGAGGTCAGATCGATGGTGAAGTCGACCACCGGCGGGACGCCGTCCGGCCGGTCGCCGGGGCCGTCCTGACCGGGGGGAGGGGTGGGGGGAAGGGTGGGGTGGTGCGGGCTCATGCCTTGAACTTAGGTAAGCCTTCCTTCGTGGGTCAAGTCCGGGTGTGCGGAGTCACAGGGCGACCCGGGGGTCGGGGGTGCGCGGTGCCCCCCGGGTCCGGGTCGGGTGTGGTCCGGGGGCTTCCCGACAATCCACCGTCCTTCGAACCTTCGACGCGTTCGCATGAACTCCGCGCCCCGCTGGTGCGGTGCTCAACGGAAGGCGGTCGCGCGGACGTTGTTGCCGCAGAGGGCGAAGTCGCCGCCGTCGGCCGGGGACAGTTGGAGTCCACCGCCACCGCCACCGCTACCGCCACCGCCACCGACTCCCAGGACGAGAGGGGGCGCGACGGTCGGTGTGGCCGTCGTTGATCACGGTGATCCGCACCGCCGAAGCTTGCGCTTCATCCGGGTACCTCTCCCCGCCCCGGCGGCCGCCGTAAGCCGGTGGCCGTTCGTACCGGGCCGGTTCCGTCCCCCCTGCGCGCCCCTTCCACCATCCCACGGGGCGCCTGCCCCGGCGCCCCGGGCCGCCACGGCAGCGGTCGGCGCCGTGGCGGCAGCGCGCGGAACGTACCTGCTACGGGGCGATCGGCAGCCGGCGCTTGTGCTCGGTGAGGCGGTAGCGCCGGGCGATCGTGTCGAAGGCCGCTTCGCCGACCGGCTTGCCCTCCAGGAAGTCGTCGATGTCGTCGTACGTGACACCGAGCGCGTCCTCGTCGGCCTTGCCGGGGTCGAGGGTCTCCAGGTCGGCCGTCGGGACCTTCCAGACCAGTTGGGCCGGGGCGCCCAGCGCGTCCGCGACGGCACGCACGCGGCGCTTGGTCAGGCCCGTCAGCGGGACGAGGTCGGCGGCGCCGTCGCCGAACTTGGTGAAGAAGCCGGACACCGCCTCCGCCGCGTGGTCGGTGCCGACGACGAGACCGTCGTGCGCGCCCGCCACCGCGTACTGGGCGATCATGCGCTGCCGGGCCTTGATGTTGCCCTGCACGAAGTCCTGGTGGGCGGCGTCCCGGAAGGCGATGCCACCGGCCACGGAGGCCGCCAGGGCGGCATCGCTCGCGGGCTTGACGTCCACGGTCAGGACCCGGTCCGCGTTGATGAACCCGAGCGCGAGCTGGGCGTCCTTCTCGTCGGCCTGCACACCGTACGGCAGTCGCATGGCGAAGAACGTCGCCTCGTGGCCGGCCGCGCGGGCCCGCTCGACGGCGAGCTGGCACAGCCGCCCCGCGGTGGTCGAGTCCACGCCGCCGCTGATGCCGAGCACCAGGGACCGCAGACCGGTGGACGTCAGCCGCTCCGTGAGGAAAGCCACGCGGCGCTCGATCTCCTGCGGGGCGTCGAAGGTCGGCGGCACCTGGAGTTCCCGGGCGATCTCCTGTTGCAGGGCGGTGGACGCCGGCTGGCTCACGGCTGCTCCTCGTGTGGTCGTTCGTCGTGCGCCCGGTGGCGCGCTGTCCCGTCGACCCTAGTCGAAACGGCCGGCGCCGGATCCGTCGGTGCCGCGCCTGCGCGCGACCGGCGGCCGGCCTCAGAACTCGCCGCGCCGACGCACGCCCAGCGGACGGCCGTCCGGATCGACGAGCAGCCGGTACAGCGGCAGGGACCACGCCCGGGTCGCCCGCGACAGGTCCGGCGGGCGGTACGCCCGCAGCCGGCCCGGCGGCCGGGGCCCCCGGCGACCGCCCTCGTACCAGGCGTCCAGGGCCGCCGCCGACGACGCGAACCGTTCGAACGCGCGCACCGGATCGCAGAGCGGATCCGCTGCCTCGGACACGTCCGAGGCAGCGAGCCCCGGTTCCGGCTCGGCGTCGAGGTGTTCGCGGGAGAGTTCCAACCGCAACTCCCGGGCGAAGCGCCGCGCCCCGTCCCCCAAGCCGGCGGGATCGAGGGGCTCGCGAAGGTCCCGCGCGGCGTCCAGGACGGCGCAGTTGAGCTCCGAGTCGTGCGTCCAGGACCGCAGGTTGACGTTGTCGGAGCCCACCGACGCCCACACGTCGTCGATCACGCACACCTTGGCGTGGACGTACACCGGCGTACCGGCGTGGTTCTCCAGCCCGTACACCGCGACCCGGTCCCCGCCGCCGCGGCGCAGCCGCTCCAGCGCGGTGATGCGTCCGACCAGGTTCATCGGCAGGGTCACCGGCCCGTCCTGCTCGGGCACGGTGGGGATGACGGCGATCAGATGCAGGTCGGGGCGGTCGGCCAGCGCCCGCGCGAAGTGCTCCACCACCTTCGGGGACCACAGGTACTGGTCCTCCAGGTAGATCAGGCTCCGCGCCCGACCGACGGCCTTGAGGTAGCTGCGCGCGATGCTCCGCTCACCGTCGGGCGCGAACGGGTAGCCCCGGAACAGCCGGTTCGGATACGTGCGGAGCACCTGCACGGTATGGGTGCCGCACGCTTCGGGATCGGGGGCCTGCGGCGGTAGCCGGTCGGCGTGCTCGTCCTCGCCGTGCGCGCGCTGCCGCAGCCGGACCAAAGGGCTGCGCGTCAGTGGCGCCGGGTCCTCCCACCGCTCGCGGAACCCGGCCTCCAGATCACCGACGGCCGGTCCGCGCACCGCGAGCTGTACGTCGTGCCACGGCGGTCGGGGCCCGTACGCGTCGGCGAACGGCACGGCCTGCGGGTCGCCGCCGTGCGCGGCGTCATCGTTGCGGCCGTGGCACAGGTCGATCCCGCCCACGTACGCGACGTCGCGCTCGGGGCGGTCGGGGTGGCGCAGGACGACCAGCTTCTGGTGGTGGGAGCCACCCGGCCGGACCCGCATGTCCAGCAGGAACTCGCCGCCGCCCGCCTCCACCTCCTTGCCGAGGTGACGGTTCTCGGTCTCGCTGAACTGGAAGCCGTCCAGGTGGGAGCGCCACACGAGGCCCTTGACGATCACACCACGCTCGGCCGCCTCGCGCAGCACCCGGCCGATCTCGGTCCCCTCGCCGGCGAGCCGTTCGTCGGGGTCGCCCCGCCAGTCGGTGAACAGCAGCAGGTCACCGCGCTCCTGTGCGCGGATTCCGGCGAGCAGCTCCCGGAAGTACGTGCTGCCGTGCACCAGGGGCCGGACGTCATTGCCCGCCACCCAGGCCAAGGCCCCCGAACGCCGGGAATCCAGGCGCGTCGCCGGATTTCCGCGGTCACGGGTTGTCAGCAGCCAATCGGAAAGTTCCACGGCACAGCCCTCCCTCGCCGAGCCCCTACCCCCACGCCGCCGACCCATGCGAGCGCGCACGGCAGCCACTCGGCCCGGACCCCGGGGGTACGACTTCTGCCGACGCCCATCCGACAGTGGGATCGGCCGGAGCCCGGTAGGTGGGGGCGCGGGGTGAGGTACGCACGATCGAGAACCGCCTTCGGGGTCCACGCGTTCCGCTGCGGGACGCCGGCGTGCGGGCGCCCTCCACGGTCGCCGACGTACGGTCCGCAACCGCTGCGGGCGGCGGACCGTACCCCCGTCAGGCCGCCTTCGGGCGCGCCCCCGCCAACGCGCCCCCGCGGACTCGCGGTACCGGGCGGTGGGCCGGGGGTGCGGTGTCGGCGGGCACCGCTGGGGTGTCCATCAGGAGCGCGGACAGGGAGAGGCGGGCTCGGGCCACGCGGGAGCGGACGGTGCCGACCGGGCAACCGATGGCGGCGGCCGCGTCCGCGTACGGCAACCCGAGGAGCTGGGTGAGTACGAAGGCCTCGCGCCGCTCCGCGGGAATGCCGGCCAGCAACTCGGCCAGGGCGATGCCGTCGTCGAAGCCCGGGACGCCCCGCGGCTGGGCCTGTTCGGCGGCCGTCTGCCAGTCGGTGCGGTCCGCGGTCCGGGGTCGGGCCGCGGCGTGGCGGTGGCTGTCCACCACCGTGCGGCGGGCGATCGACAACAGCCAGGTGCGGGCGGAGGAGCGGCCCTCGAACCGGGGGAGCGAGCGGAGCGCGCGCAGGAACACGTCCTGGGTCAGGTCGTCGGCCGCCTGGGAGTCCGAGCTGAGGTAGGCCACGTACCGCCACACGTCACGGTGGAGCGCACGCACGAACCGGTCCGTCTTGACCGGGTCGCCGTCGCGGGCCGCGAGCGCCAGACGGGTCACCGCCGCGTCGGAGTCGGGAGTGTGCGGGAGTCCCGTGCCGACGGTACGGGGTGTGGTGGGCGAGGCGGGCAGAGCGGGCGGGGTGGGCAAGGCCGGCACGGTGGGCAGGGCATGGGTCATCGCCAGGGGTCCTTAGGGGCAAGGGAGCCGACGCCGAGCGGGGCGGCGCCGGTGAAGGGTACGGCCGGCCGGACGGCACGGCCGATGCCCGAGGCACGACGCGGGCGCGTACGGAACGGCGGCGCGCCGCGTGCTCGGGGAACCGGCTGTCAGAGGACAGCGGTTCCCGCAGGAGGCCCCCGCGAGGTGATGGCGTGGACGAGGAACAGACGTCGCGGCGGACGGTGTTGGTGGGACCGGCTCACCGGAACGGCAGGCCGGTGCGGGGGGCCGACCGGCCGCGACAGGAGACGCAGCGGCGCCCGGAGCCGGGCAGCCACGCACCGCGCGATGCGGTAGGCGGCCCGCTCGCCGTGGGCGAGCCACAGACCGCACAGCACGGCGGCCAACAGGTGGGCCGTCACCATGCCGGCCGGTGACATCCCGGCCATCTCGTGGCCACCCGCCCCCACCTGCACGGTGTACGCGGCGTGCGCCGTGTCGTGCAGGGCGTGGTGCGCATGGCCGGCGGCCGCCGACATGTCGCCACCGGGGGCCGTCCCGAACAGTGCCGAGCCCGAACCACCCGACCCGGTCGCGGAGTTCGGGCCGACCGACCCGATACCTCCGGCGGCCCCCGCCGGCGGGCCGGCGGACAGCCCGCCGCAGGTCAGGTACTGAGCCCACTGCCGGACGAACGGGGTGCCCGCCGGCAGGGCGGGCTGGGTCAGGGACTGCACCAGGGAGAACGCCGCGTGCAGCCAGGCCTGGACGGCCACGGCCGCCGCGGTCACCCGGAGCGGCCCCCGCTCCCGGGCGGCGAGGAACCAACCCGCCGCCGCGGGGGCGGCCGGGGCGGGCGCCAGCGCCCACCACGGCACGGCCGCCCCCGACATCAGGAGGTGCCCGATGGCGGCGAGCAGCACGCAGAGGGCCGCGAACAACGCGGCCCGCAAGGCTCGATGACAGTGGCCCGGCTTCATGGCGGGCTCATCCTCGCACCGGCCTTCCGAGCCGCGCAGTGGCTGCGCACATCCCGACAAGTTCTCGTGCCAGGTGGTTCCGGCCCGTCCGGAGCACCACGTGCGCCGGGAACCGATCCGCCGACGCATCCGACTGCCTACCCGGTCGGCCGAGAGGTTCAACATGCGCGGACGGGGGATTCTCGTGGCGGCGGAGGAAACGAAGGCGGCAGCGGAGACCGGCGAACCAGGTCCGAAGGAAGGCCGGTTGACCGCGCTCCTTACGTGCGCCATGGGCTTCTCCATGCTCCAACTGTTCGTCCTGGGCGCCCTCGGCCCCCGCCTGGTGGGGGAGCCGGGCCTATCGCCCGCCGTGCTGGGCCTGACGACCACCATCGGTTTCGGGACGGCGGCGGTACTGTCGCCGGCCGGCGGCCGGATCGTGGACCGGATCGGCCCGCGCCGATCCCTGGTAGCGCTGCTGCTGCTCTCCGCCGCCGCGCTCGCCCTGATGGGCGCCGCGCCCGGCGCCGCCCTGCTGCTGGCCGCCGTCGCGCTGGGCGGCGTACCGCAGGCGCTGGCCAACCCGGCCACCAACAAGGCGGTCCTGCGGTCCGTACCGCCGGCGCGGCGGGCGGCGGTGACGGGGATCAAGCAATCGGGGGTCCAACTGGGCGCCTTCTTCGCCGGGTTGCCGCTGGCGGTGCTCGCGGCCGGGATCGGCTGGCGGGGTGCCGTATGGGCCGGGGCCGGCGCGGCCCTGCTGGCCGGGCTGTGGGCCCTGCGCACCCTGCCCGCCGACCCGGCCCCGCCGCCGCCCGCCGCGCCGCGCGGTCCGCTCGTGCCGCGCGGCATGGTGGCCTGGCTGGCCGTGTTCTCCCTCTTCCTGGGCGCCGGCATCGCCTCCGTCAACACCTACCTGGCCCTCTTCGGGGCGCAACGGCTGGGCATGGGCCCGACGACGGCCGCGGCCCTGGTCGCCGTACTGGGCGTGGCGGGCATCGCGGGCCGGATCGGCTGGTCGAAGGCGGCCCGGCCCGGCCGCGCCGAACGGCTCCCGGCCCGGCTCGCGTGCGGATCCCTCGTGGCCGCGGGCCTGTTGGGCGGCGCCCTCGTCGCGGGACCGTTGGTGTGGGTCGGCGCGGTGGCGGTCGGGGTGTTCGCCGTGTCCGGCAACGCCGTCTCCATGGTCCTCGTCGTACAGCGGGCCGCGCCGGGCCGGGCCGGACAGGATTCGGCCCTGGTCGCGGCCGGCTTCTTCGCCGGATTCGCTCTGGGACCATCCCTGTTCGGGCTCCTCGCGCAGAGCGGCCGGTACGGGGCCGGCTGGCTGCTGGTGGCCGCGGAGTTCGCGGTCGCGGCGGCGGTCGCCTCCGCCTGGGCCCGACGTGACCGTGCGGGACGTACGGCGTGAACGCGACGGAAACCGGCCGGTGGGCGGGGCGGGCGCTGGACTCCGTCCTGGAACGGGTCGCGGTCACCGGGGCGGCCGTCGGCGACCGCTTCCCGCTGCACGCCGAGCCGGCGGACGGCACGTGGACGACGACCCGCAACGGCTCCTGGACCGGCGGCTTCTGGGCCGGGCTGCTGTGGCTCCGGGCCCGCTCCACCGGCGCCGCGGTCGACCGGCGGGCCGCGTCCGCATGCACGGCCCGACTGGCGCGCTGGGCGGAGGCCGACACCGCCACCCGGGGCCTGATCCTCTGGTACGGGACCGCCGCGGCCGAGGACGACCCGTACGCCGCCGCCCTCCGCGCCCGGGCCGCCCGCGCCTGCCTGGCGGACTTCGACCCCGCGCTCGGGATCGTGCCCTGGGGCGACGCGTTCGGCGGACCACGCCTGCTGGCCCGGGCGGACGGCGCCCCGGGCCTGGTCCCCCTCCTCGCCGCGGCCGGCCCGACCGGAGCGGCCGCCGCCTCGACCCACCTCCACCAGCACCTGGACCTCTGCCTGGACCCTTGCCCGGACCTCTGCCCGGACCCTTGCCTGGGCCGCGACGACGCGGCGAAGCCGGTGCGACGCCCCGGCCGGCGCGCAGGGGCGCTGCTCGACTCGCCCACCGGCGCGGACACCGAGCCCTCGGGCGGACCGCCCCCCGACGCGTACGCCGGGCCGCTCTCGGGGTCGCCGTCCTGTGCGCGCGGAGCCGGGGCCTACCCGGCCCGCGCCCCCCACAACCCGCCGAGCCCCCCGCGCCCGCCCGCCTGGAGCTTTCACGGTGCGGCGACGGGCTGGCGGCCCTGTGCGGAGCCGGAACCCGGCTGGAGCCGGGGCGACGCCTGGTTGCTCCTCGCGGTCGCCGACGCCCTGCTGACCCCGGCCGTCGCGGGCCACCGCCCCGCCCGACTGGTAGCGGCAGCCGACACGCTCGCGGCGCCGACCCTCCGGTCCGGGCCGCTCGTACCGCCCGCCCGTACCGGACACCCGCATGGCCCGCTCGACACTTCGGCGGCCGCCATCACCGCTGTCGCCCTGCTGAAGCTCGCCCGACTGCCCGGCCCCGGAGCCGACCAGTACGCGCACCGCGCCGCGGCGATCCTCGGCCACCTGGTCCGGGAACACGTCACCGGCCCGGGTCCGGGCCGCCCGGCCGGAATGCTGCTGAACGGCTGCTACGACGCGGGCCGAGCCCTGGCCGTGCGGCACGAACTCGTCTGGGGCGACTTCTTCCTGGCCCTCGGCCTCGCGGCCCTGACCGGCCTCGTCGATCCCACCCGCCTGTAGCCCTCCCTGCCGCGCGCCCGCCGGCACGGGCTCGGCGCGCGCCCGCCCGCACGGGCCGCGCAGTACCCACCCGACGAAGCCGGGTCGCTACGACCCCCTCCCGGCGCACGGCAGCGCCCCCAGCCCCGTCGGGCCCGGCTCGCCGCGCCCACCACAGCGTCCCCGCACGGACCCCGCCTCCGGATCAGCCGGGCGGGGCGGTCCGCCCGGTCGGCTCGGGGGCGGGTACCACCGGGGCGTAGGCGGCCAGGACGCGGCGGGCCACCGAGGTGATGTGGAGTTCGTCGGGGCCGTCGAGGATGCGGGCGGCACGGCCGGTGCGGAAGAGGGACGGGAGCGGGGTGTCCGGGCCGAGGCCCGCGGCGCCGTGGACCTGGATCGCGGAGTCCGTCACCTGCTGGAGCATGCGTGCCGCGGCGACCTTGGCCAGCCCCACCTCCGTACGGGCGTCCTGCCCGGCGGCGATCAGCGCCACCGCCTCGTGGGCCAGCAGCCGGGCCCCGCGCAGCGCGAGCAGGGCTTCGAACACGTGCTGTTGGACCAGCTGGTGTCCGGCGAGCGGCCCGCCCGAACCGCTGCGTGCGGCGGCCCGGCCGCACATCAGGTCGAAGGCGCGTTCCGCCTGGCCGATCCAGCGCAGGCAGCGCAGCGTCCGGCCGAGGCACAGCCGCTCACCGGCGATGGACAGGGCCCCGCCCTCCGCGCCGAGGAGGTGGTCGGCGGGCACCCGGACCCGGTCGAGGCCGATCTCGTACTGGCCGGCCGCCCCCAGCACGGGCAGTTCCCGCAGGATCCGGAAGCCGGCGGAGCCGGTCGGCACGAGCAGCAGGGACAGCCCCTCCCGGTCCCCGGGCGACCCGCCGGTGCGGACCAGGACGGTCACCAGGTCGGCCCGGCCGGCGCCCGAGGTGAACCACTTGCGGCCGCTGACGAGCCAACTGCCGTCCGCGCTCCGTTCGGCGCGGGTGCCGGTCAGTGCCGGATCGCTGCCCGGAACGTCCGGCTCCGTCATGGCGTAACAGGCCCGGAGGGTCCCGGCGACCAAGGGGGTCAGGTACTCCTCGCGGACCCGCGGCCCCCCGTACCGGGCCAGCATCGTGACGTCGAGCAGGGGAGCGGAGCCCAGGGCGGCCGGCCCGTGGTCGCTCGCGCCCTCCGCCTCGGCCAGCGCGGCGTACTCCGCGAAGGACAGGCCACCGCCGCCCAGTTCCGCCGGGAGCGGCAGCGCCCACAACCCCGCCTCCCGGGCCCGCGCCCGCAGGGCGTCGAGCGCGGCGTCCGCGGCCGGCCCGCCCGCGTCCAGCACCGTCTCGTACGGGACCACCCGGTCGGCGACGAACCGGGTGATCCTCTCCCTCAACCCCGCCACGTGCGGGCCGGGTCGTGCCGCTTGCCCGGCAGGGGACTTCGGATCCGTCACTGCATTCCTCCTGCGTCCCGGGAACCCGTACGAACGACTGTCCGACTGTCTGTTCGTGGAACTGGTCGGGCGCACGCGCTCCCGGGTTCCCGCTTCCCGCCAGCACCCGGGCGCCGGCCACCGCCGCGCCAGGAGAGGAGAGGCATGGCGTCACCAGCAACCGCGCGGACGGTCCGGCCGCTCGACACACTGCGCTTCGACACCTCCGGCCCCCCACGGATCACGGACATCGTCACCGACCACCTCCGCGCCCTCGGCGCCGTCCCGGACCGTACCGACGATGCGCCCCCGCCCCGCACCGAGCGCGCCGCCCCCTCGGTCGGCCCGGGCCGGTTCGTCCTCGCCGGAGGCGGCTTCGAGGCGGCCCGGGCACTCACCGCCTGGGGGTCACCCGGCAGCGGCCTCGTCGACGAGGCCACCGTCCAGGCCGCCACCGGGATCATGGCCGTGCACGGCCGCCGCGAGGGCAGCCCGCGCGGGCTGGCGGCCGACTACGTGGCGACGGCCACCGCCGTCCTCACCGTCCAAGGCCTGCTCGCCGGACTGGTCGGGCAGGCCCGCGGCGGCGGCGCCGCCGAGGTCACCACCGCCGCCGACCGGGCCGGGCTCCTCGCGGTGTCCCAGTACCTCGCCGCCGACGGGGCGGACGAGGCGGAAGCCGCCGAACTCGCCCCCGGCGGACCGCCCTTCACTTCCGCCGACGGGGTGCTCTTCGAGCTGGAGACCCTCGACCCGGGGGCCTGGGCGGCGTTCTGGCGGGCCCTGGACGCGCCCGCCGACGCGCTGCGCGCCGGCTGGCGCCCCTTCCAGTTCCGCTACGCCACCGCCTGCGCGCCGATCCCGGCCGCCCTCCACACGGTGGCGCGGGCCCACCCCATGCGGGCCGTCACCCGCGCCGCCGTCCTCTCCGGCGCCCAGGTGTGCCCCCTGCGCACCCTCGCCGAACGCGCCGGGGAACACGACGGCGCCGCCCCCTGGTCGCTGCTGCCCCTGGACACCACCGGCGCGGCTCGCCCCCCTGCCCCCCGGCCCTCCGCCGACCCCACCCCCGGCCGCCCGCTCGCGGGGCTGACGGTCCTGGAGGCGGGCCGCCGCATCCAAGCCCCGCTGACCGCACACCTGTTGGGGCTCCTCGGCGCCGATGTCATCCGCATCGAACCGCCCGGCGGGGACCCGCTGCGCGGCATGCCGCCCGCCTGCTCCGGAGTCTCCGCGCGCTGGCTCGCCCTGAACCGGGGCAAGAGCGCCGCGGAGATTGACATCAAGTCCGCCCCCGGCCGCCGCCGACTGCGGGAACTGGCAGCCGGGGCCGACGTGTTCCTCCACAACTGGGCGCCGGGCCGGGCCGCCGCGCTCGGCCTGGACGCCGACGACCTCGCACCGGTCAACCCCGAGCTGGTGTACGCGTACACCAGCGGTTGGGCCGACCGGCTCGACGACGCCCCCATGGGCACCGACTTCATGGTCCAGGCCCGCACCGGCGTCGGCGAAGCCGTCCGTCCGGAGGGTGAACCCGCCGCCCCCTCCCTGATGACCCTGCTCGACGTACTCGGCGGCCTGCTCGGTGCCGAAGCCGTCCTCGCGGGGCTCCTGTCGCGCGAACGCACCGGCCGCGGCGTCCGGGTCGACTCCTCCCTCCTCGGGGCCGCCGACCTCCTGACCGCCCCGGCCCTGCGACGGGCCGCCCGCGGCCTCGACCCCCGCATGCCCGCCGGATTCCGCCGCCCCCTGCGCACGGCCGACGGCTGGATCGCGCCCGCCGACGACAGCGCCGCGGCCGCCTCCCGGTTCGCCGAGGACCTGCGCGGCCGCACCACGGCCGACGCCCTCGACCGGCTCCACGAGAACGGTCTGTCCGCGACGGCCGTCACCACCGAGCTGTCCACCCTGCACCGCGACCCGCGCCTGAGCGGCCCCATCGGCCGCGACCCGTACGGCGCCCCCGCAGTCCCCGATCCCTGGAGCTTCGCGTGACCGCCACCGGACCCGCCCTGCGCGACCTGCTGCCCGCCGAACTGCGCCGCTCGTGGGTCGTCGACGGCACCTGCCCCGACCTGGACCTCTACAGCCTCTTCCGGGCCCGCCAGATCGCCGACCTGCACCGCACCGCCGTCATCGACGCCAAGGGACCCCTCTGCTACACCGCGCTCGACCGCAAGGTGCGATGTCTCGCCGCCGGCCTCGAAGCCCTCGGCATCCGCCCCGGCGAGGTGGTGGGCGTGCAACTCCCCAACGACCGGAGCGCGGTCATCGCCGATCTGGCCCTGGCCGCCCTCGGCGCGATCGCCCTGCCCTTCCCCGTGGGTCGGGGCACGCTGGAGGCCGAGTGCCTGCTGCGCCGGGCCTCGGCCGTCGCCGTCATCGCCGCCGCCGACCACCGCGGGACGCGGCACGCCGCCGACCTGGTCACCCTGGCGGGCGCCCTGCCGGCCCTGCGCCACGTCATCGCCGCGGGCCCGGGCGCCGTCCCCGAGGGCGCGGTGCCCCTGCGGCAGCTCATGCGGTCCGACCCCGGCGGGTTCGTGCCGGCCCGGCCCGACCCCGACAGCGCCGCACGGATCCTCGTCTCCTCCGGTTCGGAAGCCGAGCCGAAGATGGTCGCCTACTCGCACAACGCGCTGGCCGGCGGGCGCGGCAACTTCCTCGCCTCCCTCATCCCGGACCGCACCGTTGCGCCGCGCTGCCTGTTCCTCGTACCGCTCGCGTCGGCGTTCGGCTCCAACGGGACCTCCGTCACGCTGGCCCGGCACGGCGGCACGCTCGTCCTGCTCGACCACTTCACCCCGCAGGCCGCGATCGAGGCGGTGCGCGCGCACGAGCCGACACACGTCCTCGGCGTCCCCACCATGGTCCGCATGATGCTCGAACGCCTCGACGCGACGGGCGGGCAACTGCCCCCGCCGACCGCCCTGGTCCTCGGCGGGGCGCCCCTCGACGAGACCACCGCGGCGGCTGCCGCGAAGGCCTTCGGCTGCCCGGTCGTGAACCTCTACGGGTCCGCCGACGGCGTCAACTGCCACACCGGGCTCGCGCACACGGTGCCGCCCACCGACGGCGCCGGCGTCATCGCCGGTCACCCCGACCCCCGGGTCGCGGAGATCCGCATCGCCGACCCCGACACCCACGCCCCTCTGGCCGAAGGCGAGTTGGGGGAGATCATCTCGCGCGGACCGATGACCCCGCTGTGCTACGTCGCGGCCCCCGACCTCGACGCCCGCTACCGCACCCCCGACGGCTGGGTCCGCACCGGCGACCTCGGCTTCCTCGACCCCGACGGGGCGCTGCACGTCGTGGGCCGCCTCAAGGACATCGTCATCCGCGGCGGCGCCAACATCAGCCCGGCCGAGGTGGAACGCGAACTCACCGCCCACCCCGACGTCCGCGACGTCGTCTGCGTCGGCGTCCCCGACCCGCTGATGGGGGAGCGCCTCGCGGCCTGCGTCGTGGCGCGCGGAGCCCGGCGCCCCACGCTCGCCTCGCTCGCCGAGCACCTGAGCGCCCGCGGCCTGGAGCGGTCCAAGCACCCCGAACGGCTCCTGATCGTCGACGTACTGCCGCTGACGGCAGCCGGCAAACCCGATCGGGCAGCACTGAAAGCGTTCGTGACGGACGGTCAGGTCATGGACGACCGGCTGATGGAAGGCCGGAGCGACGCCGTCCCGCTCGCGCAAGCCGGGTGACGCGACGGGGCCCGGCGGCCGATCGGCCGCCGGGCCCCACGAACACCCACCATCCACCAGCGGGTTCAGGACGATCCGGCCATCGCCTTCTTCAGTTCGGCCGCGGCGTTGCGGTAGACCGACAACAGGTCCAGGTCCTCACCCGGATAGTTGGCGATCTTCACCTGCTTCGCCCCCGAGTCGGGCAGCACCGTGCCGGTCGACATGTGCGCGTTGTCCAAGACCAACGCGGGCTTCTTCGCGGACAGTTCGGCGAGTTGCGCCGGGGTCACCGCTTCCGGCCCGTAGGTGCCCACCGCCGTGGCCCCCGCCAGCTTCGCCGACCAGGCGGTGAAGACCTGCGTCACCACCGAGGGACTCCGACCCCCGGGCCAGGCCGCGCGCACCTCCTCGTTCAACTGCGCGTACGAGGTGTCGAACCCGGACTTCCAGCGTGCGGCCGCCTCCTGCGTCCCGAAGAGCCGACTCAGCTCGGCCACCTCGGCGCGCACCGCGTCCGGGTCGTTGTCCAGGTTGACCTCGACCAGTTTCGCCTTCGACCCCGCCGCCTCCTTGATCTTCGCGGCGTACGGCTCGAAGGGCGCGTACAGCACGAAGTCGGCCCGCGACACGGCGGCGAGGTCGGAGGGCTTGGGGTCGTAGTCCGGGGCGTGGTGCACGGACTGCGGCACGATCACCTTGATGTCCTCGGCGCCGGCCGCCTTGGCGAACGCCCCCTCCCACGTCGTCGTGACGACCACGACGGGCTTCCCGCCGGGAGAGGGCGCGGCGTCCTCGGAACGGGAAGAGGCACCGCTCCCGCAGCCGGCGCTCAACAGCAGGACCGCGCTCAGTGCGAAGAGGGAAGGGACTCGGACGAGGTGGGGCGCCATGAGCTGATTCTCCGTTCGGGGATGAGGTGCACGGCGAGGACGACCGCCCCCGCCGTCAGGACGAGGACCGGGCCGGGCGGCCAGTCCAGCCACAGGGCCAGGACGAAGCCGGTCAGGTTCACCACGACGCCGATGCCGACCGCCCACAGGGTGATCGACTTCAGCGAGCCGCCCAGCCGACGCGCGGCCAGGGCCGGCAGCAACGTCAGGGCGTCGACGAGCAGGGCGCCGGTGAGTTTGATCGCCCCCGCCACGGCCACGGCCACCAGGACCAGGAGCGCGGCGGTCAGGGCCCGTACAGGTACCCCCGAAACCTCGGCGAGCTCACGGTCGTACAGCAGCAGCCCGATCTCGCGCCGCCGCCACCAGAACAGGCCGGGCACGGCCACGGCCAGCACTGCGAGGACGGCGAGGTCGGCGATCCCCACGGACAGGATCGACCCCCACAGCAGGGCGAACGCGCCGGACGCGTTGACCCCCGACACGGCCAGCAGGAGCAGCGCCGCCGCGATGGCCAGACTCATCAGCAGCCCCATGGCCCCCGACAAGCCGTCCGGCGTCCGGGCCAGCGGCGCGACGCCCGCGCCGGCGAGGGCGCAGGCGACCAGCGCGCACAGCATCGGGTCCAGGCCCGTCAGCAGGGCGACCGCGATGCCGAGCAGCGCCACGTGCATCATGGCGAACCGCACCGGCATGATGTCCAGGCCCACGATGACCACACCGATCACCGGCAGCCCGACCGCGGCCAGCAGCAGCGCCAGGCCCGCCCGCTGGACGGCCAACAGGTCGAGCAGCTCGCCCAGGTCCGCGCCGGCGAGGGTCACCGGACCTCCCGCAGCCGGCCCGCGGCCATCTCCAGGACCCGGTCGCAGCGCCCGGCCATGGCACGGTCGTGCGTCACCACGATCAGGGTCACGGGCAGGGAGGTGAGGACGTCGGCGGCCCGGGACTGGCCGTCGAAATCGAGGGCCGCGGTCGGCTCGTCGGCCAGGACCACCTGGGCCCCGGCGGCGACGCAGCCGATCGCCCGAGCCAGGTACATGCGCTGCAGCTGGCCACCGGAGAGGGTGTGCAGGGGCCGCCCGGTCAACGCGCCCACCCCGAGCCGGTCGGCGGCCTCGGTCGCCTCCGCCCCGCGGGCGCCGGCCGCGAGGAGCTCCGATCCGAGGAGCGGGAACCTGCCGGCCGCCGGTTTCTGCGGGATCCAGGCGCAGGCCCGTCGCCGCCAGGCCCACTCGGCGGCCGAACCCGTGCCCCGGCCGCCGACCAGGATCGAGCCCGTCACCTGCCGGTGCAGCCCGAGCACGGCCCGCAGCAGGGTGGTCTTGCCCGAACCGTTGGTACCGGTCAGCGCCACCCGTTCCCCCGCCGCGATCTCCAGGTCCACGTCGGCGACGGCCTCGACCCGGCCGTGCCGGCAGGCCACCTCCCGCATCCGTACGTCCAGCCCGCCCATCGCACGTCCCTCGATCCTCCGTAGCCGGGAGTGGGCCGGCCCGGGTGTCCGCCCTCCCACACCCCAAGGAGTCGGAAGCCGGACGCGTCGGGTTCCCGCCGCCTCGGCAGGTTCCGCGACCACGAGTGGAACTTCGGTCGGGCGGCCTGTCGGTTCCGTTCCGACGATGCCGTGCGGTCGACCGCCCCGGTGCCCGTTGCGGCACACGGCGCCCGAAAGGGGACACCCCGGCCCGTGGCCCGCGTGCACGGGGGTACCGACCCTGTGGCGGTACGGGAGGCGGCGGTATCCTCCTCGTCATCCCTACCCGAGACCGGAGCACCGCGATGTTGGCGCACGAGTACGGCTACCCGGTGTTGCCCGGGACGGCCCTGGAGACCCCCGGGGTCGAAGAGGTCCTGCGGCGCCGCGAACGCGGCGTGCGACGCGGGGTGTTGCTGCTGGTGGCGGAGTTCGTCCTGCTGGTCGGCGTCGTCCTGCTCGTCGGTCCCACGTCGACGGCCGCCGCGGTGACCGCCGCCGGACTCGTCCCCGTACTCGCGGTGACGGCGGGCCTGTTGCTGCTCTGGCGCCGGGCCCGCCGCAGGGAACGGCTCGCCATGAGCACCTACGGCTGGCAGGTGTGGCCCTGCCGCGCCCAGGAGGTCCGGGTGATCTCCGGCGACGGGCAGCGTGTGCGGGGCCGCCGCTGGGGCACGGACGGTCGCGTGGTGCTGCTGCAACCGGACGGCCAGAGCCACTGCTCGTTCCCGCCGCCCTGGAACGGCTGGGACGGTCCGGCCGCCCCGCGTCAACTGACCGACGACCAGGTCTGGTTCGCGGGCGACCCCCGCTTCGGCGGCATGCTCGCGGTGCCCGGAGGCTTCCCCTTCCGCTACGTCCTGCGCGCCACTCCGGGCAAGCGCCGGGGCTCCGGCGCGGAGGACGACGCGGCCCGCCGCAGCGGCCTCATGCCGCGCGCCTGGACGCCCCGCTCCTGACGGGCCCCCATGTCCTCAGGTGCCGGTGTCCTGACCCCGCCGGCGCGCGGGCGGTGTCGCGCCCGCGGGACGGCTCAGGAGATGGCGTACCACTGGCTGGCCCAGCCCGTGTTGATGGTGCTGGTGGACTGGTCGGCGAGGTTCACCGAAGCCGGCAGCGAGGTCTGCCCGGTCAGCAGGGTGCTGTAGCGCAGTTGCGGCGGCGTGAGGCCGGCGTTGACGGAGATGCCGGCCCCGGTCGCCTTGAGCGTGAGGGCGTTCGTCGCCCAATTGCCGTTCAGCAACAGGGCGATGAAGTAGGTGCCGGGCGCTGCGGTGAACTGCTTGCCGAGGGGGAAGGGCTTGGCGATGGCGTCCGTCATCAACTGCGGCGAGACGTCCGCCGTCGTCGCGAGCAGGGTGCCGCGAGAGTCGTACACGCCGAGGTAGCAGTTGGACAGCTGCGCGTTGGGGTCCACGCCGGCGAGGCCCAGCCAGATGTTGGACCAGGTGATCCGCTCGCGCAGCACCATCCGTACCAAGGTGACCCGGCCGCCCACACCGGCGGCCGACTGGGCCGTCACGTGCCCCGCGTCGTTGGGGTCACCGGTCCATGCCAGCAGGTTCTGGTCCTGGGGAAGGGGCCCGTCGAACCCGGCGGCGCCGCCCCGCGCGGGCGGGGTCGCGGGCGAGGGAGCCGAGGAACTCCTCGCCGCGCCCGGTGCGTCGCCCTGACCCGTGCAGCCGGTCAGGACGAGCAGCGCCGACAGGACGGCGGCGAGTCCGGCAGTGACGTTGGTGGTGCGGGTGCGCATGGTCCCCCCATGAGGTGCGTGTGTGCCGAGGGGACATGGTCACACGCCCCCGAGACGGCCCGACCACCGGATGCGCGCGGTGCGCGGACCCCGATCCGTGGGTTATCGTTGATCTTGTGCTCGCGGCCGTGATCCACGGCGGTGGGGCCTCGCGTTGGTGGTCCAAGGAAAGACATCCCACTTCCCGTGGGGGAATGCAGGTGCAAGGCCTGCCCAGCGCTCGAACCAAGGCCCCGGCCTCCTCATGGAGGCCGGGGCCTTCGTGCGTACGGGCTTCCTTGCGGCGGCGCTCAGGCCTCTCGGGTCCACCGCTGGGAGGCGGGCCCGGTGCACGACTTCGTGACGAGGCCGCTCTGCATTCCGAGGTCCAGGCAGCCGCCGCCCCACTCACTGCGCAGACTGCCGCCCGCGCCGGAACGCCACAGGCGGCCGATGTCCTGCGCGCAGTCGCCCACGAAGACGGCCTGGCCGAGCCCGTTGGCGTACAGGCACTGGCCGCTCTGCTGGTTGACGAGTTTGAACGTGCCGTCCGGCTTGCCCTGCACGGTCCAGCGCGCGGTCGGGTCCGAGCAACTGCCGTGGTCCGAGGACCCGAACACCTGGGTGATGCACCGACCGTTGTTGCCGTTGCGGTAGTGGCCGGTCCCGGACTGCGGGGGTCGGGGGGCCGGAGGTGGCGTGGACGCCCCGCCGGCGGGAGGGGGCGTACCCGCGCCGCCGACGCCGTTCGCCGAACCGCCGACCGCGCCGTTCGGGGCGCCGGTGGCACCGCCGTTGCCGTTGCCGGAACCGGGCCCGGATGAGGCGTTGCCGGGGAGCGCGACCGGGGGAGCGGAGGCACCTCCCTGTCCGTTCGCCTGCCCGTCGGCCCCGGGCGGCTGTCCCTGGGACGGCGACTGGCCGGGCGAGGGCGAGCCGGAGGGGCTCCCGCTCACCGCGGTGGACGGAGGCGGCGTCGTACCCGCCGGCGCCGACACCGGGGGGAGCGGGGTGTTCTGGGCCTTGGCCCGCGGGGGGATGGTGTACGGCAGGAGCTGGATGGCGAGCGTCGTACCACCCGCGACGATCACGACGGGGAGCACGGCGAACAGCACACGGGTACGGCGGCGCTTCTCACGCGGCTCGGGCCGCCCGGTGACGGCCGGGGTGGCCTCGGCCTCGGGACCCCGGCCCGCACCGGCCGGCTCCGGGTCGGACGCGCGGCCCGTGAGGGGCAGCGTGGGAACATCGGGTTCCCGCACCTCGGCCGCGAAGGCGGCCCGGTCCGTCAGCCGCGCGGTGATGGCGTCCGGCCACAGCGGCGCGGTGAACGGCTCGTGCCGGGAGGCACGTTCGAGGAGTTCGGCAGCGGTGGGCCGCGCCTCGGGATCCTTGTCGAGGCAGGCCGCGACGAGCTCGGCGAGCTCCGCGTCCAGCTCCCGCAGCGGCTCCAGGTCCGGTTCCTCGTGGACGATGCGGTACAGCACGCCGTGCCCGGACTCGTCACCGAAGGGCGGCCGGCCCGAAGCGGCGTACGCGAGCACCGAACCCAGCGCGAACACGTCGGTCGCACCGCTCACCCCACGCTTGCCCGAGGCCTGCTCGGGTGCCATGTAGGCGGGCGTGCCCACGACCATTCCGGTCCGGGTCAACTGGCTCTGTTCGGCGGCCCGGGCGACGCCGAAGTCGATCAGGGTGAGCCCGTCGAGCGTCAGCATGGCGTTGGACGGCTTCAGGTCCCGGTGGACCATCCCCAACGCGTGGACGGCTTCCAGCCCCGTGGCGGCCTCGCGCAGGAGCAGCCACAGTGCCCGCGCCGGCAGTGGGCCGCCGTTCAGCTCGACGGCCTCCTTGAGCGTGAGGCCGGGCACGTAGGCGGTGGCGAACCACGGGGGCCGCGCGGTGCGGTCGCTCGCGAGGAGCGGAGCCGTGGCCCCTTCGGGCAGCCGGGCCAGGTTGTCCAACTCGTGCCCGAAGCGGCGCAGGAAGTCCTCGTCCTCGCCGACCACCGAGGGCAGCAACTGCTTCACGGCCACGTACCGGCCCTCATGGACCCCGAGGTACACCCGCCCCATGCCGCCGGCCCCGAGCCGGCCCGCCAGCGGTATCCCCCCGATCCGACGCGGGTCCTCGGCCTCCAGCGGGGTGGCCCCGCTGCCCGTCAGCTCTAACACGTCAGCCCCATCGCATCGGTTTCGGTTTCCAGAAAGCTACCCGATGGGTCGGGAGCGGCAACGGCGGGCTCCCTTGGGGGAATTGAGGCTCGAACAGGGGGAGATCGCGCCTCAAACCATCCGCTGCATGCCGACGGAGGCGGGGGTCGTGAGCCGGAACCCGAACTTCTCGTACAGGAAGCGGGCGTCGCCGTCAGCGATGAGGGAGACGGTCGCGCCCGCCGGGGCCCGCCGCTCCAGCTCCCGGACCAACTCCTCCATGATCCGTTTGCCCAGGCCCCGGCCCTGGTGCTCCGGCAGGACGCAGATGTCGACTATCTGGAAGAAGCAGCCCCCGTCACCGATGACCCGGCCCATCCCCACCGGCTCGTCGTCGTGCAGCACGCTCACCCCGTGCCAGGTTCCGGGCATTCCGGCCCGGGCCATCTCGGGGGTCTTGGGGCTCAGGCCCGATCCGGAGCGCAATTTGAGGTAGACCTCCACCGAGGGAGTTCCGACGTGCAGCGAGTAAGTGTCACCCATACCAGTCACCCGCTACATGCTACGGATGAAGCCCGAGGATCACCAGGCACCCGCGCCCGGCGCACCCGCCCGAGGATCACCAAGCACCCGCACTCCGCGCACCCGCCCGAGGATCACCCAGTACCCGCCCCCGGCGCACCCGCCGGCCGTCACCGGGCGCGCCCGCCCGAGCCGTTGGCCCCGGCGGCGGCCCGGTGGTCACCGGGGCGACCCGTCAGGCGCCCACGTACGCCGCGAGGTGTTGCGCGGTGAGGGTGGAGCCGCCGGCCACGAGGTCGGCCGGGGTGCCCTCGAAGACGATCCGGCCGCCGTCGTGACCGGCGCCCGGCCCCAGGTCGATGATCCAGTCGGCGTGCGCCATCACGGCCTGGTGGTGTTCGACGACGATGACGGACTTCCCCGAGTCGACGAGCCGGTCGAGCAGCCCCAACAGCTGCTCGACGTCGGCCAGGTGCAGGCCGGCGGTGGGCTCGTCGAGGATGTAGACGCCCCCCTGCTCCGCCATGTGGGTGGCCAACTTGAGCCGCTGCCGCTCGCCGCCCGACAGGGTGGTGAGGGGCTGCCCCAGGCTGAGGTAGCCGAGACCGACGTCCGCCAACCGCTCCAGGATCTTGTGCGCCGCCGGGGTGCGCGCCTCGCCCGCGCCGAAGAACTCCTCCGCCTCGGTCACCGACATCGCGAGCACCTCGCTGATGTCACGGCCGCCGAACCGGTACTCCAACACCGACGCGTCGAACCGCTTCCCCTCGCACTCCTCGCAGGTGGTGGCCACACCGGCCATCATCGCCAGGTCGGTGTAGATGACCCCGGCGCCGTTGCAGTTCGGGCAGGCGCCCTCCGAGTTCGCGCTGAACAGCGCCGGCTTCACGCCGTTGGCCTTCGCGAACGCCTTCCGGATCGGGTCGAGCAGCCCCGTGTACGTCGCCGGATTGCTGCGCCGCGAACCGCGGATCGCACCCTGGTCGATGGACACCACGCCCTCGCCCACGGCCCCCGCGTGCTTCGGCAGCGAACCGTGCACCAGTGAGCTCTTGCCGGAACCGGCGACCCCGGTCACGACGCACAGCACGCCGAGCGGAATGTCTACATCCACATCGCGCAGGTTGTGCGTCGCCGCGCCACGCACCTCAAGGGCGCCCGTCGGCTTGCGCACCGCCTCCTTCAGTGAGGCCCGGTCGTCGAAGTGGCGCCCGGTGATCGTGCCGCCGGTCCGCAGCCCTTCGACGGTGCCCTCGAAACAGACGGTGCCGCCCGCCGAACCGGCGCCCGGGCCGAGGTCGACGACGTGATCGGCGATCGCGATCGTCTCCGGCTTGTGCTCGACGACCAGCACCGTGTTGCCCTTGTCGCGCAGCCGTAGCAGCAGGGCGTTCATCCGCTGGATGTCGTGCGGGTGCAGGCCCGTGGTGGGCTCGTCGAACACGTACGTGGTGTCGGTGAGGGAGGAACCCAGGTGGCGGATCATCTTGACGCGCTGCGCCTCGCCGCCCGACAGGGTGCCCGACGCCCGGTCCAGTGACAGGTAGCCGAGTCCGATCTCCACGAACGAGTCGAGGGTCTGGCGCAGCGTCGTCAGCAGCGGCGCCACCGAGGGTTCGTCGAGCCCCGCGACCCAGTCCGCCAGGTCACTGATCTGCATCGCGCACGCCTCGGCGATGTTGATCTTCTTGATCTTCGAGGACCGGGCGCCCTCGCTGAGCCGGGTGCCGCCGCACTCGGGACAGGCGGTGAAGGTGACCGCCCGGTCCACGAACGCCCGGATGTGCGGCTGCATCGCCTCCCGGTCCTTGGACAGGAACGACTTCTGGATCTTCGGGATGAGTCCCTCGTAGGTGAGGTTCACGCCCTCGACCTTCACCTTGGTCGGCTCCCGGTACAGGAAGTCCCGCATCTCCTTCTTGGTGTACTTGCGGATCGGCTTGTCCGGGTCGAGGAAGCCCGATTCGGCGTACAGCCGGACGGTCCACCAACTGTCCGACTTCCAACCGGGGATGGTGAAGGCACCCTCGGAGATCGACTTGGTGTCGTCGTACAGCTGGGTGAGGTCGATGTCGGACACCGCGCCCCGACCCTCGCAGCGCGGGCACATGCCGCCGGTCCGGCTGAAGGTCTGCTTCACGGTCCTGGTGCCGGCGCCCCGCTCGACCGTGACGGCGCCGCTCGCGCGGACCGAGGGCACGTTGAACGCGTACGCGTTCGGCGAGCCGATGTGCGGCCGGCCCAGCCGGCTGAAGAGGATGCGCAGCATCGCGTTCGCGTCGGTGGCGGTGCCCACGGTGGAACGCGGGTCGGCCCCCATCCGCTGCTGGTCGACGATGATCGCCGTCGTGAGACCTTCGAGCACGTCGACCTCGGGCCGCGCCAGGGTCGGCATGAACCCCTGCACGAAGGCGCTGTACGTCTCGTTGATCAGCCGCTGGGACTCCGCGGCGATCGTGCCGAACACGAGTGAGCTCTTGCCCGACCCCGAGATGCCGGTGAACACGGTCAGCCTGCGCTTGGGGAGCTCGACGCTGACGTCCTTGAGGTTGTTCACGCGCGCTCCGTGCACGCGGATCAGGTCGTGCCCGTCGGCTGCGTGCGCCGCGGGCGACGGGGCGTCCGCCCTCTTGGCCTTGCTCATCGTGTCTCCCTGCTGATGCGTACGGGGCCTGCGGCGCGGACCCCCTCGGCCTCGGGCGCCGCGCCGGTGCTCATGCCCGTTACGTTAGCCCGGCCCCGGGGCGGCGGGCTTCTCGATTCGTGACCGGTTCCGGCCGCCCCCGCGGACAACGCGTGACGGCCTCCCGGAGGCCGTGCGAGGGTGGGGCCATGACCATCGAGGTACGTCCGGCTTCCGTCTTCGGGGACGTCCGGACCCTGCTCGGCCCCAAGTCGGCCACCGCCAACGTGTGCTGGTGCCTGAGCTACCGGATCCCGTCCAAGCTCAACAACGAACTGCGCGGCCCGGCCCGCGGCGAGCACGTCGCCGCCCTGTGCGGTATGCCGACGGCGCCCGGGGTCCTCGCCTACGACGGCGACGAGCCGGTCGGCTGGGCCGCCGTGGCGCCCCGCTCGGACACCTCCTTCGCCCGCAGCCGCACCATCCCGTGCCTGGACGACCTGCCCGTCTGGTCCCTGTGGTGCGTCCGGGTCCGCCCCGGGTACCGCGGCAAGGGCGTCTCGCACGCGCTCATCGCGGGGGCCGTCGATTTCGCCCGGGAGCACGGGGCGCCGGTGGTCGAGGCGTACCCCCTCGACAACGGGGAAGCCCGGGTCGACCTGACGATGGCGTACGCCGGGATCCGGAAGAACTTCGACCGGGCGGGGTTCTCGCACGCCTCGGAGACCACCTCGGTACTGGCGGGCCACCCCAGGGTGCTGATGCGGCTGGACCTGCGTCGCGACCCGGGACCTCGTCCAGGACCCGACTCGGGGCCCGCCCCGGGCCTCCGCCCGGGACGTTGACCTGCGCTTCGACCTCGGGTGACCGATGTGCCCGAGTTGTGGCTACTCTGGGAGTGGCGGCCGATGAGTGGTAGCGGCCTCCCGGCCGCCGGGCCCGGCCCGGGGCACACACCCCTCCCCGTTTTCTGTGCCTCGCGGTCCGGGTTTTCGCCTGCGCTCCGCCACGCCGCGGAGCGCGCCCGGACATGACGGCGGGGCCCCGACTGGATGAGTCGGGGCCCCGCGCGCACGCCTGTCGGCCGGGATTACAGGGGGCGACCGAACGGGCCGCCGATGCCGTAGTAGATCCCGATCTCCTCGCGGTACTGCGGGTCCGCCAGGTGCTGGTCCCGGTGGAACTCGGGGGCGTCCTTGACCTGCGCCCGCGTCCGGTCCACGTAGATCTTCTGCTCGTCCGCGTTGATGCTGATCACCGTGCTCGCGGGGAGCAGCACCTCCTTGCCGAAGATCCAGACGCCGGTGTCGACCACCAGGTAGGCGTCCCCGGCCTCGTCGTTGTGCTTGTCGACCTTGCCGATGCTGCCGTCCGTGGCCTCGACCTTGTAGCCCGACAGATCGGCGCCCGTGAGGTGGCCCGACGTCGAACGGTAGTTCCACATGTTCTCGGTCACGCGAAAACAACTCCTCCGGTTTGCGGGCGCGGTGAAATCACTGCCGCCCCCCTTGATCGGTGGTCCGTCGGAACGCATTCCGTCCGTTCCGATCCCTCGCTTGCCCAGGGGGTCGAGCCCTACGCGCCCCGCCCGACGAAAATCTCCGGCAGGCCGCTGACCGGCGGCAACCTCGTCCGGGACGGTCAGTCGACCTGGAGTTCGCCCATCCGGCTCCAGCCGTCGGCGCCTTCGATGGTGGTGCTGACGATGTCCGGCGTACGGGTGACCAGCGGGCGCATGGTCTCCAGTGCGGCGCGGAAGTGTTCCGAGGTGACGTGGGCCTCCGCCGCGCCGTCCCGGAACGCCTCGACCAGGACGTAGGTGTCGGGCTCCTCCAGGCTGCGGGACCACTCGAACCAGAGGTTTCCGGGCTCGGCGCGGGTGGCGCGGGTGAAGTCGGAGACCAGCTCGGGCCACTGGTCGACGTATGCGGGCTTGACGGCGAATTTCACCACAATGAAGATCATTTGGTCATTGTAGGCGGGTCCGTCGGTGTGGGTGGGGACACCAGCGTGTCCACCTCCGCCGCGAACAGCAGGGCCGTGTCCAACCCCATGCCGGTGAAGTGGCCCGCCAGTTCCAGGGAGAGCGCGCCGTGCAGCCGGGTCCAGAAGGCGAGGGCCGTACGCAGGGCCGCCGGTGGGGCGTCCGGATGCCCGTCGGCCCACTCCCGGTGGTCCGCCAGGTGTGCGTCGAGGGCGCGGGCGCCGCTCCCGGCGCCGGCCCCGGTACCGATCGCCGCGGTGGCGGCGTCCAGCAGGACGGACATCATCTCCGACGCGATCGCGGTGACGTCGTCCGGAGCGTGGTAACCGGGGACCGGGGTCCCGTAGATGAGGAAGTAGCGGTGCGGGTCCGCCACGGCCCAGTGGCGGAGGGCGGTCGCCAGCGCGGTCAGGCGCTCCGGCCCGGTTCCGTCGGCGGACACGGCGGCGAAGGTGTCGGCGAGGCTGCGGTACGCGTCCGTGACGAGTTCCGTGATCAGTTCGTCGCGGTTGGCGAAGTACCGGTAGAGCGCGGGCCCGCTCATGCCCATCTGCTTGGCGATGGCGTTGAGCGACAGTGCGGAGGCCCCGGAACCGGCGATCTGCTGCCGGGCCTTCTCCTTGACCTCGGTGCGGACCTGCTGGCGGTACCGCTCGCGCGGGGTCGTGGTGCTTCCGGTCATGGCCGTCGCCTCTCCATCCAGTCGATTGTTAGAACGTATCACCAACGGCACGCCATCTCGCGTTCGATCGGGTCGACGGCTTGACAGAGGTCGCGTCGACGCTCACTCTGGTTACAGCTTCTAACGAACGCGATAAGCACAAACAAGCGGAGGTCGTCATGAACACCATCGAGCGCGTCGAGGTCCTGCTGCCGGGCAAGGTCGAACCGGAAGGACTGGAACTGCACCGCGGCCCCGTGCCGGAGCCCGGCGCGGGACAGCTGCTGATCGCCATGGAGGCCACGGGCGTGTCCTTCGCGGAGCAGCAGATGCGCCGCGGGCGCTACTACGACCAACCCGAGTTCCCCTTCGTCCCCGGCTACGACCTGGTGGGCACCGTGCGGGCCGCCGGACCGGGCGTCGCGTCCGACCTGCTCGGCAGGAGGGTGGCCGTCATGACGAAGACCGGGGGCTGGGCCAGCCACGTCGTGGTCGAGGCCGCCGACGCGGTGGAGGTGCCCGTGGGCGTCACGGCGGCGGAGGCGGAGACCGCGGTCGTCAACGGCATCACGGCCTGGCAGATGCTCCACCGCAAGGCCTCGGTCAGCGCCGGGGGCACCGTCCTCGTCCACGGCGCGAACGGCGGCGTCGGCTCGATCCTGGTGCAACTGGCACTCGCCTCCGGAATCCGGGTGATCGGCACCGCGTCCACCCGCCACCACGAAACACTGCGGGCCCTGGGCGTCGTACCGGTCGACTACCGCTCGGGCAACGTGCCCGCCCGCGTCCGCGAACTCGCCCCCGCCGGGGTGGACGCCGTCTTCGACCACGTCGGCGGCGACGGGATCGTCGACTCCTGGCGGCTCCTGGCCCCCGGCGGCACGCTCGTCTCGTACGGCAGCGCCGCCACCCGGGACGACGAGGGCTCCGGCTCCTGGCCCGTCCTGCGGCTGCTGGGCCGGGTGTGGCTGTGGAACGCGCTGCCCAACGGCCGCAGCGCCCACTTCTTCAACGTCTGGGCCGGCCGGGCCTACGCCAAGGACCGGTTCCGCGCCCGCCTGCGCTCCGACCTCACCCAAGTGTTCGCCGCCCTCCAGCGCGGCGAGATCACCGCCAAGGTGGCCGCCGAGATCCCCCTCGCCCGCGCCGCCGAGGCCATGCGCCTGGCCGAATCGGGCACGGTCGCCGGCAAGGTCGTCCTCGTGCCCTGAAGTGCGCTCCGATGCCCCCGCAGCACCCTTCGCCCCAGGCTCGCCCTCGGCGCCGAGGGTGTGGCGCACGGGGGTCGTCGCTGCGGTTGTTGGCGCGAGCGGATCGCCGCCGGTCATGTGCGCGGTGTTTGACCCGAGTTGTTCCTGATCCGACCCTGCGGGCTTCCTTAAGGGAACCTGAAGTACCCCCTCCTGGCGGTCTTTTCGCTGATCACCGTCCTAGTCTCGATCGCACCACCCCCCTCCCCACTCTCAGTGAGGTGCTACAGGCATGAGTCGCAGCCGAACTCCCGCAACGCCGTCCCGGACCGACGCTCGGCGGAAGAAGACGGTGCGCACCCGCATCGTCCTGTCCGTCACCGCGGCGTCGGCGGCCGCGGCGGTCGCGGTCGGCGTCGCCGTGGCCGACTCCGACGGCGGTGCGCGCGTGGAGCAGCGCGCCGACGGCGCCGCCGGCCGGCAGGCCGCGACGACGCCCCCCGGCGACCTCCCCGGCGGCGGCGACGCGTCGGCGACCCCCACGTCCACGCCCGCCTCACCCTCCCCGTCGCTCAGCGCCGAAGCCGCCGCCGCGTCGGGCTCGATGCCCGCCGCGCCGCCCGCCGCCACCACCCCCGGCTCCGCGGCGCCCACGAAGCCCGCCGCGGCGGACGACGGACCGGCCAAGCCGAAGGCCCCCGAGACCAGCAAGCCGACGCGTACGACCGCTCCGACCGGCGGCGGAACCTCGGGCGGATCGGGCGGCAACGGCGGTACCTCCGCAGGCTCCGGCGGGTCCGGCGGCAGCACCTCGGGGGACTCCGAGTCCGCGGTCCTCGCCCTGGTCAACAAGGAGCGCGCGACGGCCGGTTGCGGCCCGCTGACCGCGAACGCCAAGCTGAACTCCGCCGCCCGCGCGTACAGCGACACCATGGCGCGCAGCGGCGTCATGTCCCACACCGGACCCGACGGGTCCACCATGACGACCCGGGTGGAAGCCGCGGGCTACGCCTGGTCCCGCCTGGGCGAGAACATAGCCCGCGGCCAGGCGGACGCCGCCGCGGTCATGTCGGCCTGGATGAACAGCTCCGGCCACCGGGCGAACATCCTCAACTGCGCGTTCCGCGAGATCGGCATAGGCGTCCACAAGGGCGACGGCGGCCCGTGGTGGACGCAGAACTTCGGCGCGCCGAAGTAGGAACCCGAGGCAGGGACCCGAAGCAGGGACCCGGAGCAGGGACCCGAAGCAGGAGACTCCAGCGGGAGTCCGGCTCCGGAATCCGAGTAGGGAACCCGCAGGAGAGAACGTCCCGGCGGCCGTCGAGCCCCCAGGTACGGCCGCCGCGCGGCAGACGTCCTCCGGCCCGCCCCCCGGGCCCGGAGGACGTCTGCGTTCCCGGCCCGCGCGTACGGTCCCACCCGCCTGCGCTCCGGCGCGACCGGCGGCCCGGGGGCGGGCGGGCGCCCGATGGGGGAGGCGGTGACAGGTGGTCCGGTCCGTCGGTCACTATGGGGCCGTGCCCCGAATTCCGCGCTACTTGCTCATATGGCTGTCGTGCACGGCCACCAGCGTGACCGCCGTGCTCGCCACGGTCCAGTTCGTGGTCGGCTCGACCCGGCACACGCCCCCGGTCGCCCGTTCCGCTCCGACGGTCGTGGAATCCCCGCCGGCCTGGGAAGCGGTGACGGCGCCGTCGAGCGGACCGCCGTCCCCTTCCGCTTCCGTCACCCCGTCCGGGAGCGGCTCGCCCTCGGTGTCGGAGCGGCCGTCGCCCTCGGCGTCCCCCAGCACCTCCCCGAAGGCCCCGCCGACCACGACGAAGGCGCCCGCGCCGAAGCCCGCCGTCGACTGCCAGGAGGGCGGGCCCGGCCTGCACACCATCCCCTCCCAGGGCGGCAAGGCCACCGTCCGGTACGGCGCCCGCGGGGTGTGTCTGATCTCGGCGGTGCCCGGCCGGGGCTTCAAGGCCACCACGTCACAGACCTCCGACGACACCCTCACGGTCACGTTCAGCGCCGGGGACCACCGGTCGGTCATCTCGGCGACGATCGAGCCGGTGGCGAAGGCGAGCGTCCGCGAGACGTCGTTCTGAACCCCGAGCTCCTTCCGGTTCGCGCGGCGGCAGTTCGACGGGCATCGCCGCCGCGCCCGATCCGCGCCATCCGCCGTACCCGTCACCTTTCGCGTGCGGAGGTGGCTTACGCCCACCGATCGACGTGTTCCGGCGAAGCGGAAGGTGAGCTCTTCCTTAGGGCAACCTCAAGATCGGTCCCGGAGGGCCCAGGACGTGGCGCGGGCCCCTAGGCTCGCGTCAGCCGAGCGGCCTCGGCGTCCCGGGCGTGACGACCCGGCGATCGCTCGGGCCGCCGGTTTCACCGAGTCGGGAGGCGCCGCCGTCCCTCCCGCAGTCCGAACCGTGCCTTGGGGTGTCTTCGCCATGAGTCCTCGCCTGCTCCGACCCGTCCGCGCCCGCCGCGACGCACAGCCGGGATCCGCCGCCCGCCCGGGGGCGCGCCTGCCACTGGTCGCCGCGGTCGTGGTCGCGGCGGGGTTGACCGCCGGCTGCGGAACCTCCTCCCCGCCCGTCGGCGCCGCCGCGGCGTCCGTCGCCGGCTCGTCGCCCGCGACGTCCTCCGAGGCCCCGTCCGCTTCCGAGTCCGCGTCGGCGTCCGCCTCCGCCTCCGCCTCGGTGTCACCTGGTACGAAGCCCCCGGCCTCGCCCTCCGCGTCCGCGAGCACCCCCACCGACTCCTCGCCCACCCCGTCGCGGACGAAGACGGCGACCCCGTCCCGTACCCCCTCCCAGCCGCCCCGGACCTCGGCCGCGCCCGCGCCCGCCGGCCGGATACCCGGGCCCGGCTACGACGGTTCGGTCGGGCAGGCGCAGGTGGACGCGGCGCTGCGCGCCGCCAAGGCCGACGGGAGGATGGTCCTGCTCGACTTCGGCGCCAACTGGTGCGGCAACTGCAAGGCGGCCGACAAGGTGTTCGCCCAACCGCAGACGGCTGCCCTGCTCGGGGAGTCGTACCACATGGTCAAGATCGACATCGGTGGCAACAGCTCCGCCGCCTCGACGCTCCTGCGCAAGTACAGCCCCGGGGGCGGTAGTTACAAGATGCCGGTCCTGGTCGTCCTG
This sequence comes from Streptomyces sp. NPDC048383, assembly GCF_040651775.1. Classification (NCBI taxonomy): domain Bacteria; kingdom Bacillati; phylum Actinomycetota; class Actinomycetes; order Kitasatosporales; family Streptomycetaceae; genus Streptomyces; species Streptomyces sp. NPDC048383. The sequence continues at coordinate 33,328 of NZ_JBEZKS010000069.1, forward strand.
TCGCCCTCCGGCACGGTGCGTACCGACACCCACGCCACGGGCAACCCGTCGCTGACCGCCGAGGGACTCAACGCCTTCCTCCGCCAGTGGGCGTCATGAGACCGCCGCGTCCGCACGCGCCCCGCCGGGCCGGGTACGCCCGAAGCGCCCGCACGGTCGCGGCGCTCCTCGCCCTGAGCGCGCCGCTCACCGGCTGCGGGGGACAGTCTCCGGGGACGAACGCCCCCGCGCCCGTCACCCGCTTCACCGAGAACGGCGTCACCGTCGCCCTCTCGGTGTCCGACTGGCAGGCCTCGAAGGGCACCCTGACCGCCGTGTTCACCCCGGAGGAGGGCTTCCACCTGTACAGCGCGGAGCTACCGGCCACCGGAGTCGAGGGCGTCGGCAGGCCCACCACGATGAAGGTCGCCGGCGCCCTCACCGCGACGGGCGCACCGAAGGCCGGTGCGCAGGTGCGCGACATCGCCCTGCCCGGCGTCGACGCCCCCGTACCGGTCTACCCGGACGGCCCGGTCACCCTCACCCTGCCCGTCCGCGCCGGCGCCGACGGGGAGGCGAGCGTCCTGTTCGGGTACGCGAGCTGCAGCACCGACCAAGGGTGCACCATCCCCGTCACCGACCGCCCCGTCCAGCTGCGGGTCACCGCCGCCGGCGCGACGCTCGCCGCGCCGTAGGGCGGGTCCCCGGGCGCGTTCCGAGACGTGGGGAGGGCCGCCCGCCGCCTGCTCACGACCTCCCGCGGCCGAGCACCTAAGGTGTCCCCATGCCCAGCGTCCTCGTCGTGGAAGACGACCCCAGCATCCGTCAGTCACTCATCGAGGTCCTGTCGGAACACGGGTATGCCGTACGGAGCGTGGGCGACGGTTTCGGCGCCCTGCGGGAGATCACCCAGATATCCGTCGACGCGGTGGTCCTGGACCTCGGACTGCCCGACCTGGACGGAGGGGACGCCCTGCGGATGATCCGCGGCATCTCCTCCGTCCCCGTCCTCGTGGCCACCGCCCGCGACGACGAGACGGAGATCATCAAGCTCCTCAACGCGGGCGCCGACGACTACCTGGTCAAACCGTTCTCCGGCGGCCAGCTCATCGCCCGCCTCTCCGCGGTCCTGCGCCGCACCAGCCACGTGCCGCCGACGCACCCGAGCACCGCCCCCGGGTCGGCGCCGGCCGCCGAACCGCTGCGGGCGACCACCGTCGGCGCACTCACCGTCGACCCCGCCGCCCGCACCGCGCACCTGGCCGGGCTGGAACTGCACCTCACCCGCCGGGAGTTCGACCTGCTGGCCTTCCTCGCCCACCACAGCGGTCAGGTCGTCTCCAAACGGCGCCTGCTCAGCGAGGTCTGGCGCGAGCCCTACGTGGACGACCAGACCGTGGACGTCCACCTGTCGTCCCTGCGCCGCAAGCTCGGCGAACGCGCCGCGGCCCCGCGCTACCTGCTGACCGTCCGGGGGGTCGGCATCAAACTGGTGGCACCGCGGTGAGACGCTCACTGGCCGGAGTCGCGCTCGCCGTGACGTCCATGGGCGCCCTCTCCTTCCTGATACCGCTGGCCGCACTCGTCATGTCGCTGGTCAAGGAGCAGAGCGTCACCGCCGCCGAACAGCGCGCGGCCGCCCTCGCCCCCGTCCTGACGCTGACCACCGACCCGTCCGCCCTGCGGGAGTCCGTCGCGGGACTCGACGCGACGGAACACCTGGTGATCCACCTGCCGGACGCACCACCCCTCGGCACCTCCCACGCCCCCGCGGAACTGCTGAAACGCGCACAACAGGGACGCGAGTCCATCTCCCAGGAGATCCCGGCCGGTTGGACGTCCCTGCAACCGGTGGTGCTGCCCGGCGACCGGGTCGCCGTCATCGAGAACTTCGTTCCCGAGGCGGATCTGACCCGCGGGGTCAAGGCCTCCTGGGCCGTCATGGTCCTGCTCGCCATCGGGCTCGTCGCAGGGTCCGTCATGGTCGCCGACCGGCTCGGCGCGAAGGTCGTACGGTCCTCCCGGCGGCTCGCGCAGGCCTCGCGCGCGCTGGGGGAGGGCGATCTCGACGCCCGCGTCGACCCGATGGGCCCCCGGGAACTGCGCGACGCGGGCGTCGCCTTCAACGCCATGGCGCACCGGATGACCGAACTGCTCGCCGTCGAACGCGAACTGGTCGCCGACCTGTCGCACCGGTTGCGGACCCCGCTGACCGCCCTGCACCTGGCCTCGGAACGCATGGCCGGCACGCCGGAGTCGGCCCGCGTCGAGGCCGCGGTCGCCGAACTGGAGACGGAACTCGAAGCCATCATCACGGCGGCCCGCACCCCGCTCGCCGTCGGCCCGATGGGCCACGGCCTGCTCGGCACGGACAGCCCCACCTCCCACGGCGAATCCGCGCGCTGCGAGGCCGCCGATGTGGTCCGGCGCCGGACCTCCTTCTGGGCGATCCTGGCCGAGCAGCAGAACCGGCCCTGCGCCGTCGAACTCACGCAGGAACCCACGGCCGTCGCCCTGTCCGACGACGACCTCGCCGCCGTGGTCGACGCGCTCATCGGCAACGTCTTCCGCCACACAGCGTCCGGGACCCCGTTCGGCGTCCGCGTCGCACGGACCGCGCAGGCCGTGGAACTGGTCGTGGAGGACTCCGGACCGGGCATCCCGGAGCCGGACCGGGCCCTGTCCCGGGGCAGCAGCAGCGGTTCGTCGGGGCTCGGCCTCGACATCGCCCGGCGGGCCGCGGACGTCACCGGCGGTTCCCTGCGCATCACCCGCGGCCCGCGCGGGGGCGCGCACATCACCGTGACGTTCGCCCTCGCCCCGCCCCTGCCCTCGGAACGCGGCCCCCGCACCTCCCGCAGACGCCCGGGCTGGCTCCGCCGCCGCTGACCGTACGGAACCCCGACGGGACCGCCGGGCGCACCCTCCGGATCAGACCTGGCCGAGGTCCGAGCTCACCCAGCGCTGCGGGCGCATGTGGACGACGATCTGCTCGCCGTGGTCCTTCCACGCGAAGTCGACGTACCCCTCGACCTTGTCCGCCGGCAGGTACCGGGCGGCGAGCTCCGTCAGCCGCTCGCGGGTCGCCGGTTCCGTCGACAGGACCGGCCCCTCCACGGCCACGTAGCGGATCGACGGCTCGACCCGGTCGACCATCAGGCTGAACCGGCCCGCGGCCGCGAGCAGCACGGCCTTGCGGGAGTCCCGGCCCGTCATGATCCAGATGTCGCCGCCGGGGGAGTACTGGTACCAGATGGGGACCGTCAGCGGGGCCCGGTCCCCTTCGGAACCGGCGTCCACGGCGAACGCGGCGATGTGGGCTTCGGCGAGGAACTCCTCGCGTTCGGCGGGAGAAAGCGGCACGGGACGCTCCTTCGGGAGGGAAGAACCTGTGCCGGGGCAACTCCACCCGACCCCCGCGCATTCCCGCGGGGGAGCGGACCGCCCCGGGGGCGGGCGGCTTCCAGGATGCCGGCCCCAGGAGCCGCGCGCCCTCACCACGACGCCGCCGGCGCGCCGTTCGGCGGTACGTCGCCCGCTCACGGCCCGCAACGGCACGCGCCCCGGACCGCCCCCGCCCGCCGGGGCGCCGGGGGCCGGTCCGTACGGGTCAGGCGGGCAGTTCGTCCACGGTGGCGACGACCGCGCCGAACAGGTCGGTGATGCCGGTCAGCGCGGCGGCCCGGAGCGCGGCGGCGGGCAGGACGCTCCCGTCGGGGGCGGCGAGGGACCGCGTGGCGGTGGTCTCGGCGACGACGGTCGGACGGTAGCCGAGGTTGAACGCGCCCTGGGCCGTGTACGTGACGCACATGTGCGTCATGAAGCCGGCGATGACGAGGTCCCGGTCGCCGCCCGGCGCCGCGCCCAGCTCGGTGAGGGTCCGCTCCAGTTCGGTCAGGTGGAAGGCGTTCGGGAAGTGCTTGACCACCACCGGCTCACCGGCCGCCGGGGCGACCTCGTCGCTGATGGCCCCGATGTGGGCGCGGATGTCGTACGGGGTGCCCTCGCCGCCGTCGTTGAGGACGTGGACGACCGGCGTGCCGGCGGCGCGGGCACGTTCCAGCAGACGGGCGCCGGCCGCGAGTGCCTCCTCGACGCCTTCGAGGGCCATGACACCGGTCCGGTAGGTGTTCTGGAAGTCCACCATGATCAGGACGGAGTCGGCGAGCTTCGGAGGCCGGTTGTCCAGGCCGATGACGTCGCGCAGGGTGGTGGAGGGCGTGGGCGTGCTCATGGAGTGCCTTTCGGGGGTTCGGGAATTCAGGTGTCCAGGAATGGAGGGGGCCGGGGCTCCAGTGCGCGGGCATGGCGGAGCAGGGCCCCCGGGCCCGGTGGAGGGGACGGAGGGAAACGGTGACCCGACGGGTCAGGCCCCCGCCGTGGTGCGGAACCGGCGGCGGTAGGCCGCCGGGGTGGTGGCGAGTTGCCGCCGGAAGGCCCGGTGCAGGGTCTCCGCGGATCCGAGCCCGGCCGCGGCCGCGACGTGCGCGACCGGGCTGTCGGTGGTCTCCAGCAGCCGCCGGGCCACCTCGACCCGGGCGGCCTCCACGTACGCGGCGGGACTCGCGCCCGTCTCCTGTACGAAGACGCGGGCGAGGTGGCGCTCACTGAGGCACATGCGGGCCGCCAGCACCTGCGCCGACAGGTCCTCGGCGAGGTGGTCGGCGATCCACAGCCGCAGCGCGTCGATGTCCCGACGGGCGGACGCGGGCCGACTGAGCGGTACGGAGAACTGGCTCTGCCCGCCCTGCCGCTTGAGGTACATCACCAACTGCCGGGCCACCGCCAACGCCACCTCCTCGCCGAGGTCCTCGGCGACCAGCGCGAGCGAGAGGTCCAGACAGGCGCTGATCCCGGCGCCCGTCCACAGCCGACCACGATCGGTACGGACGAAGATCGGATCCGGGTCGACGGTGACGGCCGGATGGTCGGCGGCGAGTTGGGCCGCCGTCGACCAGTGGGTCGTCGCCGTCCGCCCGTCCAACAGCCCGGCCGCCGCCAGCAGATGGGCGCCCACGCACACGGAGGCCACCCGGCGCGCGTACGGGGCGGTCTCCTTCACCCAGGCCACCACATCGGGGTCGACGCGGGCCCGGGGCCCCTCGTCGCCCGGGTCCACGGCGCCGGGCACGAGCAAGGTGTCGACCTGCCCGCCCACCTCGTCGAAGGCCAGGTCGGCCAGCAACCGCACACCGGCCGACGTCCGCACCTCGCCCGCCGTCGGTCCCGCGAGCCGGACCAGGTAGCCGGCGCGGCCCGCGGTCTCCCGGTTGGCCAGCGCGAAGACCTCGGCCGGGCCGGTGACGTCGAGGAGGTCGACATCGGGGAAGACCGCGATGACGACGCGGTGGGTGAGGGGCATGGACCCATCCTGGGGGCCGCCATCGGTGACCGCAATGACGGCTTCCTGTCACATCCGGACATGGGAGGTCGCCGGGCCATCGGGAGGTCACCCGGGCACCGGAACGCAGCGGTGCGCGGCCCCTCGCGGGACCGCGCACCGTTCCTCCGTGGGGCGGAGTCAGTAGTCGCCGTGACCGTGACCGTGGCCGCCGTAGCCGCCCCAGTCGTCGTCATCGTCGTCCCAGCCGCTGTTGTACCAGCCGCCGTGGTCGGAGTCTCCGCCGCAGCCGCCACCGGCGAGGTAGCTGACCGAGTGCGACGGGGTCGCCGCCGAGGCCGTACTCGCGGTGCCGATCGCGGCGCCGCCTGCCATGAGGAGGCCGGCAGCCGAAATCGCGAACAGGCGCTTCGCTCTCTGTGCATGCATGGGAATACCCTTCCTTCCACCCTCCTCCCACCACGTCTTCGGGGCAGGAGCGGGTGGCCGCGGCCGCACGTGAACACGCTGCGACGCGGATCGTGGCGTTGCCTCCGTACGTCCGCACGTCTGCCCCAGCGACGCGTCCAATGCGACGTACCTCCCCGAGACGGGCACGCGACAGAGCCTCGGTCCCCGTCCATGACGTGCGGGAACTCCGGCCGCTGGGGGCGTGCCCCGTGGGGGCGGCTCTCACCCCACAAACGCTAGTACCGCTCGCGCCGCTCGGCACCTCGGGGAGAAAGGGGCCTCCGGGCGCAACTAGGCTGATGTCATGACTGTGCTCGTGTATGAAGACTTCGGTACCGGACGCCACCGCGAGGCCTCCCTGATCCGACACGCCCTGGGCAGCGCCCACCCGGAGGAGTTGGTCGCCGGCCTGGCGGGCGGCATCGGATTCATGTACTTCGTCTTCGAGTACGCGGGCCGCGACCCCATCCCCACCATCGTGGCCCAGTCCCACCCCGAGCCCTGGGTCCAGGTCGCTCTCGGCCGCCTGGGCGTTCCGTACGACGCCACCCGCGCCATGAAGCCCCGCTGGGGCCGCGTCCGCGCCGCCCTCGACGAGGGACAGCCCGCCTTCTGCGTCGTCGACCGGTCCTCCCTGCCCTGGCACGAGGCGGACCCGGACGCCGAGATGACCGGCACGGACCCGTACACCGTCGTCATCGCCGGCTACGACGGCGACGACCTGCTGATCGAGGACGGCGCCGACACCCCGCACCGCATCGACCGCGAGGAGTTCGGAGCCGCCTGGACCGCGCACCGCAAGGGCCGCCACCAGCTGATCGTCCCGACCGGGCCGCCCGAGGGCGAACCGGACGTCGACGGGGCCGTCGCCGCCACCGTCACCCACCTCACCGGGCCGGTCCTGGGCAACCAGTTCGACGTCAACTTCGGCTTCACCGGCATGGAGAAGTTCGCCGCGCAGCTGCGCGACCGGACCACGAAGACCGGCTGGGAGCGCCGCTTCGGCAGCTCCCCGGAAGCCCTCCGCCAGGGCACCGCGCGGCTGTACGCCTGCCTGGAGGAGGAGTGGACGGCGCCGGGCGCCACCCGCCCGCTGTACGCCGACTTCCTCGAACTCGTCGGCCGCGCCGAACCGGCGGAGTTGTTCCGGGAGTCCGCCGGGCACTGGTCCGCCCTGGCCGCCCTCGCCCTCGCCGCCGATCCGAAGGCCCGGGCCGAGGAGCGCCGGGACCTCTTCGACGCCTGCGCCGAACACGTGGACCGCAGCCTCGAACTGGAAGGACGGGCGGTCGAAGCGCTCCGCGCCTAGGTTCTGTTTCTTGGATCTCCTGATGTGATCATGCGTCTCGGTCCAGGCTGGTCAGCATGGTTGGCCGGGGAGATTTGACGAATGCGGAGTG
>NZ_JBEZKS010000070.1:0-32194 GCF_040651775.1 Streptomyces sp. NPDC048383
CGGTGATGTCGTCGCCGGGGGCGTACATCGACTTCAGTCGGCAGCGCGGGCTGGCCGCCGATGGTCGGATCAAGGCTTTTGCCGCCGCCCGGCGAACGCCGGGGGCCTTCTCGTGCGCGCACGGTCCTGCGGGAGGGGTTACGGCAGGTTCCTCGCCATGACGATCCGCTGAACCTGATTCGTACCTTCATAAATCTGCGTGATCTTGGCGTCGCGCATCATGCGCTCCACCGGGTAGTCGCGCGTGTAGCCGTAGCCGCCGAGGAGCTGGACGGCGTCCGTGGTGACCTCCATGGCCACGTCGGAGGCGAAGCACTTGGCCGCGGCGCCGAAGAACGTGAGGTCCTCGTGGGGGCCGCCGCCGGAGACGCGCTCCGAGCGGGCCGCGGCCGAGTACGTCAGCTGGCGGGCCGCCTCGATCTTCATGGCCATGTCCGCGAGCATGAACTGCACGCCCTGGAAGTCGCCGATCGGCTTGCCGAACTGCTTGCGCTCCTGGACGTAGCCCTTGGCGTAGTCCAGGGCGCCCTGGGCGATGCCGAGCGCCTGGGCCGCGATGGTGATGCGGGTGTGGTCCAGGGTCTTCATCGCGGTGGCGAAACCGGTGCCCTCGGCGCCGATCATGCGGTCGGCGGGGATGCGCACGTTGTCGAGGTAGACCTCGCGCGTCGGGGAGCCCTTGATGCCGAGCTTCTTCTCCGGGGCGCCGAAGGAGACGCCCTCGTCGCCCTTCTCCACGACGAAGGCGCTGATGCCCTTGGAACGCTTCTCGGGGTCGGTGACGGCCATCACCGTGTAGTACTCGGAGACGCCCGCGTTGGTGATCCAGCGCTTGACGCCGTTGAGCACCCAGAAGTCCCCGTCGCGCACGGCGCGGGTCTTCATGCCGGCGGCGTCGGAGCCCGCGTCGGGCTCGGAGAGGGCGTACGAGAACATCGCGTCGCCCTTGGCCAGCGGGCCGAGGTACTTGGCCTTGAGCTCCTCGGAGCCGGAGAGGATCACCGGGAGGGAGCCGAGCTTGTTCACGGCCGGGATCAGGGAGGAGGACGCGCAGACGCGGGCCACCTCCTCGATCACGATCACGGTGGCGAGCGCGTCCGCGCCGGCGCCGCCGTAGTTCTCGGGGACGTGGACGGCGTGCAGGTCGCTGGCGACCAGGGCGTCGAGGGCCTCCTGCGGGAAGCGGGACTCCTCGTCGACCGCCGCCGCGAACGGCAGGATCTTCGCCTCGGCGAGCGAGCGGACGGACTCGCGGAGCATGTCGTGCTCCTCCGCCGGGCGGTACAGGTCGAAGTCGGCAGAACCCGCCAAGATCTCTCACTCCCCAAGTGCACGATGCTAACTACCGTTAAGTAACCCAAATCTTAGTGTCCGGCACCCCCGCAGCGATATGTACCGCGTACGTGAGCTGCGTGACAGCGGGGAACGTCCCCCGCCCGGGGCCCGACTATGCTCGGTTGCCGCAAACGGCCCCGCACCTCTGGAGCACTCATGGCCCCCCTCAAGATCACTGTGATCGGCACCGGTTACCTCGGCGCGACGCACGCCGCCGCGATGGCCGAGCTCGGCTTCGAGGTGCTGGGGTTGGACGTGGTCCCGGAGAAGATCGAGCTGCTCTCGGCCGGTCGGGTCCCCATGTACGAACCGGGGCTGGAGGACCTGCTCGCCGCGCACGTCGCGGGCCTGCCCGGCTCCAGCGGGCGGCTGCGCTTCACCACCTCCTGGGAGGAGGTGGGCGAGTTCGGCGACGTCCACTTCGTCTGCGTGAACACCCCGCAGAAGCACGGCGAGTACGCCTGCGACATGTCGTACGTCGACTCCGCCATGGAGTCCCTGGCCCCGCACCTGACCCGGCCCGTGCTCGTCGTCGGCAAGTCCACGGTGCCCGTCGGCTCTGCCGAGCGCCTCGCGGCGAAGCTGGCCGCGCTGGCCCCGGCCGGCGAGGACGTCGAACTGGCCTGGAACCCGGAGTTCCTGCGCGAGGGCTTCGCCGTCCAGGACACCCTGCACCCGGACCGGATCGTCGTCGGCGTCCGCGGCGACCGGGGCGAGAGGCTGCTGCGCGAGGTGTACGAAACGCCGCTGTCCGAGGGCAGCCCCATGGTGGTCACCGACTTCCCGACCGCCGAACTCGTCAAGACGGCCGCCAACTCCTTCCTTGCCACGAAGATCTCCTTCATCAACGCGATGGCCGAGGTCTGCGAGGCCGCGGGTGGCGACGTGGCCAAGCTCGCCGAGGCCATCGGGCACGACGACCGCATCGGCGCCAAGTTCTTGCGCGCCGGCATCGGCTTCGGCGGCGGCTGCCTGCCCAAGGACATCCGCGCCTTCATGGCCCGCGCCGGCGAGCTGGGCGCCGACCAGGCCCTGACCTTCCTGCGCGAGGTCGACTCCATCAACATGCGGCGCCGCGGCCACATGGTCGAGCTGGCCCGCGACGCGGTCGGCGGCTCCTTCCTGGGCAAGCGCGTCGCCGTCCTCGGCGCCACCTTCAAGCCCGACTCCGACGACGTCCGCGACTCCCCCGCCCTCAACGTCGCCGGGCAGATCCACCTCCAGGGCGGGCAGGTCACCGTCTACGACCCCAAGGGCATGGACAACGCCCGCCGTGTCTTCCCCACCCTGGCGTACGCCGAGTCCGCCGTGGCCGCGGTGACGGGTGCGGACGTCGTCCTGCACCTCACGGAATGGACCGAGTTCCGCGAGCTGGACCCCGCGGCGCTGACCCCCGTCGTCACCGTGCCGCTGATCCTGGACGGCCGCAACGCCCTGGACTCCACCCGGTGGCGGGCGGCGGGCTGGACCTACCGCGCGATGGGCCGCCCCCGGGCCTGACCCGCGGACGCGCGCTCCGCCGGGGCCCGCCGCCGGGCGGCCTCCGGGCGGGCCGGGGCACCCGAAGGGGCTCAGTAGACTGTCGCCCGATGACGACGACAAGCAGCCTCGCGACCGATCCCGCCGGAGCCGTGCCCGGGACCGGTCCGCGTCCCGGACGGGGGCGCCTCCGCTCGGCCCTGCGCGGGCGCGGCGGCCTCCTGATCATGGCGGTCTTCTGGCTGGCCACGCGGGCCGGGATGATGGCCCTGCTGGTGAAGGACTTCCACGGCACCAAGTTCGTCGGCGTGGAGATCCAGATCTACCACGCCTGGTACAACGTCCTCACCACGGGCACCATGCCGCCCAACGACCCGACCTGGCAGTACCCGCCGGGCGCGGCAGGCGTCTTCCTCGCACCCGACCTGCTCCCGTTCCTCACCTACTTCGAGGCGTGGGTCGCGCTGACCGCCGTCTGCGACGCCCTGATCACCATCGGCCTGATCCGTGCCGCGCGCCGCTCCGACGGCAGCATGGCCGGCGCGCTGCTGTGGCTGGGTGCGCTGCCGATCCTGCTGTCGATGCCGTTCACGAAGATCGACCTGCAGGTCACGCTGTTCGCCGTCGGCTCGCTGCTCTGCATGCGCTACCGCCCGAAGCTCGCGGGCGTCCTCGCCGGCGTCGGCGCCATGATCAAGGTGTGGCCGCTGCTCACCCTGATCGGCGCCCCCCGCGGCAAGTCGACGCGGGACGCGATCGTCTCGGCCGTGGCCGCCTGCGCCGTGCTGCTGGGCGTCTTCGCCCTCCTCTTCCGCGACGCCCTCGGCTTCCTCGGCAACCAGGGCGAGCGCGGCATCCAGATCGAGTCCCTCGGCGGCTCGGGTCTGATGCTCGCCAAGCTCCTCGGCTTCTGGCCCGGAAAGACGAACTTCCAGTTCGGCGCCTTCGAGTACGTCGGCCCGTACGTGTCCAGCGTCGCGCGGCTCTCGCTGCTGCTCACAGTCGTCGGCTTCCTGCTCCTGCTGCTGTGGCGCGTGAAGTCCAAGCGCTGGACGAGCGCCACGCCGCTGGACGCCGCCCTGTGCACGATCCTGGTCTTCACGATCACCAGCCGGGTCCTCAGCCCGCAGTACCTGATGTGGCTGCTCGGCATCGCCGCCGTCTGCCTGACCTGCCGGCACACCACGCAGCGCCCGATCGCCCTGCTGATCGTCGTCTCCGCCGGGCTCAGCATCCTGATCTTCCCCCTGAACTACGGGGAGATCCTCTCCGGCACGAGCTTCGGCACCTTCCTGCTGTGCGCGCGCAACGGCCTCCTCGCCGTCGCCGCCGTCTGGTCCGGAGTGCGCCTGTGGCGGGCGACCGTCACCCCCGGCCCCGTGTCGGAGCCGGAGCCGGAGCCGGGGCGCGTCGACCGGGCGAAGGTCGCGCTCGGCCGTCCGTAGGTGCCGCTCAGCTTCTACGGTGCTGGGCGGCGCGGGCCGTGAACTCGACGCCGCGCAGTACGCGTTGGGCGTTGCCCCAGGTCAGCAGGGCCAGGTCGGCCTCCGACCAGCCCCGGTCCAGGAGTTCCGCGATCAGCCTCGGGTAGCCCGAGGCGTCCGTCAGGCCGGCCGGGCGCGGGCGGGCCCGTGCCGCGCCGAAGCCGGCGCCGAGACCGACGCCCTCCGGGCCGACCAACGCCCGTACGTGGTCCACGTGGTCCGCGACCGCGTGCAGGGAGTCGCCCGTGCGCTCCGTGTCGAAGGTGACCATCGCCAGCCCGTTCGCCGCCCGCAGGGCGAGCAGCACCGCCCGGGTGCGGGTCCGTTGCCGGAGGCGCCGCCCCCGGACCCCGCGCCTCGCACGCCGGCGGGATCGGGGGGCGGCCAGCCCGTTCGTGTCAGAGGTGGGTGTTCGACGGGGGTGTGGTCGGGGAGAGGTCGCGGGCCACGGCTTCCGCGTCGCGCAGGGCGCGGACCGGGTTCGACCAGGTGAGTCGGGACAGTTCGGGGGTGGACCAGCCGCGGGAGAGGAGTTCCGCGATCAGGTTCGGGTAGCCCGAGACGTCGTCCAGGCCGGCCGGGGTGAAGGCCGTGCCGTCGTAGTCGCCGCCGATGCCGATGTGGTCGACCCCGGCCACCTCGCGCATGTGGTCCAGGTGGTCGGCGACGGTGGCGGCGGTGGCCACCGGGCGCGGGCGCCGCTCCTCGAAGGCACGGTGCAGGGCCATCGCCTCCGGGGTGGTGTCCAGGTGGTGGAAGCCGTGCGCGCGCAGGTTCTCGTCGGCGGCCAGGGTCCAGTCGACGGCCGCCTGGAGGACGAACTTCGGGACGAAGGTGACCATGGCGACGCCGCCGTTGGCCGGCAGCAGTTCCAGGACGTCGTCCGGGACGTTGCGCGGGTGGTCGCAGACGGCCCGCGCCGAGGAGTGCGAGAAGATCACCGGCGCGGCCGAGACCGCGAGGGCGTCGCGCATCGTCGTCGCGGCGACGTGCGAGAGGTCCACCAGCATGCCGACGCGGTTCATCTCGCGGACGACCTCGCGGCCGAAGTCGCTCAGGCCGCCGTGCCGGGGCTCGTCGGTCGCCGAGTCCGCCCAGTCGATGGTGTCGTTGTGCGTCAGCGTCATGTACCGCACGCCGAGCCGGTGCAGGGACCGCAGGGTGGCGAGCGAGTTGTTGATGGAGTGGCCGCCCTCGGCGCCCATCAGCGAGGCGATCCGGCCCTCGGCGCGGGCCGCCTCCATGTCGTCCGCCGTCAGCGCGAGCCGCAGGTCCTCCGGGTAGCGCGCGATCAGCTGTTCGACCGCGTCGATCTGTTCCAGCGTGGCGCTGACCGCCCGGTCGCCGGTGTAGTCGGTGCGGACGTAGACCGACCAGAACTGCGCGCCGACGCCGCCGGCCCGCAGCCGGGGGATGTCGGTGTGCAGGTGGGCGCTCTGGTCGGCGGCGATGTCCCGCCGGTCGAGGTCGTAGCGGACCTGCTCGCGCAGGGCCCACGGCAGGTCGTTGTGGCCGTCGACCACGGGGTGCGCGGCGAGCAGCTCCCGGGCCTGCCCGAGCAGGTCCGCCGCGCTCACTTGCCGAACCCGAAGGCGTCGGCGCCGGAGACCTTCGTACGCAGTCGCTTGCCCTTCTCCGTGGCCTGGTCGTTGAGCTCCTGCTGGAAGTCGCGCATCCGCACCAGCAGCTCCGGGTCGTGGGCCGCGAGCATGCGGACGGCGAGCAGTCCGGCGTTGCGGGCTCCGGCGACGGAGACCGTGGCGACGGGAACCCCGGCGGGCATCTGGACGATCGACAGCAGCGAGTCCATGCCGTCGAGGTACTTCAGCGGCACCGGGACGCCGATGACGGGCAGCGGGGTGACCGAGGCCAACATGCCGGGCAGGTGGGCGGCGCCGCCCGCGCCGGCGATGATCGCCTTCAGACCGCGGTCGGCGGCCTGCTCGCCGTACGCGACCATCTCGCGCGGCATCCGGTGGGCGGAGACGACGTCGACCTCATAGGGGATCTCGAACTCGTCCAGCGCCTTGGCGGCGGCCTCCATGACCGGCCAGTCCGAGTCCGAACCCATGACGATGCCGATGACGGGACCGGCGGTGGTGGTGCTCATTCCGTGATCGTTCCTCTGAGGTAGCCGGCTGCGTGACGTGCGCGCTCCAGCACATCGTCCAGGTCGTCGCCGTAGGTGTTGACGTGGCCGACCTTGCGGCCGGGTTTCACGTCCTTGCCGTACATGTGGATCTTCAGCTGCGGGTCGTGGGCCATGCAGTGCAGGTACGCCGCATACATGTCGGGGAAGTCCCCGCCGAGCACGTTGGCCATGACCGTCCAGCGGGCCCGCGGGCGCGGGTCGCCCAGGGGGAGGTCCAGGACGGCCCGTACGTGGTTGGCGAACTGCGAGGTGATGGCGCCGTCCTGGGTCCAGTGCCCGCTGTTGTGCGGGCGCATGGCCAGTTCGTTGACGAGGATGCGACCGTCGGTGGTCTCGAACAGCTCCACGGCCAGGTGGCCGGTCACGCCGAGTTCCTTGGCGATGCGCAGGGCCAGGGCCTGGGCCTCGCCCGCCAGCTCCTCCGAGAGGTTCGGGGCGGGGGCGATCACCGTGTCGCAGACGCCGTCCACCTGGACGGACTCGACGACGGGATAGGCGACGGCCTGGCCGTGCGGGGAGCGGACGATGTTCGCCGCGAGTTCGCGGACGTACTCGACCTTCTCCTCCGCGAGGACGGGGACGCCCGCCTTGAAGGGGGCCTCCGCGTCCTGCGGGGTGCGGACGAACCACACCCCCTTGCCGTCGTACCCGCCGCGCACCGTCTTGAGGATGACGGGGAAGCCGCCCACCTCGTCCGCGAAGGCGACCGCGTCCGCCGGATCGCTCACGATCCGGTGGCGGGGGCTGGGCGCGCCGATCGCGTCGAGCCGGGCGCGCATCACCCCCTTGTCCGCGGCGTGCACCAACGCGTCGGGCCCCGGTCGGACGGGGATGCCGTCCGCTTCCAGGGCCCGCAGGTGCGCGATGGGCACGTGCTCGTGGTCGAAGGTGATCACGTCGCAGCCGCGCGCGAAGGCGCGGAGCGTCTCCAGGTCGCGATAGTCGCCGATGACGACGTCGCTCACGACCTGGGCCGCCGAATCCTGTGGGGTGTCACTGAGGATCTTGAATTTGATGCCGAGGGGGATACCCGCCTCGTGGGTCATGCGGGCGAGCTGTCCGCCGCCGACCATGCCGACTACCGGGAACGTCACCACTCCAGGGTATCCGTCGGTATTCCGCCATCCGGACCCGCCCGGGCGGAGCCCGCCCGGAGCGGACCCGTCGGTTCCGCACGAGGGCCCGTGTGCCGTGCGTCCCATGGGGCGGCAACCCACGGACGGGGCCCGGGGGCGACACTTACCATGAACGGGTTGACGAAATCGAGTGACGTCCCGGCGAGGGGCGACGACGACGGACAGGGACTGAGCCTTCACATGAGCACGCCGAAAGCAGCACCGCTGACCGAGCGCTTCCGCGGCCTCGCGCGGGAGGTCATCAAGTTCGGCGCGGTCGGCGGGCTGGGCGTCCTGGTCAACTTCGGTGTGTTCAACCTGCTCCGGAGCACGACCGACCTGCAGATCGTGCGCGCGAACGTCATAGCCATCGTGGTGGCCATCATCACCAACTACATCGGCTTCCGGTACTTCACCTACCGCGACCGCGACCTCGGCGGCCGGCGGCGCGAGATGTTCCTGTTCGTGCTGTTCAGCGGCATCGGCATGGTCATCGAGAGCGGTGTGCTCTACGTGGCGACGTACGGGTTCGGCTGGGACAGTTCGTTGCAGAACAACATCTTCAAGTTCGTCGGCATGGGCGTGGCGACCGTCTTCCGCTTCTGGTCCTACCGGACCTGGGTCTTCAAGGCCCTGCCCACGCCTGTCGCGCCCTCGCTGATCGTCGAGCAGCGTGACGGCCACGACGTGCCGGTGGCGCCGCTCACCCCGGAGCCGGCGGCCACCAAGTAGCACCGGGCTCCTCGGGCCCGCACGACACCGCTGCCGCCGTCACCGCACCGTGCGCGTCGGTTCCGTCCCTTCCGGCGCGGTACGGCTGAGGAAGAGGGCGAACACCGGCGGCTGGGTCTGGAGCAGTTCCAGCCGGCCGCCGTCCGCTTCGGCGAGGTCCCGGGCGACGGCGAGGCCGATGCCCGTGGAATTGCGGCCGCTGATGGCCCGCTCGAAGATCCGGTTGCCGAGGTCCGGCGGAACGCCGGGGCCCTCGTCGGTGACCTCCAGTACGGCCTGGTTGCCGATGACCCTGGTGCGTAGCGCGACCGTGCCGCCCCCGTGCATCAGGGCGTTCTCCACGAGGGTCGCCAGCACCTGGGAGACCGCCCCGGGCGTGCCGACGGCGCGCATGCCCGTCCGCCCCGAGCGCACGATGGCCCGTCCGGCGCTGCGGTAGGCGGGCCGCCACTCCTCCACCTGTTGTTTGACGACCTCGTCCAAGTCGAAGGGGACCGCCGAGCCGGTCCGCGGGTCGCGGGAGTTCGTGAGCAGCCGTTGCACGACGTCGGTGAGCCGCTCCACCTGGGTGAGGGCGATCGTCGCCTCCTCCCGTACCGTCTCCAGGTCGTCGGTGACGGTGATCTCCTCCAGCCGCATCGACAGGGCCGTCAGCGGGGTGCGCAGTTGGTGCGAGGCGTCGGCGGCGAGGCGCCGTTCGGCCGTCAGCATCCGGCCGATCCTCTCGGCGCTGGAGTCCAGTACGTCCGCGACCCGGTCCAGCTCGGGCACTCCGTACCGCTTGTGACGGGGCCGCGGGTCGCCCGATCCGAGACGCTCGGCGGTTTCGGCGAGGTCGGTGAGCGGGGAGGCCAGCCGGTTGGCCTGGCGCACGGCGAGCAGGACGGCCGCGACGACCGCCAGCAGGGCCACCGCACCGACCACGGCCAGGGTCCGCCCGACCTCCTTGGTGACCGTGGAGCGGGTCTCCTCCACCACGACGGTCTCGCCCTGTTCGCCGGTCGCGGTGCCGCGGATGACGCTGCCCTCGACGCGCTGCCCGACCTCGACGACCTGCTGCCCGGGGACGGTGATGCGGGCGTACGTGCCGAGGTCCAGTTGCTCGGCGAGGGCCGCGGCGTCGACGGGTTCGCGCTCCAGGGCGTCCGCCTCGACGATGCCGAGCAGCCGCAGGGCCTCGGACCCGATCCGGTCCTGGGCACTGCTGGTGATGGTCCGGGTCTCCACGATGACCAGGGAGACCCCGAACACGGCGATCACGACGAGCACCACGGCGAGCGTGGAGTTGATCAGGCGGCGGCGCATCCTTAGAGGATGCCCTAGGACGGCGCGGGGTCAGCTCTTCTCGAAGCGGAAGCCGACGCCGCGGACGGTGGCGATGTAGCGCGGGTTGGCCGCGTCGTCGCCGAGCTTCTTGCGGAGCCAGGAGATGTGCATGTCGAGGGTCTTGGTGGAGGACCACCAGGTGGTGTCCCAGACCTCGCGCATCAGCTGGTCGCGCGTGACGACCCGGCCGGCGTCGCGGACGAGGACGCGCAGGAGGTCGAACTCCTTAGCGGTGAGCTGGAGCTCCTCCTCCCCCATCCAGGCGCGGTGCGACTCGACGTCGATCCGCACGCCGTGGGTGGCGGGCGGCTGGGCGGTCTCGGCGGCGCCGCGCCGCAGCAGGGCCCGGACGCGGGCGAGCAGCTCGGCGAGTCGGAAGGGCTTGGTCACGTAGTCGTCGGCGCCGGCGTCGAGGCCGACGACCGTGTCGACCTCGTCGGCGCGGGCGGTCAGGACCAGGATCGGGAAGCCGTGGCCCTCGGCGCGCAGCCGGCGGGCGACTTCGAGGCCGTCCATTCCGGGCAGGCCGAGGTCCAGGACGACGAGGTCGATGCCGCCCTGGAGTCCGGCGTCCAGGGCGGTGGGGCCGTCCTCCCGGACCTCGACCTCGTACCCCTCCCGGCGCAGGGCGCGGGCCAGGGGTTCCGAGATGGATGCGTCGTCCTCGGCGAGCAGTACACGCGTCATGTGGGTGATGTTAGTCCGCGACGGGTCAAAGGAGAGGCCCTCCTGCGGGACCCCCACCATCTGTGCTCGCATACGACCCGGCGCCTTCGAATATGGTCGATCGGTTCCCTCGGAACCTGTGATCCATCTCTCAAGTCCTTCCATATGCCGCAGTGTCGTGTCGTATGGTGGCGAGACGCCTCATGCACTACTCCGGGGATCCTTGTGCCGAAAAGCGAGCCATGGACCTCAAATTCTGCTCTGGTCGGATTGCTCCGACCCAGATGACAGTGAATGACCTGTGGGCCGGGCCCTGCGCGCGAAGGTGCGCGCCGGGCGTGGATCCCGGTGATGGCTGACCCTTCGACTCCGGCACCCCGGAGGCCGAGACCCCCGGGCGTGGGGTGGGACATCCGTCGCCGGTGCCGGCCACCCCCCACCGGGCGCAGTTCGGCTCACGAAGCCGAGCGTCCCGAGCAAGCAAGGATCGACCATGGCTTCCAGCCTGACGACGGCTTCTCCGAGCCCCGCTCACGAGAAGACCCTCTTCGGCCACCCGATCGGCCTGGCCACGCTGTTCATGACCGAGATGTGGGAGCGTTTCTCCTACTACGGCATGCGTGCGCTCCTCGTCCTGTACTTGGTCTCCGGCGGTACGGACGCCGCGACCGGCAGCCAGGGCGGCGGCCTCGGTTACAAGATGGGCGCGGCCACGGCGATCTACTCCGTGTACGTGGCGATGGTCTACCTCATGGCCATGCCCGGCGGTTGGTTCGGCGACCGGGTCTGGGGTGCTCGCAAGACCGTCGCCATCGCCGGTTTCGTGATCATGGCCGGTCACGTGGCGCTGGCGCTGCCGGGTCAGATCGCGTTCTTCGTCGGTCTGCTGCTGGTCGCCGTGGGCTCCGGTCTGCTGAAGGCCAACATCTCCACGATGGTCGGCCACCTCTACAAGGGTGCGGACGACCCGCGTCGTGACGGCGGCTTCACGCTGTTCTACGTCGGCATCAACCTGGGTGCCTTCGGTGCGCCGTTCGCGATCGGCACCGTCGGTGAGGTCGTCAACTGGCACCTCGGCTTCCTGCTCGCCGCGATCGGCATGGGTCTGGGCCTGATCGTTTTCCTGGTCTTCGGCCGCACGCTGAGCCCGCAGAGCAGCATCGTCCCGAACCCGCTGTCCGCCACCGAGCGCAACGGCATCATCGTCAAGGTCGTCGCCGCCGTCGCGATCGTCGCCGCCTTCTACGGCACCGTGACCGCCATGGGCATGTTCACGATCAACTGGGCGCTGTACCCGATCACCATCGCCGGTCTGATCATCCCGGTCGTCGTCCTGGCCCGCATCAAGCGCGACAAGGACCTCTCGGCGCCCGAGCAGTCGAAGATGTCCGCGTACATCTGGTTCTTCATCGCCGCCGCCGTCTTCTGGATGATCTACGACCAGGGTGGTTCGACCCTGTCGCTGTTCGCCGACTCCAAGACCGGCACGCTGTTCGGCTGGGACCCCTCCACCACGTGGTACCAGGCGCTGAACCCGCTGTTCGTCATGGCGCTCGCGCCGGTCTTCGCCTGGCTGTGGCTGTGGCTGGCCCGCAAGAACCAGGAGCCGAACACCATCGTGAAGTTCGCGATGGGTCTCGTCCTGGTCGGTGGCTCCTTCTTCGTCTTCGTCGTCCCGATGAGCATGGCCTCCGACGGCACCAAGGTGTCGCCGATGTGGCTGGTCTCGATCTACATGATCCAGACCATCGCCGAGCTGTGCCTCTCCCCGGTCGGCCTCTCGGTCACCACGAAGATGGCCCCGCAGAAGTACGCCTCCCAGATGATGGGTGTCTGGTTCCTCGCGGTCACCGCCGGTGACTGCACGACGGGTCTGCTGTCGCTGGCCGGCGTGGACCTGAACGGCACCGGGATCATCGCGATGCAGGCGACGCTCGCCGCCGCCGCCGGTTTCGCGGTGTACATGTACCGCAAGCGCGTCCAGGCCCTGATGGGCAGCGTCCACTGACGCACCCCGCGCAGCGGAACGGCCCGGCACGCCACACGGCGTGCCGGGCCGTTCCGTCGTACGGGGTGCGTACGGCGTCGTACGGGGTGCCTACCGCGTGCCGCGCAGGCGGCGCCACGGGGTGAAGGCGAAGACGGCGCCGCCGAGCAGGATCACCGTGCCGGCGACCAGGGCGAGGGCCTGGATGCCGCCCTCGTCCTCCGCGCCGGTCTCGGCGAGCCCGCCCGAGGCGGCGGACGAACCGCCGGTGGTGGCTCCGGTGGTGCCGGCCGTGGTGGAGCCGCTGCCGCCGGGCTGGGCGGAGGTGTCCAGCTCCAGCGAGACGCCGCTGCTGGTCGCCTTGCAGGGCACGTTGATCGGGGTGGATCCCGGGGCCATCGTGACGTCGATCGTCAGCTGGTCGGGGCTCAGCGTCACCTTGCCCGACTTGCCGGGCTTGTAGGTGCCGGTCATGTCGCTGAGGCTGACCGGGGCCTTGTCGGGGATGGGCTCGGCGTTGGCCGGGCCGGAGACCTTGACCGTGCCGGAGTCGGCGCCGCCCAGCTTGACGTTCATCGAGGGCTTGAGCGCGCCGGCCGGCAGCGCCATGGGGGCGGCCATCGCGCCCTTGGCGGTCTTGACCGTCAGCTCGTAGTCGCCGCCGTTCTTCTTGGCGTTGATCGTCACCGGCGTCTTGATGCCGCCGGGGACGACCGGACCGCAGTCGAAGGCGACCTCGACGGGCTTGCCCGGGAAGTCGGTCTGACCCCCGCCGCCGCCGGTGGTCGCTCCGCCGGTGGTGGCTCCGCCGGTCGTTGCCCCGCCGGTGGTGGCTCCGCCGGTGGTGGCTCCGCCCGTCGTTGCCCCGCCCGTCGTTGCCCCGCCGGTCGTCGTGCCGCCGGTCGTCGTGCCGCCCGTGGAGCCCGCGGAGACGTCGATGGTGGCGCCTCCCGAGACGGTGCCCACCGGGGCGCACTTGGTGACGAAGGTGCCGAAGGGGAAGGAGACGGCGACCTCGTACCGGCCCGGCGTCAGCGTGACCTTGCCCGCCTTGGTCAGTTTCAGCTTGCCCTTCATCGTCGACATGACCATGGGGGCCTTCTTCGGGATCTCCGGGTTCTTCTTCTCCCCGACGACCTTCAGTTCGCCCCCTCCCCCGCCGACCGTGAACCAGCCGGTGGGCACCACGGAGTCCTTCGGGATCACCATGAGGTCCGTGTTGTTGGAGGCGGGTTTGACGGTCTCCCACGAGACGTCGACCTCATCGCCCACCTTGGCCGTGGCCGGGGCCGTGATCTTGACGGTGCTCTCGCCCTCCACCGGGTCGCCGCCGCCCGCGGGCGGTACGCACTTGACCTTGTAGATGGCATCGGCGGCCTGGGCGGGGGAAGCCGCCATGGCGATGCCCGCGCCGCCGAGCAGCAGCGCGACCAGGGCCGCGCTCGCCCTCCGTTGGGTGTTCACGAATGTCCCTTCGTTGTCGGACTTTGATCGGACGGTGCGGATGTCTGCGGTTGTTCCGCCGGCGCGTCCCGTGCCGGCGCCTGTTCCTCGGGGGTGAACCACGGCAGGACCGCCGTGGGGGTCTGGGGGGCGGCCGGCGCGGAGCCCCGCGCGGCGGGGATCCTCGGCAGCCGGGCGGTCACCGCGGTGGCGGCGTCCAGGGCCTTCGCGCCGCGGTGGCGGCCACCGGCGGCCGGGGCGTCGCGCGGTCGGAGCCGGTCGACGACGGCCATCCCGGCCCGGAACAGCGCGGTCGGCACCACCACCAGGAGCAGGCCCCAGAACAGCAGCACCCCGTACGGTCGGTCCACGCCCCACGGCTGGGCGGCGACCACCGTGTCCCCGTACTTCAGGGAGACGGTGTAGTCGCCGTGGGCCCCGGCGGGCAGGGCCACGTCCAGGCCGATCTCGGCCTTGCCACCGGGCACGATGGTGCCCTTCCACCGGGCTTCCTCCCAGGTCGGGGCGAACACCCCGTGGGCGGTGCCGAGTTGGAAGACGGGGTCCTTGACGGGGGCCGAGCCCAGGTTCCCGACGGTGACGGTGAACCGGCGCGCGGGCGGGGCGCCGAACCAGGTCAGCACCCCGTCGTCGCCCTGGAGCCGGACTCCGGTGAGCATCGCGAGCCGGGCCGTCCCGGACTCGGCGGGCAGCGGGGCGCTCTCGTGGTCGGTGATCCGCACCGGGAGGGCGACGGTGGACTGGTCCCCGTTGACGGAGGCCACGTTGACCACGCAGGGGCAGGGCTTGGGCGGTGCGACGACCTGGAGCCGGGCGGTGAAGCCCCCGTCGGCGGCGACCGCGACGGCGGCCCCGTCGGCGTTGGCGCAGCTGTTGGTGCCGCCGATCATGTTCTGGCCGCAGACCAGCAGCATCACCATCGTCCTGGCCCGCCAGCCGGTGCCGGTGACGGTGATCTCGGTGCCCTTGGCGGCCTCCTGGAGGGAGAGCGCCGCGGCGGCCTTGCCCTCGTCGGCGACGGCGGGCGCCGCGACGGGCAGCAGCGCCAGCGCGAACGCCGCCAGGGCCGCGACGAGGAGGGGCAGGGCCTTCGCGCCCGGGGTGCGGCTCACCTGGATGCTCCCGTCAGCTCGTGGTGCGGTGCCCGGTCCCGGGCGGCGGCGGGTTCCGGCGGTGGCCGGTCGTGCGGGGCGCCCCGGGTGCGGCGTACGAGGAGCAGCGCGGCCGCGGCGGTCCCGCCGAGCAGGAGCAGGCCGCCGCCGGTGAGGGTGGCGATGCCCCACGGCACGAACCACGCGGTGGTGCTCGCGGTGGCCGGGGCGGCGCCGGGCGCGGTGACGGTGACGGTGAGGTCGACCCGGTCCAGGACCGGCGCGCCGGGCCAGGGTTCGGTCAGCTCGACCCGCTGACCGGGCAGCAGTTCCACCGGCAGGGCGCGCGCGGCGCGGCCGGGGACCTCGCCGAAGCGGCCGGTGGCGCGGATCGCCATCTCGGGGGCGAGGGCGACGTTGCCGCGGTTGACCAGGGTGTACGCGACGACGGCGGAGGCGCCCTTGCCGCGCACGGCGACGTCCTCGACGGTGAGGGCCGCCAGCTGCGGGCCGCTGACCCGCAGGTGGACCCGTACGCCCACTTCGCGCCCGTCCTCGGCGGCGACGACGGCGGCCGGGTGGTCGCCGGGGGCCGAGGCGGGCGGCACGGTGACGGTGAACGGGACGACGGCGCGGGTGCGGGGCGGGATCCGCACGGTGGCGGAGCCGCCGAAGCTGATCCAGGAGCCCGCTCCGACGGACTCCCGGGCGGGTCGTACGGCGAAGGCGCCGTCGGCCGTGTTGTGGGCGTCGGCACCGCGCAGGGTGACGACGCGCTCCCGGTCCGAGGTGTTCGCCAGCGTGAGGCGGTCCTCCAGTACGGCTCCGGGGGCGCCCGCGAGGTAGAAGTACGGGCGCGCGGCGCCGGGCCGGCCGGCCGCCGGTTCGGCGGTCCACCCGGGCCCGTCGGCGGCGGCCGCGGCCGGGACGCCGCACAACAGCGCGACGGCGGCGGCGAGCAGCACGACGCCGAGCCGCGCGAGGACGCCGGACGGTCGCAGGACGCCGAGCCCCGCGAGGACGCCGGACCCCGCGAGGGCGCCTGGCCGTCGCAGAAACCCGCGCCGCGCGAGGACGCCGAGCCGCGCGAGGGCGCCGGACCGCCCGGCGGTGTCGAGTCGCCGGAGGGTGCCGGGCCGTGGGGGGACGGGAAGCACGGGCATGGCCGGGGCTGCTCCGTTCAGGGCCGGGTCCGCTGGGCCTGCCGGCCGCGTCGGGTCAGCCAGAGCACGCCGACCGCGCCCGAGAGCACGACGGTCGCGCCGAGGGTGCCGAGCGCGAGGGCGGACTCGGCGGGCCCGGTCTGCGGGAGGGTGCTCGGGGCGGAGCTCTGGCCGGTGCCGGGTTGCGGGGCGGGGTCCTTGGCGCCGCCGGCGGCCGTGACCTCCAGTTCGAGGGACGGCTTGGGGCTGTTGCCGGGGGTGCAGGTGGTGGTGGTCCCCATGGCCTTGATGGTGAGGACCCCGGCGGTGAAGGTGACCTTGCCGCTCTTCTTCGGGGTGTAGGTGCCCGAGAGGTCGGTGATCTTGATGGGGGTGTTGGCGGGCACCGCCTCGGAGTTGGGCGCGCCGGAGACCGGCACCGAGACCTTCTCCGCCCCGTCGGCCAGGATGACCGCGCTGGGGCTCATGGCGCCCTTGCCCAGCTCGATGGGGCTGGAGGAGACGCCCCGTTGGAAGGACATCGTCAGCTTGTAGCCGTCGCCCTCCTTGACGGCCTTGATGTCGATCGGCGAGACCGCCGACTTGTCCCCGATCGGGGTCTGGCAGTTGTACTCGACGTCGATCACGGCGGCGTGGGCGGCGGGGGCGGTGAGCAGGACCGCCGATGCGGCCGCCGCGGCGGCCAGCGCGAGCGCGGTGGAACGTTTCCGGTCGGACACCTTCGTCTTCCCCTCGGCCACAAGTTACTGACGACACATCAGATTGGTGGCTCAAGGTACGCCCGGGGCCTTACGGAGGGAAGACACAGGACGGCCCGGATCGACGCCCTTTCGGCCGTACGGTTTCCGGCCGTCCGGGGCGCGGGAAAGGCCTGGTCAGAGGGGTGCGCCGGGCCCGCCGGCGGGCCGTGAGGGCCCGGCCGGGAGGCGCTGCCGGGCCGATCCGGACATGGCGACGGCCCGGCCGGTGGCCGGGGACGGCCCGGCGGGGGCCCGTCCGCGGCCCCGTCCGGGCCGTCGCGTACGGCGCTTCGGCGCGCGCCTCAGGCCGCGCGGACCCCGCGCTGCCACACCGCGGAGACGAGCGGGACGCCCGGGCGGTAGGCGAGGTGGACATGGCTGGGGGCCTCCAGGAGGGCCAGGTCGGCGCGGGCGCCGGGGGTGATCCTGCCGAGGTCGCCGCGACGCAGCGCGCGGGCGCCGCCGGCGGTGGCGGACCACAGGGCCTCGTCGGGGGTCATGCCCATGTCCCGTACGGCGAGGGCGATGCAGAACGGCATGGAGCTGGTGTAGGAGGAGCCGGGGTTGCAGTCCGTGGACAGGGCCACGGTGGCGCCCGCGTCCAGCAGGCGCCGGGCGTCGGGCCACTGCGCCCGGGTGGAGAACTCGGCGCCGGGCAGCAGGGTCGCCACCGTCGTCGCGGCCGCCTGGGCCAGGGCGTCGACGTCCGCGTCGGTGAGGTGGGTGCAGTGGTCGGCGGAGGCCGCTTCGAGCTCCACGGCGAGCTGGACGCCGGGCCCGTGGGAGAGCTGGTTGGCGTGGATGCGCGGGATCAGCCCGGCGGCGGCGCCCGCGGTGAGGATGGCGCGGGCCTGGTCGCCGTCGAAGGCGCCCTTCTCGCAGAAGACGTCCACCCAGCGGGCGTACGGGGCGCAGGCCGCGAGCATCTCGCCGGTGACGAGGTCGACGTACGCCGCCGGGTCGTCGGCGTAGTCGGGGGAGACGATGTGCGCGCCGAGGTAAGTGACCTCCTCGGTGTGCGCGGCGGCGATGCGCAGGGCACGGGCCTCGTCGGCGACGGTGAGCCCGTAGCCGGACTTGGTCTCGAAGGTGGTGGTGCCCTGGCGGCGGGCCTCGTGGAGGTGGCGCAGCAGGTTGGCTTCGAGTGCGGCGTCGTCGGCGGCGCGGGTGGCGGCGACGGTCGTGCGGATGCCGCCGGCGGAGTACGCGCGGCCGGACATGCGGGCGTTGAACTCGGCGGTGCGGTCGCCGGCGAAGACGAGGTGGGAGTGGGAGTCCACGAAGCCGGGGATGACGGCCCGGCCGGTCGCGTCGAACGCGGTGTCCGCGGCCGGGGCGTCGGTGGCCGCGCCGACCCAGGCGATCGTGTCGTCCTCGATGACGACGGCCGCGTCCTCGATCAGGCCGAGGGGGGATCCGTCGCCCACGGAGGGGTCGTTGGTGACGAGGCTGCCGATGTTGGTGATGACGGTGGTGGTCATGCGTTCCTCTCGGGGAGTTCCTTTCCCCGCCCCGCCCCTTAGCCGTTCCCCGGGCGGAGCCCCCGTGGCGCCGGGAGGGGGCGCGGGCGTGCCCGGACAGGGGCCGGGGCCGGGGCCGGGAAAGCGAGTCAGGCGCGCAGCGCCGCGATCGACTCGGACAGGGCGGACGGGACGTCCGGGACGAGGGTGTGGGCGCCGTCGCGGACGATGTGGCGGCCGGCGACCACGGTGTGCCGAACGTCCGACGCCGTCGCCGCGAACACCGCCGTCTCGGCGCCCAGCCGGGGCAGCGCCCCGGCCGTCCGTACGGAGTCCAGGGCGATGGTGGTGAAGTCGGCGAGCGCCCCGATCTCCAGGCGGCCCGCGTCGTGCAGGCCGAGGGAGGCGTGGCCGTCGGCGGTGGCCGCGGTCAGCAGGGCGTTGGCCGTCCAGTGGCCGCGGGTGCGGCTGCGCAGGCGCTCGTTGAGCTCCATCGCGCGGGCCTCCTCCAGCAGGTCGATCACCGCGTGGCTGTCGCTGCCGAGGGACAGCGGGCTGCCCGCCCGCTGGAGGCGGGTGGCCGGCCCGATGCCGTCCGCGAGGTCGCGTTCGGTGGTGGGGCACATGCAGGTGCCGGTGGTGGTGGCGCCGAGCAGGGCGATGTCGGCGTCGGTGAGGTGCGTGTTGTGGACGCCGGTGGTGCGGGGGCCCAGGACGCCGTGGTCGGCGAGGAGTTGGGTCGGGGTGCGGTCGTGGGCGGCCCGGCAGGCGTCGTTCTCCGCGGTCTGCTCGGAGAGGTGGACGTGCAGGGGCGCCTGCCGCTCCTCGGCCCAGCGGGCGACGGTGGCCAGCTGGTCGGCGGGGACCGCGCGCACCGAGTGGATCGCGGCGCCGACGCGGGCGTGCCCGCCGCCCTTGAGGGCGGAGACCCGCTCGGCCCAGGCGTCGGCGGTGCCGTCGGAGAACCGTGCCTGGTGGGCGTTGGGGGCCTGGCCGAAGCCGGCCGCCAGGTAGGCGGTGTCGAGGAGGGTGATGCGGATGCCCGCCGCGTCCGCCGCCGCGATGAGCGCCTCGCCCATCGCGTTGGGGTCGGCGTAGGGGGTACCGCCGGGGGCGTGGTGGACGTAGTGGAACTCGCCGACGTGGGTGATGCCGGCGAGGGCCATCTCCGCGTAGGTGGCGCGGGCGAGCGCGTAGTAGCTGTCCGGGGTGAGGTTCTGGGCGACCTTGTACATGACGTCACGCCAGGTCCAGAAGGTGCCGGAGCCGACCTGGACGGTGGAGCGCAGGGCCCGGTGGAAGGCGTGGGAGTGCGCGTTGGCCAGCCCCGGGACGGTCAGCCCGCGCAGTACCGCGGCCCCGGGGGGCGGGGCGTCGGCGCCGGTGAGCAGGCCGGTGATCCGGCCGTCGGCGGCGACGGCGAGGGTGACGCCCGGCTCGACGTGGGTGCCGAGCCAGGCGTGTTCGAGCCAGTACGTCGTGGGCGCGGTCACCTGCACGCCAGTCCTTCCAGTACGTCGGCGAGGGCCAGGACGCCGGCTTCGCAGTCGTCCTCGGCGGCGAACTCCTTCGGCGAGTGGGAGACGCCGGTGGGGTTGCGTACGAACAGCATGGCGGTCGGGACGGTGGCGGAGAGGATTCCGGCGTCGTGTCCCGCGCCGGTGCCCAGGACCGGGACCGCTCCGCCGAGGATCCGGTTCATCTCGTCACGCAAGGCGTGCTCGAACTCGACGACCGGCGTGAAGGACTCGCGGACGACGGCGAGGTCGATGCCGTCCCGGTCGGCGCGTTCGCGGGCGGCCTTCTCGATGGCGGTGACGACCGTGTCGAGGGTGGCCTGGTCGGCGGCCCGGGAGTCGAGCCAGCCGCGGACCAGGGAGGGGATGGCGTTGACCCCGTTGGGTTCGACGGAGATCTTCCCGAAGGTGGCGACGGCGCCCGCGAGGGTCGCCTCCTGGCGGGCGGCCAGGACGGTCGCCGCGTACGTGAGCATCGGGTCGCGGCGGTCCACCAGGCGGGTGGTCCCCGCGTGGTTGGCCTCGCCGTGGAAGTCGTACCGCCAGCGGCCGTGGGGCCAGATCGCGGAGGCGATGCCCACGCGGTCGCCGGACAGGTCCAGGGCGCGGCCCTGTTCGACGTGGAGTTCGACGAAGGCGCCGATCCGGGCGAGGCGTTCGGGGTCGGCGCCGATCGTCTCCGGGTCGTAGCCGGCCTGTTCCATGGCCTGGGGCAGGCCGATGCCGTCCGCGTCGCGCAGTTCGTACGCCTTCTCCTTGGTCAGCTGTCCGGCGGCGAGCCGGGAGCCGACGCAGGCGAGTCCGAAGCGGGCGCCCTCCTCGTCACCGAAGTTGGTGATGGCCAGCGGCCGGGTGGGGCGCACGCCGCGGGCGCGGAGCTCGTCGAGGGCGGCGAAGGAGGACACGACGCCGAGCGGGCCGTCGAAGGCCCCGCCGTCGGGGACGGAGTCCAGGTGGGAGCCGGTGACGACGGCGTCGCCCGCGAGGGGGTCGCCGAGCCAGGCCCACTGGTTGCCGTTGCGGTCGGTCTCGTACGTCAGGCCGCGCGCCTGGGCCTGCTCCTGGAACCAGGTGCGGCAGTCGGCGTCGGCGCCGGTCCAGGCGTAGCGGCGGTAGCCGCCGGAGTCCGGGTGGCGGCCGATGGGGGCGAGGTCGGCCCACATGCTGTGGAAACCGGCCCCCCCGGCCCCCGGGGCCTCGCCCCGGGGGCCGGGGAAGGAACCGTGGCTCACGCGGAGTCACCCTCCCGCATCGGGACGCGGACGTCGCGCTCGTCGGCGACGGCCTCGGCGAGGTCGTAGCCGGCGTCGACGTGCCGGATGACGCCCATGCCGGGGTCGTTGGTCAGCACGCGGCGGATCTTCTCGCCGGCGAGCGGGGTGCCGTCGGCGACGGTGACCTGACCGGCGTGGATGGAGCGGCCCATGCCGACGCCGCCGCCGTGGTGGATGGAGACCCAGGAGGCGCCGGAGGCGACGTTGACCATGGCGTTGAGCAGCGGCCAGTCGGCAATGGCGTCGGAGCCGTCGAGCATGGCCTCGGTCTCGCGGTACGGGGAGGCGACCGAACCGCAGTCGAGGTGGTCGCGGCCGATGACGAGCGGCGCGGCGAGGGTGCCGTCGGCGACCATCTCGTTGAAGCGCTCACCGGCCTTGTCGCGTTCGCCGTAGCCGAGCCAGCAGATGCGCGCGGGCAGGCCCTGGAAGTGGACCCGCTCGCCCGCCATCTTGATCCAGCGGTGCAGGGACTCGTTCTCGGGGAACAGCTCCAGCATCGCCTTGTCGGTCTTGTGGATGTCCGAGGCCTCGCCGGACAGCGCGGCCCAGCGGAAGGGGCCCTTGCCCTCGCAGAACAGCGGGCGGATGTAGGCGGGGACGAAGCCGGGGAAGGCGAACGCGCGGTCGTAGCCGGCCAGCTGGGCCTCGCCGCGGATGGAGTTGCCGTAGTCGAAGACCTCGGCGCCCGCGTCCATGAAGCCGACCATGGCCTCTACGTGCCGGGCCATGGACTCGCGGGCGCGGGTGGTGAAGCCCGCCGGGTCCTTGGCGGCGAGGTCGGCCATGTCGTCGAAGGCGACGCCGACGGGCAGGTAGGCGAGCGGGTCGTGGGCGCTCGTCTGGTCGGTGACGATGTCGATCGGCGCGCCCTCGGCGAGCATCTGCGGGAGCAGCTCGGCGGCGTTGCCGAGGAGGCCGATGGACAGCGGCTTGCGGGCATCGCGGGCCTCGACGGCCAGCTGGAGGGCGTGGCGCAGGTTGTCGGCCTTGACGTCGAGGTAGCGGTGCTCGATGCGGCGGTCGATGGCGCGCGGGTCGACGTCGACGCAGATCGCGACGCCGTCGTTCATGGTGACGGCGAGCGGCTGGGCGCCGCCCATGCCGCCGAGGCCGGCGGTGAGGGTGATCGTGCCGGCGAGGGTGCCGCCGACCCCTCCCTTACCGATCGCGTGCAGCTTCGCGGCGACGGCGGCGAAGGTCTCGTAGGTGCCCTGGAGGATGCCCTGGGTACCGATGTAGATCCACGAACCGGCGGTCATCTGCCCGTACATGGTCAGGCCGAGGTGCTCCAGGCGGCGGAACTCCTCCCAGTTGGCCCAGTCGCCGACCAGGTTGGAGTTGGCGAGCAGGACGCGCGGCGCCCACTCGTGCGTCTGCATGACGCCGACCGGGCGGCCGGACTGCACGAGCATCGTCTCGTCCTGCTTGAGGGTGCGCAGGGTGCGGACCATCGCGTCGTACGAGCGCCAGTCGCGGGCCGCCTTGCCGGTGCCGCCGTAGACGACCAGCTTGTCCGGGTGTTCGGCGACCTCGGCGTCGAGGTTGTTCTGCAGCATCCGCAGGGCGGCCTCCTGCTGCCATCCCAGGGTGCTGAGCTCGGTGCCTCGCGCGGCCCGTACGGGGCGGGGTCCTGACATGGCGGGTGCCTCCTCCGGTGTTGGTCAATCCATTCACATCCTCGCGGCATGAATAGATCCAGTCAACAGCTGCGGGTCGGGCCGGCGGGTGGTGGGATGACGGACATGGCCACCGAGACGCGCATCCCGCCCTTCGCGCCGGACCCCGCCGCCCGCCGTGACCTGGCCGTACGGGCCGCCGTCGCGCAGGGCCTGATCGGCGGCGGCCCGCACGAACGGGTCGCGCCGCCGCTGGTGTGCCTGCTCGACGCCGACGGGATCCGGGCCTCCGCCGCCGCGCTGACCGGCGCGTTCGCGGCCGCCTCGGCTCCCGGTACGCCCGTCCTGCACACCTTCGCGGTGAAGGCGACCCCGCTCGTCCCGGTGCTGCGGCTGCTCGCCGCCGAGGGGATCGGCTGCGAGGTGGCCGGGCCGGGCGAGCTGGCCCTGGCCCGGGCGGCGGGGCTCCCGGCGGACCGCGTCGTCCTGGACTCCCCCGCCAAGACGCTTGCCGAACTGCGCGAGGCGCTGGCCCTCGGGGTCACGGTGAACGCCGACAACCGGCAGGAGCTGGCCCGGCTCGACGCCCTCGTGGCGGCGGCCCCGACGCGTTCCGCGCTCGGCGTCCGGATCAACCCGCAGACCGGCGCGGGCGCCATCGAGGCCCTGTCCACAGCCACCGCCCGCTCCAAGTTCGGGGTGCCGCTGCGCGACCCGGGAGCGCGCGCGTGGCTCGTACGGGCCTTCCTGGACCGGCCCTGGCTCACCCGGCTGCACGTCCACTCGGGCTCGCAGGGCGTGCCGCCGGCGCGGATCGCGCGGGGCGTACGGGACCTGCACGCGCTCGCCGAGGAGATCAACGCGGCGGCCGGGCGCCGGCAGGTCGACACCCTCGACATCGGCGGCGGCCTGCCGGTGAACTTCGCCTCGGACGAGCCGACCCCGACGTACGGGCAGTACGTGGCGGCGCTGCGCGGGGCCGTCCCCGCCCTCTTCGACGGCTCGTACGGGCTGGTGACGGAGTTCGGCCGGTCCCTGCTCGCGAAGCACGGGCTGGTGCTGGCCCGCGTCGAGTACACGAAGACGGCGGGCGGCCGCCCCGTCGCGCTGACCCACGCGGGCGTCCAGCTGGCCACCCGGACCGTGTACGCGCCGGAGGTCTGGCCGCTGCGGATCCTGCCGTACGACGCCGAGGGCGCCCCGAAGTCGGGCCCGCTCCTCGCCCAGGACGTCGCGGGCCCGGCCTGCTTCGCGGGGGACCTGCTGGCCACCGCCCGGGAGCTGCCGGAGCTGGCGCCGGGCGACCTGATCGCCGTACCGGACACGGGGGCGTACTTCTTCACCGCCCCCTACGGGTACAACAGCCTGCCCCGGCCGGCCGTCCACGGGTTCACGATCGCGGGGGCGGGCGCGGTGCGCTTCACCCCGCTGCGCGCCGCGCAGTCCCTCGCGGACATCGTCGCGGAGGCGGGCGGCGCCCTGCGCGACGCCCTGCTGTAGGGCCCGGCGCGGCGGGGGCCGCGCGCCGGTCGGCCGGCGCAGCTGCCGGCCCGGGCGCCCGCCTGCCCGGCCCGCCACCGTCGCCGCAGGTCAGGGCGCCCGGGGCGACTCCGCCCGCGCCACGACCGCCTACGCCCCGGTCGTCTCCGTCCCGGTCGTCTCCGCCCCGCCCGCCTGCCCCAACGTCGCCGCCAGAGCCGGGGCCAGGCCCGCGACGAGCTCGTCCGGGGTCAGGGCCACCACCGGGGGCAGCCGCAGCAGGTAGCGGCTCACGGCCAGTCCGAGCAGCTGGGCGGCGACCAGCCCCGCAGCGCGGGCGGCCCGCTCGACGCCCAGGCTCGCGGCGAGCGCCGGGGCGACCTGCACCGCGAACACCTCCCGCATCCGGGCCGCCGCCTGCTCGTTCGTCACCGCCGAGCGCAGCAGCACGAGCAGCGCGTCATCGGCCGGGTCCCCCTCCCAGCGCGTGACGAAGTGCCGCACCACGACCGCCGGCAGCTCCGCCGGCGGGACGGCGGCCAGGTCCGGCAGGCGCAGGTCGACGGTGAGGGCCGCGTCGAAGAGCCCCTCCTTGCTGCCGAAGTAACGCATCACCATCGACGGGTCGATGTCGGCGTCCGCCGCGACCGCGCGGATGGTCGTGCGCTCGTACCCCTGGGCGGCGAACCTCTCGCGCGCCGCGCGCAGGATCGCCCTCCGGGTCTGTTCGGATCTGCGTACCGTCATGCCAACAACCGTAGGCCAACAAGCGTTGACATGCCAGACGTTTCGGCGCACGCTGATGCCAACAACCGTTGGCCAACAACCGTTGACCCCTTGAAGGAGGCCGGCCGCCATGACCAGCACCCCCGCGCTCCCGCTCCCCGACCGCACCGAGGTCGCCATCGTCGGCGCCGGACCCACCGGCCTCGCCCTGGCCGTGACCCTGGCGCGGGCCGGAATCGACTTCGTGCTCCTGGACCGGCAGGCCGAGGGCGCCAACACCTCCCGCGCCGCCGTCGTGCACGCCCGCACCCTGGAGGTCCTCGACGAACTCGACCCGACGGGCGCCCTGACCCGCGACCTGATCGACCGCGGCATCCCCGTCACCCGCTTCCGGCTCCGCGACGGCGCGCGCCCCCTGGCCGCCATCGACTTCGACGAACTGCCCACCGCCCACCCGTACGCGCTGATGGTCCCCCAGTACGAGACCGAGGCCGTCCTGCTCGCCGCGCTGCGCGCCCTCGGCGGCGAGGTCCACCGCCCGCACGAGGTCACCGGCGTCGTTCAGGACGCGGACGGCGTCACCCTGACCACCTCCGGCGGCGCGACCCTGCGCGCCGCCCACGCCGTCGGCGCGGACGGCATGCACAGCACGGTCCGCGAGAGCGCCGGCATCGGCTTCACCGGCAAGACGTACGGGGAGTCCTTCGTCCTCGCCGACGTCGTCGGGGACTGGACCCCGGGCTCCCGCGAGGTCGCCCTCGCCTTCGGCGGGGACGGTCTCGTCGTGATCGCCCCGCTCCCCGGGGGCACCTCCCGCACCGGGGGCCGACGCGGCGGTCACTACCGGATCGTGGCGACCGTCGCCGACGCCCCGGCCGAACCGGACCTGGCCTTCGTGCGGCGGCTGATGGACGAGCGGACCCCCGGCCAGGCCGTGGTCCGCGAACTCGTCTGGTCGTCCCGGTTCCGGGTCCACCACCGGGTCGCCGACCGCTACCGCGCCGGCCGGCTGTTGCTCGCCGGGGACGCCGCCCACGTCCACAGCCCGGCCGGCGGCCAGGGCATGAACACCGGCATCCAGGACGGCTGGGCCCTCGGTCGGGCCCTGGCCACCGGCGCCGTCGACGGCTACGAGGCCCGCAGGCGGCCCGTCGCCCTGCGCGTGGTGTCCCTCACCGACCGGATGACCCGCGTGGCCACCACCCGCAACCCGCTGCTGCGCACCCTGCGCAACACCGCGCTGCCCGTGCTGGCCCGCGTCCCGGCCCTGCGCCGCCGACTCGCGACGGAGCTGGCGGAGCTGAACTACCGCTGACCGCCGGCGGCGCCGCCGTGCGGGCTACTCGACGAAGAGTCCGCGGGCGGCGGCCCGGGCGTCGAAGGCCTCCAGCCGGGCCTGGGCGTCGGGCAGCGCGTCGGCCATGGCCTCCAGCAGCACCCGGCCCAGCAGCATCGGCGCGCAGGCGGTGTCGAAGGCGAGCCCGGTGCCGACGGGCGCCGGGATCAGCAGGTCGGAGTGCCGGGCGACGGGTGCGAACGCCGAATCCGCGACGGTCACGACGGTCAGCCCGGCACCCCGCGCGTGGTCCAGGGCCTCGACGACCTCCCGGGGGTGGCGGGGCAGCGCGAAGCAGAGCAGGGCCGTGGCGCCGGCGGTGGCGGCCGCGTCGATGCGGTCGGCGAGCATCGAGCCGGCCTCGTCCAGGAGCCGTACGTCGGGGTGCACCTTGGCGGCGAAGTACGCGAACCCGCGCGCCTGCGAGGACGCCGCCCGCAGCCCCAGCACCGGCAGCGGCGCGGACGCGGCGAGCAGCCGGCCGGCCTCCTCGACGGGCGTCGGGTCGGCGAGCATCGCGGCGAGCCGGCGCAGGTTCTCGATCTCGCCCTGAACGGCCTGCTGGTACTCGTTGTACGCGTCCTCCCGCGGCTGCGGCTCCCGCCCGGCGGGCGCCACCTCCCGCAGGTGGCGGCGCAGCGCCGGGTAGCCGTCGAAGCCGAGCGCCACCGCGAACCGGGTCACGGACGGCTGGCTCACCCCGGCCAGTTCGGCGAGTTCCACGCTGGACAGGAACGGCACGTCGGCCGCCCCGCGCACCATGCAGTGGGCGATCCGCCGTTGGGTCGGCGTCAGCCGGTGCCCCTCGAACAGCTTCTGCAGCCGTGCGGCCGGGCCGTCGCTCATCGCCGTCCCCTCCGTTCCGTCCCGTCATCGGCGAGATATTCAGTCACGGTGCACTCTGCATGTGGTTATGCAGCTCGGCAAGCCGCGCCCGCGATCCGGACCCGTGGATACGGGGGCTAGCCCCAGTGCCGGCGCGCGTTCCGGTTCCTACGGTGGGGGCATGACAGCCCATTCCCCCCAGGTCGAAGACCTGAAGAAGGAACTCGGCGCCACCCTCGACGCCCGGCGGGAGCTGGGGCCGGAGTACGAGGCGGCGCTGGTGGAATCGTTCGTGGAGAAGGTCGACACCCAGGTGCGGCGCCGACTCGCGGAGGAACGCCTGCTCGCGGCGCGCGGCGGCTCCCCCGACCCGGCCGTGACGGCCGTCGGCAACTTCGGGGAACGCTTCGGCTTCGCCGTGATCACCCTGGTGCTGGCCGTCCCGTTGTCGGCGATCGCCGCGACCCAGGCCCACCTGAGCGGGCTGCTCGTCTGCTGGGCGGGGATCCTGGGCGTGAACTTCATCCACGCGTCCAAGAGGGGTCTCGGGAGCCGCGGCAGGGACCGCACCGACTGACGGACGGGCCCGGGTCCGTCCGCCGGGCTGCCCGAGGGGTGCCCCGCGGACCCGCTCCGGCGGGTCCGCGGGGAAGCTTGCGCGGGGACCGCCGCACCCCCGGTCTCCCGGGGGGCGGGACGACGGCGGTCCCCGCGTGGGACACGGGCCGGGTCAGGGCCGTCCGCGTCCTGTGGCGTCCGCGTGGTCCGGGAGCCGCTCCGGAGGCGCACGGACGCCGTTCGTGACGCCGGCGGGGCCTTCCGGTTCCCCGGTCCTCCCTGCCGACACCCCCAACTGTGCCGAACGCGTGTTAAGCCGGTGCTGCCGTGACGTGTCGGGCCCGTACCGTTTGCGCGACCGGCCGGAAACGTACGGCCCCCGGCGCGAACGGCCCGGTCCCCGCCCCGACGGATCGGCCCCGACGGTTCGGCCCCCGGCCGGAAGCGCTCCGGCCGGGGGCCGCCCCCGCTACTTGGCGCCCTTGGCCAGGAACGCGAGCAGGTCCTGGCGGCTGACGACGCCGGTGGGCTTGCCCTCGACGAGCACGATCGCCGCGTCGGCCTCGCCCAGCACCGCCATCAGCTCGGAGACGGGCTCACCGGAGCCGACCTGCGGCAGCGGCGCGCTCATGTGCTTCTCCAGCGGGTCGCTGAGGGAGGCGCGCTGCGCGAAGAGCGCCGCGAGGAGCTCCTTCTCGACGACGGAGCCGATGACCTCGGCGGCCATGACGTCGGGGTGACCCGCGCCCGGCTTGACGATCGGCATCTGGGAGACGCCGTACTCGCGCAGCACCTCGATGGCCTGGCCGACGGTCTCCTCGGGGTGCATGTGCACCAGGGACGGGATGCCGCCCTCCTTGTCCGCGAGGACGTCGCCGATGCGCGCCGAGGGGCCCGCTTCCTCCAGGAAGCCGTGACCGGCCATCCACTCGTCGCTGAAGATCTTGCTGAGGTAGCCGCGGCCGCTGTCGGGCAGCAGGACCACGACGACGTCGTCCGGACCGAGGCCCTCGGCGGCGCGCAGCGCGGCGACGACGGCCATGCCGCAGGAGCCGCCGACGAGCAGGCCCTCCTCCTTGGCGAGCCGGCGGGTCATCTGGAAGGAGTCCTTGTCGGACACCGCGATGATCTCGTCCGTCACGTTGCGGTCGTAGGCGCTGGGCCAGAAGTCCTCACCGACGCCCTCGACCAGGTACGGACGGCCGCTGCCGCCGGAGTAGACCGAACCCTCGGGGTCGGCGCCGATGACCTTGACCGTGCCGCCGGACACCTCCTTCAGGTAGCCGCCGGTACCGGAGATGGTGCCGCCGGTGCCGACGCCCGCGACGAAGTGGGTGATCTTCCCGTCCGTCTGCTCCCACAGCTCGGGACCGGTGGTCTCGTAGTGCGAACGGGGGTTGTTCGGGTTGCTGTACTGGTCGGGCTTCCAGGCGCCGGGCTCGCGCGCGAGGCGGTCGGACACGTTGTAGTACGAGTCCGGGTGCTCGGGGTCGACGGCGGTCGGGCAGACCACGACCTCGGCGCCGTACGCGCGCATGACGTTGATCTTGTCCGTGGACACCTTGTCAGGGCAGACGAAGATGCACTTGTAGCCCTTCTGCTGGGCCACGATGGCGAGTCCTACACCGGTGTTGCCACTGGTGGGCTCCACGATGGTGCCACCGGGCTTGAGGGCACCGCTCTGCTCGGCGGCCTCGATCATCCGGACGGCGATCCGGTCCTTCACGGACCCACCGGGGTTGAAGTACTCGACCTTCGCAAGGACGGTGGCCTGCAGGCCTTCGGTCACACGGTTGAGCTTCACCAGCGGGGTGTTGCCGACGAGGCTGATCATCGAGTCGTGGAATTGCACCATGTTCTCCAAGGAGGGGACTCCACGGGTTCTCCGGGAGGTCCGGCCAGAGTAAGCGGAAAGGGATTGGCCGACCCGCACTACGGGGCAGGTAGGTCATCGGGACCAGAGCGCGGATGGAGGTGGCTCGAAGGGTGTCCAGGGCGAGGACGGCCCGCCGGATCGCGGCGGGCGCGGCGTACGGCGGCGGCGGGCTGGGGCTCGTCGGGGCCGCCGCGGTGGGTCTGGTGCTGGCCGAGGTCCAGTTCGCGAAGCGAACGGTGGGCACCGGCCTGCCGGACCCGCCGCGGGCCGACGGGCTGTACGGGAGCGAGTTCGGCGGCCCCGAGCTGAGCCCGGGGCCGCTGCGGCTCGGCATGCTGGGCGAATCCACGGCGGCCGGGCTCGGGGTGCGCCGGGCCCGCCAGACACCGGGGGCGCTGCTCGCGTCGGGGTTGGCCGCGGTGGCCGAACGGCCGGTGGAGCTGCGCAACGTCGCGCTGTCCGGGGCGATGTCCGACGACCTCGACCGGCAGGTGGGCCTGCTGCTCGACGGGGACGCGCCGCCGCCGGACGTGTGCGTGATCATGATCGGCGCCAATGACGTGACGCGGCGGATGCCGCCGACCCAATCCGTCCGGCTGCTGACCTCGGCGGTGCGGCGGCTGCGGCTGGCCGGCTCCGAGGTCGTGGTGGGCACCTGCCCGGACCTCGGCACCATCGAGCCGGTCTACCAGCCGCTGCGCTGGATGGCCCGCCGGGTCTCACGGCAACTGGCGGCGGCCCAGACGATCGGCGTGCTGGCCCTGGGGGCCCGGACGGTCTCGATGGGCGACCTGCTGGGGCCGGAGTTCGCGGCGAACCCCCGGGAGATGTTCGGGCCGGACTCCTACCACCCGTCGGCGGAGGGATACGCGACGGCCGCCATGGCCGTGCTGCCCACCATGTGCGCGGCGCTGGGCCTGTGGCCCGAGTCGGACCGGCTGGACGTCTCGCGGGACGAGGACATGCTGCCCGTCGCCAAGGCGGCGTCCGCGGCGGCGGGTGAGGCCGGCACCGAGGTCACCGGCGCACGGGGCCCCTGGGCCCTGCTCAAGCACCGCCGCAGGCGGCGGGTCGCCGGCGAGGAACCCGCCCCGGGGCCGGCCCCGACCCCCAAGGCCCCCACGGCCCCGGTCGCGGAACCCCGGTAGGCGGGGCCGGGGGGGGCCGGCGGCCGGGGAGTCGGTGGCGGCATCCTTGGTCCTGTCACCCCGCGGAGCGACCCGCATCACACGCCGAGGCCCGTGACCTCGACCGTACGGGGCGGTAACTTCGCATGCGGTCCCGCAACGACGCACCCCTTGGAGTCCCGATGCCCGAAGCCGTCATCGTTTCCACCGCCCGTTCCCCCATCGGGCGCGCAGGCAAGGGGTCGCTCAAGGACGTCCGCCCGGACGACCTGACCGCGCAGATCATCCAGGCCGCGCTCGCCAAGGTGCCCGGGCTGGACCCGCGCGAGATCGACGACCTGATGCTGGGCTGCGGCCTCCCGGGCGGCGAGCAGGGCCACAACCTGGGCCGCATCGTGGCCGTGCAGATGGGCATGGACCACCTGCCGGGTCTCACCGTCACCCGTTACTGTTCCTCGTCCCTGCAGACCTCCCGGATGGCCCTGCACGCCATCAAGGCGGGCGAGGGCGACGTCTTCATCTCGGTGGGCGTCGAGACCGTCTCCCGGTTCGCGAACGGCTCCTCGGACGGCATGCCCGGCACCCACAACCCGTTCTTCGCCGACGCGGAGGCCCGTACGGCCGAGGTCGCGCAGAGCACGGGCGCCTCCTGGCGCGACCCGCGCGAGGACGGCCTGGTCCCGGACGCGTACATCTCGATGGGCCAGACCGCCGAGAACCTGGCCCGCCTGAAGGGCGTGACCCGCCAGGACATGGACGAGTTCGGCGTCCGCTCGCAGAACCTGGCCGAGGAAGCCATCAAGAACGGCTTCTGGGCCCGCGAGATCACCCCGGTCACCACCCCCGACGGCACGGTCGTCTCCCTGGACGACGGCCCGCGCGCCGGTGTCACCATGGAGGGCGTGCAGGGCCTGAAGCCGGTGTTCCGCCCCGACGGCCTGATCACCGCCGCCAACTGCTGCCCGCTGAACGACGGCGCCGCCGCGCTGGTCATCATGAGCGACACCAAGGCCCGGGACCTGGGCCTGACCCCGCTGGCCCGGATCGTCTCCACCGGCGTCACCGGCCTCTCCCCCGAGATCATGGGCCTGGGCCCGGTCGAGGCGTCCAAGCAGGCCCTGAAGCGGGCCGGCCTGACCGTCGACGACATCGACCTGTTCGAGATCAACGAGGCCTTCGCGGCCCAGGTCATCCCGTCCTACCGGGACCTGGAGATCCCGCTGGAGAAGCTGAACGTCAACGGCGGGGCCATCGCCGTCGGTCACCCGTTCGGGATGACCGGCGCACGCATCACCGGAACCCTGATCAACAGCCTCCAGTTCCACGACAAGCAGTTCGGCCTGGAGACGATGTGCGTGGGCGGCGGCCAGGGCATGGCGATGGTCATCGAGCGGCTGAGCTGAGGCGTAGCGGAGGGTGGGGGCCGCCCCGAGGAACGAGGGACGGCACCCGCCCGCAGCGCAGCCGAAGCGGAACGCGACCAAAAAAGCGAGCGGCTGAGCTGAGGCGTAGCGGAGGGTGGGGGCCGCCCCGAGGAACGAGGGACGGCACCCGCCCGCAGCGCAGGCGAAGCGGAACGCGACCAAAAAAGCGAGCGGCTGAGCTGAGGCGTAGCGGAGGGTGGGGGCCGCCCCGAGGAACGAGGGACGGCACCCGCCCGCAG
>NZ_JBEZKS010000070.1:32289-39427 GCF_040651775.1 Streptomyces sp. NPDC048383
CGCAGCGCAGGCGAAGCGGAACGCGACCAAAAAAGCCCGCGGCTGAGCTGAGGCCGGCCGAGTCGAGCCGGGTCGAAGCGCGTCGTAGCGCAGGGTGTCCGGATCGTCACGATCGCCGGGTTTCCATGGGCGATCAAGGCGGAACCCCTGATGCCGCAAGGGATACTCCAGATGAGTGAGCTCTACTGACGTCGGATCTAACCCCGTCGCGGCCGACCTGTGACCGAATCTCCCCCAGGATGTGACCTTTGTCCCGGGGGATCGGTATTTGCCCAGCTCAGGCACCCTCCCCCTGGTGCCCCGAGGACGAAAGACCTGTCCAATTCATGACGTAATGCACTGCACGCCATTCCCAGCAGAGGACAAGCTGATGTAGGAAGTCGGGGGATCGAATCAATCGGGAGTAAGCCAGTGAGCGCCATGTCTCTTGCCCTGCTGCTGACCACGGCCGCTGCCACGGCCGTGGGCGCTGCTGCGCTGCACGCCGTACACGGGCTGCGCAAGCAGGTCACCGCCCTGCGCGGTGAGCTGGCCCTGCCGGCCCGTCCGCGCGCCGCCGCAGCCGTCCCGCACGCCCGCAGCGCCGTGGAGTCCCCCGCAGCCGAGATACGAGCCGCCGTGGCCGAAGCCCTCGCCGAGGAGCGGGAGCGGGAGCTGGCCGAGGCGCGGGCCTTCTGGGCCGCGCAGGAGGCCCGTGACGCCGCCGACGCCCCCTCGCTGCTGGGCGGCCTGCCCGGGCTCGGCGAGGACGGCCCGGTCTTCCTGCCCCGGCAGGCGGACCTGGTCGGGCTGGAGCCGGTGCTCGGCGAGGAATTCGCCGACGAGTACCCGGAGGATTCGGCCGAACTGGCCGCCGCCCGCCGGCGCCACCCCTCGCACCCCGACTTCGTACCGGTGCAGGCGCACCACGGCGCGGACCACGAGCGCACGGTGAACCGCCTGGAGGAGCTCGCGGAGGCCCGTACGGCCCTCGCGGACGTCCGTCCCGGCCCGCTGGGCACCCTGGACGTGTACGTCTTCACGGACGGCACCACGCTGTGCATGACCCCGGGCCACCGGGAGACGGCCGAGCGCCTCTCCGAGGCCCTGCGGGCCGGCACCGCGCCCGTCCTGCTGGGCGGGTCCGGGATTTCCGGCGCGTACGCGCTCACGTTCTCCTGCGGGGACTCCGAGGACCCCGACAGCAACGTCTACATCCTCGCGGACCGCGTCATCGCATCGCTCTGACTTCCGCCCGCTCCACCAGTTCCACGGCCTCGTCCAGCAGTACGGACGGGGCCGTTCCGGCGTCCGGGGCCGCGCGCAGGGCCTCCGCGAGGTCCAGGCCGGTCACCGACAGCTGGTCCCCCACGACGAAGATCCCCGCGTCCGGCACCTCGCGCGCGGGCGCCGGAGCCGCCCCCCGCCCGGCCTGCGACGCCGCCTCCTCCAGCCGCTGTGCCCGCACGGCGAGCTCCCGGGCCAGGGCCAGTGCCTGTTCCGCGGCGCCGCGCTGCAGTCGGCTCTGCGGAGCCGCCCTCAGGCGGTCGGCGA
This sequence comes from Streptomyces sp. NPDC048383, assembly GCF_040651775.1. NCBI lineage: Bacteria > Bacillati > Actinomycetota > Actinomycetes > Kitasatosporales > Streptomycetaceae > Streptomyces > Streptomyces sp. NPDC048383. The sequence goes on from NZ_JBEZKS010000070.1 coordinate 33,823, forward strand.
ATCGTTCCACGGCGACGGTCAGGGGTGAGGTATCGAGCACCCGGCCGACCTTACGCGCCGCTACCGCGCCATTGCCAACGGGCGAACTCGCCGGCACGGTGGCGTGAAGAGAACAGCACGGCGATACCTCCGGAGGCGCCCATGTCCGTAGAGTTCTCCGAACAGACCCACCGCAACATGATCGACAGAATCCCGCAGAGCACCGGTCGTGAGATCTCCGACTGGCTCCGCGCCGTCGACGAGGGCCCGTCCCTCCTCCGGTTCGAGGAGAAGGTCAGCTGGCTGCGCGGCGCGCACGAACTGTCGCACGGCCAGGCCAAGGCGATCATCCACGAGCACGACCTGCGCAGAGCCGCCCGCCGGTTCGGCTGAGGCCGCCGCCGCGGTCGCCCGCCACGGCCACCCGCCCCCCTGAGCCCGCAACCCGACCACCGATCCCCGTCCGACCTCCGACGTCCGTCCTGAACGCGGGAAGGCCCCGCGAGCGGTGTGCTCGCGGGGCCTTCCCCGTGCTGCGGTGCCGTGTGCGCCCCGGGGCGGTCCGGCTAGTCGTTGCCCGAGAGGATCTGGAAGATCCGGAGCATCTCGATGTAGATCCACACGAGGGTGGTGGTGAGACCGAAGGCGGCCAGCCAGGCCTCCTCGCGCGGGGCGCCGTAGGCGACGCCGTCCTCGACCTGCTTGAAGTCGAGGGCGAGGAAGCAGGCGCCGAGGATGATGCCGATGACGCCGAACAGGATGCCCAGGGGGCCGCTGCGGAGTCCGAGGCCGTCGCCGCCCACGATGAGCGTGATCAGCAGGTTGGTCAGCATCAGGAGCATGAAGCCCACGGCCGCGGCCATCACGAAGCCGGTGAAGCGGCGGGTGACGCGGATCCAGCGCATCTTGTAGGCGAAGAGCACGCCCGCGAAGACGCACATCGTGCCCATGACGGCCTGGATGACCACGCCGGCGCCGAAGTACGTGCTGGTGGCCGAGCTGATGACCCCGAGGAAGACGCCCTCGAAGGCGGCGTAGGCCAGGATGAGCCCCGGCGAGGCCTTCGCCTTGAACGACTGGATCATCGCGAAGACGAACGCCACGAGCATCGCGCCGATGGCGATGCCGTACGAGACGTTCAGGTTGGCCGCGTCGACCGGAAGGAAGATCCAGGCGAGCGCCGCGGTGACGACCAGGGTGCCGAGCGTCATGGCCGTACGGCTCACGACGTCGTCGATGGTCATCGCGTTGTGGTTGGCCGGCGCCGCCGGCATCCCCGTGGTGGGGTCGGTGGCGTACGGATTCGTCGCGTACGGGTTGGTCGCGGTCCCGGCCTGCGCGTGCTGCGCCTCGAAGCCCGCGTAGCCGCCGTTGTCGCGGCTGAACCCCCGTCGCGAGAAGACCGGGTTACTGCTCCTCATCTCACTCCTCCATGGCCACCGTGTGCAGCCTTGTTCTCAAGAGTAATGCGCTCGCAAAAAAAGCACCCTACCGCTGGAGGAGGATCTTAGGAGAAGGCGCGGTCGGGCGCAGAGGATAAACGGAACGGCTGCTGAAGTGCCCGGAGCCGGACTTGAACCGGCACGGCCCGAGGGCCAGCGAGGTTTAAGCTCGCCGTGTCTGCATTCCACCATCCGGGCAAGGCGCAGCGGGCCCCGTGGAAAAGCCTTGAACGCTGACGCGAGCCTATCCGGAACGCCCTCGGCGCCAGACGGCCGTCTATCCGATGTTGTCTGATTTTATTGGTGATTGAGGGGGCGTCAGGGCCGATAAGTCACGGTCGGCCCCGTTCCGGACGAGGCCTGTCGCCGGCGCGGGATTGACGTGATTTCGCCGCCTCCCGCCACCCCTTCCGCCACCCCCCGGCCGGCCCCGACCGCCGCGTGCCGGTCGGGCGGTGACATGGACACCCTCAGGGTGACTGTCATACCAAAGGAGGAGTCCGGCCGACGTCCGGTCAGACTCCAGTGGGCCTGCGAACGGGCACCTCGGCTGATCCGGAACCCCGGGGGTCGCCGTGAGGATGGAACCGTCCCGCCGTTCCGCAGTCCGCCCGACAGGAGTCCCCCCTTGACCGCCATGAACTACGCCCCGCACACCCTCCAGGCCTCGGCCGCCCGTGCGACGCAGTTGTCCAAGGTGTACGGCCAGGGCGAGACCCGGGTCGTCGCGCTGGACAACGTCTCCGTCGAGTTCGCGCAGGGCCAGTTCACCGCGATCATGGGCCCGTCGGGCTCCGGCAAGTCCACGCTGATGCACTGCGTCGCCGGACTGGACACCTTCTCCTCCGGCTCGGTCCGCATCGGCGACACCGAGCTCGGCTCCCTCAAGGACAAGCAGCTGACCCAGCTGCGCCGGGACAAGATCGGCTTCATCTTCCAGGCCTTCAACCTGCTGCCGACCCTGACGGCCCTGGAGAACATCACGCTGCCGATGGACATCGCGGGCCGCAAGCCCGACAAGCAGTGGCTGGACACCGTGATTGCCATGGTCGGCCTCTCCGAGCGGCTCTCGCACCGGCCGACCCAGCTCTCCGGCGGCCAGCAGCAGCGCGTGGCCGTGGCCCGCGCCCTGGCCTCCCGTCCGGAGATCATCTTCGGTGACGAGCCCACCGGAAACCTCGACTCCCGCTCCGGCGCCGAGGTCCTCGGCTTCCTGCGCAACTCGGTCCGCGAGCTCGGCCAGACCGTCGTCATGGTCACCCACGACCCGGTCGCCGCCTCCTACGCGGACCGCGTCATCTTCCTCGCCGACGGCCGGATCGTCGACGAGATGGCCCACCCCACCGCCGACGGCGTGCTGGACCGGATGAAGGCCTTCGACGCCAAGGGCCGCACCAGCTGAACCCCGGGGCGCACCGCGCGCCGCGCGAGCCCCCGCCGCCCCCGAAGACCTCCTCCAGACTTCCAGCCCACCAGGACTGATATCCCCATGTTCCGTACCGCCCTGCGCAACGTCCTCGCGCACAAGGCCAGGCTGCTGATGACGGTGCTCGCCGTCACCCTCGGCGTCGCCTTCGTCTCCGGCACCCTCATCTTCACCGACACCCTCAGCAAGGCCCTGTCCGGCCAGTCGGCCAAGAGCTACGACGGCGTCGCCGTCTCCGTCACCTCCTACGGCCAGGGCCGCAACGAGGAGGGCCAGAAGGAGGGGGAGCCGGGCATCAGCCGGCAGACCCTCGACAAGGTCAAGGCCGTCAAGGGCGTCGACGCCGTCTCCGGCCGGGTGTCCGGCTTCGCCGGCGTCGGCGACGAGGACGGCAAGCTGATCGGTTCGGGCTGGGCCAACAAGGGCTCCAACTACGCCCCCGTCAAGGACGGCAAGGACCCCCGCTACACCTTCACCACCGGCGCCGGCCCCACCAAGGACGACCAGATCGCCCTGGACAGGGAAACCGCCGCCAAGGGCAAGTACGAGGTCGGCGACAAGGTCCGCGTCGCCACCAACGGCCCGGTCCGGGAATTCGCCCTGACCGGCGTCTTCACCACCGAGGACGGCGCCGTCAACGCCGGCGGCAGCCTGGTGCTCTTCGACACCCGGGTCGCCCAGCAGCTCTACCTCCAGCCCGACTTCTACGACGAGCTCTCCGTCAGCGCCAAGGCGGGCACCTCCGCCGAGCAGTTGCTCGCCGACATCGAGCCCCTCCTCGCCAAGAACGCCAAGGCCCAGACCGGCGTCGCGCTCGCCGCCGAGGAGGCCGCCAACATCAAGAAGCAGATGAGCGGCATGAGCACCATGCTGCTCGCCTTCGCCGGCATCTCCCTCTTCGTCGGCGTCTTCCTCATCTACAACACCTTCACCATGCTGGTCACCCAGCGCACCAAGGAACTGGCCCTGTTGCGCGCCGTCGGCGCCAACCGCGGTCAGGTCATGCGCTCGGTGCTCGCCGAGGCCCTCGTCGTCGGCGCCGTATCGGCCGCCATCGGTCTCGTCAGCGGCATCGGCCTCGCGGCCGGCATGCGCTCCCTGATGGACGCGATCGGCGCCAAGATCCCCGGCGGCGAACTCGTGATCGCCCCCGTCACCATCGTCGCCGCGCTGGTCATCGGCGTCCTCGTCACCACCCTCGCCGCGCTGCTGCCCGCCTGGCGCACCGGTCGGATCGCCCCCGTCGCCGCCATGGGCAGCGCCCACCTGCCGGCGAGCGCCAAGTCGCTGGTGCTGCGCAACGTGTTCGGTTGCGTCATCAGCGCCCTCGGCATCGGGGTCGTCTTCCTCGGCGTGTCCATGAAGAGCGACGGCCGCATGGTCATCGGCGGCGGCGCGTTCTTCATGCTCCTCGGCATGATCGTGCTGCTCCCGCTGCTCTCCAAGCCGGCCATCGCCGCCGTCCGCCCCGCGCTGCAGAAGCTGTTCGGCGTCCCCGGCAAGCTGGCCGCGCAGAACGCGGTGCGCAACCCGCGCCGCACCGCCGTCACCGCCGCCTCGCTGGCCATCGGGCTGACCCTGGTCACCACCATGTCGGTGCTCGGCGTCACCATGGGCAAGGCCGTCGACCGGATGAGCACGGACAAGCTCAAGGCCGACTACAAGGTCACCATGTCCGGCGGCATCGGCGGCCTCGACAGGACGGTGGCCGAGACCCTGGCCAAGGCCCCCGGCGTCGAGGCCGTCTCGGTGCAGGCCGACGGCTGGTTCAAGGTCGGCGAGTCCTTCCGGTCGGCCTCGGGCGTCAACCCGGCCACCATCGGCCGCCTGCTGAACATCGAAGTCACCAGCGGTTCGCTGGACAGCCTGGTCAAGGGTGAGGTCGCGGTCGCCGAGAGCACCGCGAAGGAGCAGAAGCTGACGGCGGGCTCCACCCTGGACGTCACCTTCGACGACGGCCGCAAGGGCGCCCTGAAGGTCGGCGCGGTCTACAAGGACCTCGAAGGCCTGCTGTCCCCGTACGTCCTCGACAACAAGGTGCTGGCCCAGCACAGCGAGGACCAGTACATCCGCGAGGTGTACGTCAACACCACCGGCGGCGAGACCAAGGCCAACCAGCAGGCCGTCGTCGACGCCCTCGGCAAGAACCCGGCGATGAGCGTCGTCACCCGGCAGGACATGCGCAACGAGATGGGCGGCATGGTCAACACCGCGCTGAACATCATGTACGGCCTGCTCGGCATGGCACTGATCATCTCGGTGCTGGGCGTGGTCAACACCCTGGCGATGTCCGTCTTCGAACGGACCCAGGAGATCGGCATGCTGCGGGCGATCGGCCTCGACCGCGGCCGGGTCAAGAACATGATCCGCCTGGAGGCCGTGGTGATCTCCCTGTTCGGCGCGGTCCTCGGCGTGGCCATCGGCGTCTTCCTCGCCTGGGCGGTGGGCACCACGCTCGCCAAGTCCGTACCGAACTACGAGCTGGTCATGCCCTACGACCGGATCGGCATCTTCCTCCTGCTCGCCGCGGTCGTCGGCGTCCTCGCCGCCATGTGGCCGGCCCGCAGCGCCGCCCGGCTGAACATGCTGACCGCCATCAAGACCGAGTAGCCCGCCGGCCGGCGGTACCAGGGACACGGAGGGGCCCCGGGGCGTTCGCCCCGGGGCCCCCCCCGGGCGCCCGCCGGCCCCCCCGGGGGGGGGGGGGCCGCGGGGGCCCCCGCGCCGCGGGCGCGCGGGCGGGGGGGGGGGCCCCCCG
>NZ_JBEZKS010000071.1:0-38651 GCF_040651775.1 Streptomyces sp. NPDC048383
CGTCGCCGAGCACCGCGACGTCGGTGTGCGGCGCGGCAGGAGCCGGCGCCGACCCAGTCGGCAACCACGCCCCCTCCAGGGTTGCGACATCAGGGCATGAACGCCGGGACGTGGACGTCATACCGTTCGTGGGGTACGGAGGTCGACGCGGTCCACGCCCAAGACGGGGCGTGCCACCTCGGCTCCAACCGAGGCGGGGGCGATGAACGTGAACGACGCGGCCGACACGACGGATGCGGCGGACGCAGCCGCATCCGGCACGACCGGAATCCGCGTGCCCTCCCGTAGGACCCGCATCCTGGTGATGGCCTTCGCGCTGCTCCTGGGCGCGCTGTCATGGTGGGTGCTGCTGCCGCAGGCCCAGCACCTCCGCTCGCTCCGTGACGGTGTGCGGGCCGAAGCGACACTGAGTACGAGCGGTTCGTGCGTGCTGGGTTACTGCGAAGTCGAGTTCGAGGTCGACGGGCGGACGGTCGTGGCGGACCTCCCGGCAGGCAGCGGTGGCGGCAAGTCCGCTGCCGGCACCCCGCTGACCGTCCGGTACCGGGCGGACGATCCGCAGGTGGTCGCCGCTGAAAACGACGTCGATGGCGGCTTCCCAGTCGTGTCGGCGGCGATGACGGGCGGTTCCGCCGTACTCTTCCTGACGCTCTCGGCCCTGTCCACGATCTCGCAGGCACGGCGGCGCCGGCGCTCCACGTCCGGCAAGGCTTCTGGGGCCGAGCAGTGACGCGCCGGTGCCCGGGCCGCTTCGGGGACGTCGCCGGGGCGACCGCTCCGGGGGACGAGCCGGGACGTCAGGCGGGAGCTGCGTCGAGGAGGTCCAGGTAGGGGCTGAGGCGGCTCGCCGCGTCGAGCATGGCGCGGCCCCGGGCGGTGAGGCGGCGTTGCCAGTCGGCGAGTGCGTCGGACAGCGCTTCGGTGCTTCCCGCGCCCCTGACCTGCTGGACCACGGTGGCGATGTGGTCCAGCGGGTAGCCCCCGCGCCGCAGCAGGTGGGCGAGTTCGGCGTCGCGGACGTCGTCGGCCCGGTAGGCGCGGTACCCGGTGGCGGGGTCCCGCGCCGGGGTGAGGATGCCGAGGCCCTCCCAGGTGCGCAGGGTGGCCGGGGTGACGCCGAGCCGGTGCGCGAGTTCGCCGATGGTGCGGGGGCCGGGGCCCGTCGCCGGGTCGCCCGGCACGCCGTCGGGGTCCGCGGCCAGGTGGTCCACCGCCCGTTTCACCGCGTCGAGCGTGTCCCGGTCGCGGAGCAGCCCGCCGTGGCCGCGGTCGATGAGGCCCAGCGCCTCGTCGGGGCCGGCGGGGCCGCCGCAGTGGAGCGCGTTCATGATCCGGCCCGCGTCCTGGTGCCCGTACGCGGGGACGAGCGCGAGGTAGGCGCGGAGCGCGGCCGCGTGGCGCGCGGTGTAGATCCGGTAGCCGCCGGGTGTGCGCGCGGCGGACGGGAGGAACCCGTCGCGCTCGTAGTTGCGGACGGCCTGGGTCGAGATGCCGTGCTCGCGCGCGAGGTCGACCGGTCGCATACGGGTGAGCCCCTGTTTGAAGGTTTCGGAACCGGATGCGCCCCGGTTCCCGGCAGGTCCGGGTAAAAGCCTCCACCGGGCTTTCAAGGATACGCTTGTGGCACATGACTCAGGACATCCGAGATTTCGTGGCCCCGTCGTGTGAGCTCCTGGCCCTGGGCGAACCCACCCACCGGGCGACGTCCTTCGCGCGGGCCCGCAACACCCTCTTCGCCCGGCTGGTGGGCCTCGGCTTCCGGTCGATCGCCCTGGAGACCGACCGGGTGACCGCGTTCGCCGTCGACGACTTCGTCCGGGACGGCGTCGGAACCCTCGACGCGGTGATGGACGAGGGCTTCACGCACGGCTTCGGCGCATTGGAGGCGAACAGACGACTGGTCGCCTGGATGCGCGCGTACAACGAGGACCGGCCCGCGCCGGAGCGACTGACCTTCCACGGCTTCGACATCCCGACGGAGATGACCGGCGCACCGAGCCCCCGCCCCCATCTCGCCCGCGCACGAGCCTACTTGGGCCTCGGCCACGGACAGCGGAACCTCGATCCGCACGCCTCCGATCCGCACGCCCCCGATCCGAGCGGCCTCGCTCCGGACGCCCTCGACCTGGACCACCTCGCCGGCCACGACGAACGGTGGAGCGCCCCCGAGACGGCCCCGGAGGCGGCCGCACCCGTCGGGGCGGGCGCGGAGGCACGGGAGTTGCGGACGTTCGCCGACGACCTGCTCCTCGCGCTGCACGCCCGCGCACCGGAACTGATCGCGAGCACCTCGCGCGCCGCCTGGTTCCGGGCCGAGGCACACCTCACCACCGGGATCGGCCTGCTGCGCTATCACAGGACGTCGGCGCTGCCCGGCGGCGGCAACGCCCGGTTCACCCGCCAACTGGCTGCCCGGGACGCCCTCATGGCGCAGAACCTGCTGGCCATCCGCACCATCGAGGCGGGGCGGGGTCAGACCCTGGTCTTCTCACACAACCTCCACCTCCAGCGGAACCCGAGCCGCTGGCACCTGCCCACCGGGGACCTGGTCTGGTCGGGGGCCGGCGCCATCGTGGGTTCCCTGCTGGGCGAGCGGTACGCCTACGTCGCCGGCAGCCTCGGCCTCAGCGAGGAACTCGGCCTGCCCGAGCCGCAATCGGACACCTACGAAGGCCTCCTGCAATCCCGCGTCGACAGCTGGGGCCTGGCTCCGACCTCCGCTCTCGGCGCCGCGCACACCCGCACCGACACCCTCCCGGAGCAGGGCTACTCCCCGCTCGACCGGGCGACCGTCGACGCGTCGGACGCCGTCCTGCACATCGGCGCCGACACGCCCCGGCTCGCCTTCCCCTTCCCGTAACGGGGGCCGCCCGCCCGGGGTTCGGAGCCCTCAGTCGCTGATCAGGCAGAAGGGGTGCCCGGCCGGGTCGGCGTAGACGCGCCAACCCTCCTTGTCACGGCTCGCGTCGAGGAGGGTCGCGCCGAGGGCGAGCACCTGCTCCTCGGCACGGTCGAGGTCGGCGACGGCGAGGTCCAGGTGGATCTGTTGGGGGCGGGAAGGGTCGGGCCAGGCGGGCGGCTGGTGGTCCAGGGCCTGCTGGAACGCGAGGACGGCCCCGGTCGGGGTGTGGAGGGTGGCCCACCGCTCGTCCACGGTCCACCGCCGGTCGGGCTGGTTGACGGCGCCGCCCAGCAACGCCGCGTAGAACTCGGCGAGTCGCAGCGGATCGGGACAGTCGAGCACCACGCACTGCAGTTCAGCGATCATGCCGGGATCCTAGTGCTGTGGCCGGAAAGGTTTGCCGGGTCGCGGTGTTCGGTGCGGTGCGTCGCCAGGCGGAGGGCCGCGGCTCGTACTGGACGTACTTCCGTGGTCGGACAACGCGGCGAGGTGCCGCGCCGGGCGCCGCGACCCGGTGGACCTCTCCGGTCACAGCACTGGACGGCCGGCCGGTGGCCCGGCCCGCTCACGGCGCCAGGACCGCGTCGAGCATCCGCCGTACGGTGGAGGTCAGTTCGGCCTGGTCCGGTGCGGGGCGGGAGCGGGCCAGGGAGCCCGCGAGGCGGTCGTAGAGCAGGCCGTCCGTCCAGGCCGCCAGCAGTTCGGCTGACTCCTGCGGCCGGGCCGCGCCCAGGGCCGTGAGGACACCGGCCGCGCGGGACCGCGCGTGCAGGCCGGCCCGGTGGAGCTCGGGCTCCAGTCCGGGGTTCCGGGCGGCTTCCAGACTGAGTTCGAAGCGCGCCAGTTGGCGTGCGCGGCCCTCGGTGAGCCACCGGTGCAGCAGGGCGCCGAGGGCCCGTGCGGCGGCGTCCCGGTCGAGCGGGCCGGTCGGAGCGCCCCCGCCACGCCCCTCACGACCTTCGCGGCGACCTTCGATGTCGCCGAGGCCTTCGAGGTCTTCGAAATCTTCGAGGTCCAGCTCGGCGAGCCGCCCGTAGCAGGCGCCGATGAGCGCCGTTCGCGTACGGAAGTAGTACGAGGTGCTGCCCGCCGGGAGCCGCGCGGCCCCGTCGACGGCGCGGTGCGTGAGGCTTCTCAGCCCTCCGGCGGCGACCAGGGCGATCGCGGTGTCCGCGATGAGGGTCCTGCGGTCGGAGGCGGGCGGCCGGGTGGCGGGGGTCGGCATGGTCTCACTCTACAGATGTAGAGTGAGACCATGCCCTCTACGGATGTAGAGGGCCGAAGCGCTTCGCCGCGTGGTCATCGAGCAACCGGAGGCCGTCCATGCCCGAACACCAACGCCGGGCCGTCATCGCGGGTGGCGGAATCGGCGGGCTCACCGCCGCCCTGGCCCTGCACCGCAAGGGCTGGCACGTCACCGTCTGCGAACGGGCCGACGGGCCGTCCGCGGTCGGCGCGGGCATCGTCCTCGCCCCCAACGCCCTGCGCGCCTTCGACGCCGTCGGCTTCGACGCCGGCCGGGCCGGCGGCGGGGCCGCGCCGGCCGCGATGGGGCTGCGCCGGCCGTCGGGCGTCCGGCTCAGCCGCGCCGACACCGCGACCATGACCGTCCGCTACGGCGGTCCGCCGCTCGCGGTGCACCGCGGCGACCTCGTCGCCGCCCTGACCGCGGCCCTCCCCGCCGACGCCCTGCGGTACGGCGCCGCCGTCACCGACGTCGCCGCCGCGGACGGGAACCGGCCGGTGGTCCGTACTTCCCGCGGGGAGTTCCCCGCCGACGTGGTGATCGCCGCCGACGGCATCCACAGCCCGCTGCGCCGACGGTACTTCCCCGCCCATCCCGGCCTGCGCTACAGCGGGGAGACCGCGTGGCGCACCGTGCTCCCTGCCGGCGGCGCCGTCACCGAGGCCACCGAGACCTGGGGGCGCGGCCGACGCTTCGGGGCGGTCCCCCTCGCCGACGGTCGGACCTACCTCTACGCCACCGCCGTCGTGCCGGCCGGGTACCGGCCCGAGGACGTGCGTACCGAACTGCTGCGCCACCACGGCACATGGCACCACCCGATCCCCGCCCTGCTGGAGCGCGTCGATCCCGCGGCCGTGCTCCAGCACGACCTGTACGACCTGGCCGGCCCGCTCCCCCGGCTGCACGACGGCCGCATCGCCTGGATCGGCGACGCCGCGCACGCCATGACCCCCAACCTGGGTCAGGGCGGCTGCCAGGCCGTCGAGGACGCCGTCGTCCTGGCCCACCTGCTGGACGCGCTGCCCCCTCCGGCGGCGCTCGCCGCGTACTCCCGGGCCCGTCTCGCCCGCACGGACGCCATCCGCGTCCGCGCCCGTCGCGCCGGCCGGATCGCGGCCCTCACCCACCCCGTGGCCGTCGCCGCCCGCGACCTCGCCCTCCGGGCGGTACCCGCCCGCGCGGCACTGCGGGCCCTGGACGACCTCTTCGACGGATTCACCCTCCCGGGCGGCCCTGCGGAGCACCCGGCACAACCGGCGTGCCCCGGGGCGCCGGCCGTCGTTGTCGAGCGCGTTGACCGTCGCGCACGAAGGCAGGCGAACCCATGACCACGGACATCGACTGGGACCACCCGAGCGACCCCCGGGAAGGTACCTGGCAGTCGGACCACGTGAAGCTGTACGTGGGCTCGGGCGGAGCGGAGGGCCAGTACTGGAACGGCACCCGGACCCTCCTGCTGACCACCCTCGGCCGGGTCTCCGGCAAGCCCGTCCGCACCCCGCTCATCTACGGTGAGGACGGCGGCCGTTACCTGGTGGTCGCCTCGAAGGGCGGTGACGACGCGCACCCGCTGTGGTACCGGAACCTCACCGAGCACCCCGAGGTTCGCGTGCAGGTCGGCCCGAAGGTCGTGCAGGGCACGTCCCGCACCGCGACCCCGGAGGAGCGCGCCGTGTTCTGGCCGATCATGGTCGGGCACTGGCCCGCGTACGAGGAGTACCAGGCCAGGACGGACCGCGAGATCCCCATCGTGGTCATCGAACCGTCCGCCTGACCCGCGCACGGCACCCGTCGCCCGGCACCCGGCCGCCGCCCGCCCGCCCGCCCGACCGCGCGTGTCAGCGGCCCAGGGCCGCCATCGCCGCATTGTGGCCCGGGATGCCGCTGACGCCGCCGCCGCGGGCGGCGCCCGCCCCGCACAGCAGGACGTTGGGGTGGGCGGTCTCCACACCCCAACGGCCCGACGCCCCGACGCCGGCGTCAACGTCCGCGTACGGCCAGGACAGGTCGCGGTGGAAGATGTGCCCGCCGGGCAGGCGCAGTTCCCGCTCCAGGTCGATCGGGGTCTTGGCCTCGATGCAGGGCCGGCCGTCGGCGTCGAAGGCCAGGCAGTCGGTGATCGGCTCGGCCAGGTGCGCGTCCAACTGGGCCAGGGTCGCGGTCAGCAGGACCTCACGCGTCTGCCGGTTGTCCTTCTCGAACAGCCGGGCCGGGGTGTGCAGTCCGAACAGGGTGAGCGTCTGGTAGCCCTGCTCCACGAGGTCCGGGCCGAGGATCGACGGGTCGGTCAGCGAGTGGCAGTAGATCTCCGAGGGCGGTACGGAGGGCAGTTCGCCCGCCGCCGCCTCCGCGTGGGCCCGCCGCAGTTGCTCGTACCCCTCGGCGATGTGGAAGGTGCCGCCGAAGGCCTCGCGGGGGTCGACGGCGGTGTCCCGGAGCCGGGGCAGCCGGCTCAGCAGCATGTTGACCTTGAGCTGGGCGCCCTCGGGGGCCGGCCCGGCGCCGGGGTCCTCGCCGAGCAGGTCGGCGAGGGCCCGGGGCGAGGCGTTCACCAGGACGGTACGGGCGGCGACGCTGCCCTCCCCCGCCTCCGTGCGGAAGGTGACCTCGGCGGGGGCGGAGCCGTCCGGGTGGACGCGCAGCGCCTCGTGCCCGGTGACGATCTCCGCGCCGGCGGTCCGCGCGGCGTCGGCCAGCGCGTCGGTGAGCGCGCCCATGCCGCCGACGGGCACGTCCCAGTCTCCGGTGCCGCCGCCGATGACGTGGTAGAGGAAGCAGCGGTTCTGGGCGAGGGAGGGGTCGTGGGCGTCGGCGAAGGTGCCGATGAGGCCGTCGGTCAGGACCACCCCGCGCACCAGGTCGTCCTCGAAGTGGCGCTCCACGGCCCGGCCCAGCGGCTCCTCGAAGAGCATCCGCCAGGCTTCGTCGTCGCCGATCCGGGTCCGTAGTTCCGCGCGGGTCGGGAGGGGTTCGGTGAGGGTCGGGAACACCTTGCGGGCGACCTCGGCGGTGGTCCCGTAGAAGGCGCGCCAGCGCTCGTACTCCTGGCCCGAGCCGGTGAGCCGGGCGAAGGACTCCCGGGTGCGTGTCTCCCCGCCGCCGACGAGGAGGCCCCCCGGACGACCGGCGCGCTCGACGGGCGTGTACGAGGACACGGTGCGCCGGCGGACCGCGAACCGCAGGCCGAGATCGCGGACGATCTTCGCGGGGAGCAGGGAGACGAGGTACGAGTACCGTGACAGCCGGGCGTCGAGTCCGACGAAGGGGCGGGTGGAGACGGCGGCCCCGCCGGGGTGTCCCAGTCTTTCCAGGACCAGCACCGAACGGCCGGCCCGGGCCAGGTAGGCGGCGGCGACCAGGCCGTTGTGGCCCCCTCCGACGATGACCGCGTCGTACACGTCGTGCGCGAAACCGGTGGAGCCCGTGGTGGCTGTCATGGCTCTTGGTAACACACCTGGCCCAGTCGCTCCAGACAGTGTGCCTCGTCGGCGTGGGCGAGGGCGGTGTCGGGATGTTCGTCGCCGAGGGAGCGTTCGCGGATGCCCGAGAGGTCCCGGTAGATGGGCAGCGCCTCGTCCCAGCGGCCCAACCGGCCGAGGCCCACGGCGAGTTCCCGACGGCTGATCAGGGTGTCGGCGTGTTCCGCGCCCAGGGCGGAGGCCCGGGCCGCGCCCACCTCGCGGGCCTCGGCGACGGCCTCCTCCCAGCGTTCGAGGCGGCCCAGGTTGACGCCGAGGACGTGGCGGGCGCGCAGGGTCTCCGGGTCGGCGGCGCCGTAGGCCCGGGTGCGGTCGGCGACCAGGGCCCGGAACACGTCGAGGGCTTCGGCGGGACGGCCGGTGCGGCCCAGCGCGATGCCGGTCTCGTAGCGGGCGGCCAGGGCGTCGGGGTGGTCGCGGCCGAGGACGCGTTCGCGGGCGGCGGCCACCTGCCGGAAGCCGGTCAGCGCCTCCTCCCAGCGGCCGAGGCGGCCGAGGGCGTAGGCGGCTTCGTAGCGGGTCAGCAGGGTGTCCGGGTGCTCGGCGCCGAGCACGGTCGCCCGGTCGGCGGCCACCTCGACGGCGGCGGCGTGTGCGTCGGCGTGCCGACCGAGGGCGCCCAGGGCGCAGGCGAGGTTGTGCCGGCAGCGCAGGGTGTCGGGGTGGCGGGGGCCCATGCCGCGGGTACGGGCGGCGAGGACGGCGCCGTAGATCTCGTACGCCTCCCGGTGGCGTTGCAGCCGCGACAGCTCGTACGCCTCCTCCTGATGGGCGGCGAGGGTGTCGGGGTGGTCCGGACCCAGCACCTCGGCCCGGCCGCGGGCCACGGCCGCGTAGACGGCGAGGGCCTCCTCGTTGCGGCCGGCCCGGCTGAGGGCGAACGCGCGGGTGTGCCCGGCGGCCAGCGCGTCGGGGTGCCCGGGGTCGCCGGCGGCGGGCAGCGGCGCGCGCGGCAGCCCGTACACGTTGGTCAGCCGGGGGTCCTCGGCGGGCGCGGGCCGCGTGATGCGCTGCTCGCCGGAGATGTGCGCGGTCCGACCGGCGGGGCGGGCGGCCGTCCAGGATCCGGTGAGGACGGCCCATGCGCCGCTGGCCGGCCGGGCTTCGATGCCGGCCTTGCGGCCGGCCGTCATGCCCTCGGCCCACGCGGGCAGCGGGGCCCGGACGGCCGCCGGGCCGACGGTCCCGTACCGCGCCTCGACCAGCCGGCGGTGCAGGTGCCGGGCATCGCCGGGGCGGTCCTCGGGGCGCTTGGCGAGGAGTTCCAGGACGAGTCCCTCGAAGTGGGCGGGCAGCTCGGGGCGGTGTTCGCGCAGCGGTACCGGCGTGTTGTCGCGGTGGCCGACGAGCACGGACCAGGAATCGCCGAGGTCGAAGGGCGGGGCGCCGGTGGCGATCTCGTAGAGGACGCAGCCGAGGGAGTACAGGTCGCTGCGGTGGTCGACCTCGCCGCCGGCGATCTGTTCGGGCGACATGTAGTGCGGGGTGCCCATGGCCATGCCGCCGCCGGTGAGCTTCGCGGTGAAGCCGATGTCGTGGGCGAGCCGGGCGATGCCGAAGTCGCAGATCTTCACCGTTCCGTCGGTGAGCCGCATGATGTTGGCGGGCTTGAGGTCGCGGTGGACGACGCCCTGGTCGTGGGTGTAGCCGAGGGCGGCGGCCATCTGCTCGGCGACGTCGAGGACCACGTCGACGGGGAGCGGGCGCGCCTCGTTGTCCTCCATCAGCTGGCTGAGGTTGCGGCCCTCCAGCAGTTCCATGACCAGGTAGAGGGGTCCGCCGGCCGCGCTGTCGTCGCCGAAGTCGTGGACCACGGTGACGCCGCGGTGCTGGAGGGAGGCGGCGACCCGGGCTTCGCGGCGGAAGCGCTCGCGCAGGACCTGGGTGAAGTGGGCGTCCTGGTCGTGCCCGACCGGCTTGAGGCACTTGACGGCGACCTGCCGGCCCAGCGATTCGTCACGGGCGCGCCACACCTCGCCCATGCCACCGCGCCCGATCAGATCGAGCGACCGGTACCGGCCCTGGATCAGTCTGGACTCCGCCATGTCTTGAAGTCGCCCCCGTCGTCGTCCCACGCCCTCCCCGGCCGGTCCAGTATGGCCGCTGATGTACGCAGTGTGTACGCGGAAGGGCGGCTCCCGGGGCCCAGTCGTCGCATCGCCTTCAAGATGTGACCTGGCGGCAGCCGCCAGCGCAGACCTGCGGGAATGCTGCGCAGCATGCGACCCGTGCGACGCAGGCGTCGGGTGGTGCTGCGCGGGGGCGGCGCGGGTCTGCCGTAGAGCGCGTGCGCCCAGGGCGGTAGCGAACCGTAGGCGATCGCGGCGAGGGGGCCCCACAGCAGGTTTCGGCCAGGCACCAGAAGGGGATGGACGGGCGGCGCGCGCAGGAAGTCGTCGACGGCGCGGGCATCGGCGCCGGCGGCGAGTTGGGGGCGGATCGTCTCGAAGTACGCGGCCAGCTCCGCCCTGTCGGCGGGTACGTCGGCCGGGTCGAGGCCGACGAGGCGGGCGTTCACCCGGTTCTCGTCCACGTATCGGTCGGCCTGGGCGGGGGTCAGCGGGACGCCGGAGCGGAGCAGGACGTGGAGGAAGCTGTCGATCTGGGCGCAGTGCACCCAGCGCAGCAGGGCGGGGTCGTCCACGGGGAGGCGTTCGCCGCCGGCGGGATCGGTGAAGGAGAGCTTGCGGTGGATGGCGCGGACCCTGTCTCCCGCCGCTTCGGCGGCCTCGGTGGTGCCGTAGGTGAGGGTGCCGACGAAGTCGGCGGTGCGCAGCAGCCTCCCCCAGGCGTCCGCGCGGCCGCCCGGACTGTCGAAGGCGGCGCTGTTGGCCATCACGCCGCGTACGGCGCGGGGGTGCAGGGCCTGGAGGTAGAGCGCCCGGACCCCGGCGATCCACATGACCGGGTCGCCGTGGCACTGCCAGGTGACGGACTCCGGACCGTAGAGGCCGGGGTCGGCGTCCCCGTACGGATCTGCGTCCATGGCCCGCCTCCCGCTGCGCCCACCCGGCCCGTTCCGGGGCTGGGAGCCTACCCGGCGGGGGCCGGGCTCAGGCGTGGGGCGCGGCGGATGCGGGCGGGGTGGGCGGGCCCCGCGGTCCACGCCGCCTCCAGGGGCCGGAGCCCCGCCCCGACCACCACCTCGCCGTCCGGGGCGAACTCGATCCAGGGTCGCGCGGTCGCGGCCGGGGCAGGCCAGGTCAGGGCAGGCCGGGGCAGGCCGGGGCAGGTCAGCGGCGGACTCGGGGCATGCCCAGGCCGATCCAGGAGATGATCTCGCGCTGGATCTCGTTGTTGCCGCCGCCGAAGGTGAAGATCACGGCGCTGCGGTAGCCGCGTTCGAGTTCGCCGTGCAGGACCGCTCCGGCGGAGCCGTCCTTGAGGGAGCCGGCCGCGCCGACCACCTCCATCAGCCAGGCGTACGCGTCCCTGCGCGCCTCGGAGCCGTAGACCTTGACGGCGGAGGCGTCCTGCGGGGTGAGGGTGCCGGACTGCACGGCGTTCACCATCTGCCAGTTGAGCAGCTTCATGGCGTCGAGACGGGCGTGGGTGCGGGCCAACCGGCCCCGCACCCAGGACAGGTCGATGACCCGTCGGCCGTCGGCGAGTTTGGTATCCGCCGCCCAGCGCTGTACGTCGTGCAGGGCGCGGATGGCCATGGTGCCGTGGGCCGCGAGGGTGACCCGTTCGTGGTTGAGCTGGTTGGTGATCAGCCGCCAGCCCTTGTTCTCCTGGCCCACGCGGCGGCTCGCGGGGACCCGGATGTCCTCGTAGTAGCTGGCGGTGGTGTCGTGCGAGGCGAGGGTGTTGATCAGGGTGCAGGAGTATCCGGGGTCGGCGGTCGGTACGAGGAGCATGGTGATGCCCTTGTGCGCGGGGGCGTCCGGGTCGGTGCGGACGGCGAGCCAGACCCAGTCCGCGGTGTCGCCGTTGGTGGTCCAGATCTTCTGTCCGTTGACGACGTAGGTGCCGCTCTCCTCGTCCCCCTCGCGCACGGCCTTGCACTTGAGCGCGGCGAGGTCGGTGCCGGCGTCCGGCTCGCTGTACCCGATGGCGAAGTCGATCTCACCGGACAGGATCCGGGGCAGGAAGTACGCCTTCTGCTCCTCGCTGCCGAACTGCATGATCGTGGGGCCGACGGTGTTGAGGGCCATCAGCGGTAGCGGGACGACCGCCTGCGCGGCCTCGTCGAAGAAGATGAACTGGTCCATGGGCGACATGCCGCGCCCGCCGTACTCCTCGGGCCAGCCGACGCCGAGCCAGCCGTCCGCTCCGAGCCGGCGGATGGTTTCCCGGTAGAAGCGCTTCTGGGCGGCCGGGTCCTCGTAGCGGGCGTAGACGTCCTGCGGCACGAGCTCGGCGAAGTAGGCGCGCAGCTCGGTGCGCAACTGCTGCTGCTCAGGCGTGTATTCGAGGTGCACGGCCCCTCCGGGAGTCTCGCGGTCCAACCGGTCGCTGTGATGGCGGCGGTCAGACTAGAACCCGTTACAAGAATTCGGAAGGGGGAGGCGGAGGTGGCGTCCGGGCCCCCGAACCCCGCCTCTCCGGTGACCAGTGCCGCGGCATCGAGGCGGCCGTCGGCGAGGCGGGCCAGGGTGGCGCCGAACTCCAGGGGCGGGTACCCCGGAGGAAGCCGCCCGGATGTGCCGCTCCGGCGCGCCGCTCAGGGTGGCGCTCAGGTGTGCAGGAGGACGACGTCGAACCAGACGAGGTCGCGGCCCGCGTCGAGGCGGTAGGTGCCCGACGGTGCGACCGAGGGCCCGGGTCGGTTCGCGGCCGCGTCGAACCCCGGGCTGCCCTGCCACCGCGCGCCGGCCGGGACGTGGGCCCGCAAACGGGCGGGCGGGTCCGGGAGTTCGGCCGGCCCGAAGGCGTGGCCGGAGCCTTCGACGATCCGCGCGGCGGCTCCGGGCCGCATCCGGGCGATGCCGACGAGCCGGATCCGGGAGTCCGGGCCGGGAAGGAAGCGGTCGGCGGAGGAGGCGTCGATGTCGTAGCCGAGCCAGTGCGGGTCGGCGAGCGGTCCGAGGGCCGGCTCGAAGCGGCTGTTCAGGGGTGCGGGGTCGGTCCGCACGCGCTGCCGGTCGGGCTCCGACCCCGACTCCGACCCCGGGTGCGGGTCCTGCTGCGGGCCGGGCCACAGGGCGGCCGCGCCGGCGGCGGTGAACAGCAGCGCGGCCCCACCGGTGAGGGCGAGGAACCGGCGGCGGTCGCCCCGGCCGGGGGCGCGGCCCCGTTGGTCGTCCATGGTCCCCGCCCCCGCTCCCCCGCCGCCGGCCGCAGGTCCGGGGCGGCCGGGCCCGCCCGGTGCCCCGTCCCGTCAGTTCAGGGCGCTGATCATAGCCTCGGCCGTGTCCGCCATGGCGGTGCGGGCGGCCGTGAGGTAGGGGCGGGGGTCGGCCGGGGTCAGGTGGGCGCGGATCGCCCCGGTCATGGCGACGTTCAGGGCGGTGCCGATGTTGACCTTGCGGATGCCGCCGGCCACCGCGGCGGCGAGTTCGGTGTCCGGCAGGCCGGAGGAGCCGTGCAGGACCAGGGGTACGTCGACCGTCTTGGCGAGTCGGGCGAGGAGTGCGTGGTCCAGGGCGGCGGTGCGGCTGGTCATGGCGTGGCTGCTGCCGATGGCGACGGCCAGGGCGTCCACGCCGGAGTCGGCGACGAACCTGCGCGCCTCGTCCGGGTCGGTACGGGCGCCGGGCGCGTGCGGGTCCAGCGGGGCGGCGCCGTCCTTCCCGCCGACCTCGCCCAGTTCGGCCTCGATCCACAACCCGTTGACGTGGGCCCAGTCGGCGGCGGAGCGGGTGGCCTCCAGGTTCTCGGCGTACGGCAGGTGCGCGGCGTCGTACATCACCGACCCGAACCCGGCGTCCACGGCGCGGCGTAGCAGGTCGGGGCTCTTGACGTGGTCGAGGTGCAGGCCGACGGGCACCCGGGCGGCCTCGGCGCAGGCCGCGGCGGCGCGTGCGATGGGCAGCAGGGCGCCGCCCCGGAACTTCACGGCGTTCTCGCTGAGTTGGAGGATGACGGGGAGCCCGGCGCGTTCGGCGCCCTCGACCACGGCTTCTGCGTGCTCCAGGGTGATGATGTTGAAGGCGGCCACGGCGCGGCCGCCGGCGGCGGCCTCCGCGACGAGGGTCCCGGTGGTGGTGAGGGTCATCGGACGGCTCCCTCGGCGTGGGTGAGGACGACCGAGCGGGTCAGGTTGCGGGGCGCGTCGGGGTCCAGGCCGCGGTGCGCGGCGACGGCGACGGCCAGCCGGTGGACGCGGACCAGTTCGGCGAGCGGGTCGAGTGTGCCGGCCACCCAGGCGGCGCCGGTGCCGAGGACCTGCTCGGCGATGCCGTCGGGGGCGTCGCCCAGTGACCAGGTGACGGAGCCGGGGCCGGTGACGCTGACGGGGCCGTGCCGGTACTCCATGGCCGGGTAGGCCTCGGCCCAGGACAGGGCGGCCTCGCGCATCTTGAGGGCGGCCTCGTGGGCCAGTCCGACGCTCCAGCCGCGGCCGAGGAAGGTGAACTGGCCCCGGGTTTCGGCGCCCGCCGGCAGCGGGGCACCGAGCGCGGTACGGGCGTCGGCGACGGCGGCCGGGGTGTGCGCGCCGACGTGAGCCCGGAGCAGGGTGAGGGCGGTGGTGGCGAACCGGGTCTGGACGACGGAGCGTTCGTCGGCGAAGTCGAGGACGACCAGTTCGTCCGCGAGGGCGATCACCGGGGTGTCGGGGTCCCCGATGACGGCGGTGGTGGGCACCCCGGCCTCCTTCAGCCCGGCGAGGAGGTCCAGTACCTCGGTGGTGGTCCCGGAGCGGGTCAGTGCCACCACCCGGTCGTAGCGCCGGTGGCGGGGGAACTCGGAGGCGGGGAAGGCGTCGGTCTCACCTTGTCCGGCGTCCTCGCGCAGTGCGGCGGCCGCCTGCGCCATGTAGTACGAGGTTCCGCACCCGACGATCGCGGTGCGTTCTCCGGGCTTCGGCAGTACGGCCCGCCGGGACGGGGCCAGTTCGGCGGCCCGTTCCCAGTAATCGGGCTGCGTGGCCAACTCGTTCGCGACGTGACTCATGCGGGCTCCCTGCGCCGTGGGTGCGTGTTCCTGCAAGGTAGCGGGCCCTTTCGCGCAACTTCAAGCATCTTCGGGGTGGCGGCCTGGGTTAATCTCGACGACGGGGCCGAAGCGGCGGCCAGGGGAGAACTCGGGAGGGCGCCATGACCCGCAAGGAACGCTGGCAGAGGCTGCTGGACCTGCTGGTGGAGCGGGGCGGGCTGGAGGTGGAGCCGGCCGCCGAGCTGCTCGGCGTGTCCGCCGCGACGATCCGGCGCGACCTGGACCAGCTCGCGGAGCAGCAGCTCCTGGTCCGCACGCGCGGCGGGGCGGTGCCGCACGGGGTGTCGTACGAACTGCCCCTGCGCTACCGGACGTCCCGCCGGGCCGCCGAGAAGCAGCGGATCAGCGAGGCGGTCGCCGCGCTGATCGCGCCGGGCGAGGTGATCGGCCTGACCGGCGGCACCACGACCACGGAGGTCGCCCGCGCGCTGGCGGCCCGCCCGGACCTGGCCACGGGCTCCCCCGCGCTCACCGTGGTCACCAACGCGCTGAACATCGCGAGCGAGCTGGTCATCCGGCCCCAGTTCAAGATCGTGCTGTCGGGCGGGGTGGCCCGGCCCCAGTCGTACGAACTCACGGGCCCGCTGGCCCAGGAGACGCTCGGCCGGCTCACCGTGGACACGGCGGTCCTCGGGGTCGACGCCTTCGACCCGGCGGACGGGGCGGCCACCCGGCACGAGGACGAGGCGGCGGTGAACAGCCTGCTGTGCGAGCGGGCGCGCCGGGTGGTGGTCGCGGCGGACTCCTCGAAGCTCGGCGTCCGCGCGTTCGCCCGCATCTGCCCGACCGCCGCCGTGGACGTCCTGGTCACCGACACCGGCCTCCCGCCCGAGGTCGCGGCGGAGTTCGAGGCGGCGGGAGTGCAAGTGGTCCGCGTCTGACACCGGGACGCGGGGCAGGCCCCGCCCGGGCGCCGAGCACGCCCCAGCACGCCCGGGCGCCCACCGAACGCGCCCCCGCCGGACGCCGGGCACGCCCGCGCGGACGCCGACCGCATCCCACCGGACGCCGAACACGCCGCCGGGGAGGGCGAGTCCGCCCGCGCCGACGCCGCCCCCTCCCCCGGGAGCGCGGCGGGGCAGCCGTCGCCCGCTGCGGAACGCGCGGACCTGCTGCGCTCCCTGGTCGACCTCTGGGGCGAACCGGAGGAACTCGCGCGCCGCACGGACGACCTCGCCGCGGCCCTGGAGGACGCAGGCGTGGTCGTCGCGGGGAGGTGGCGGCGGGGTTGCGGCCCCACGGGGGACACCGCGCACTGCCGCGGCACGCCGCGACCCTGCTGGCGGTGGCCGACCGGCCGGCCCGGGACGGCCGGGTCGGCGCCGGCCTGCCGGCCGCCGCCCTCGTGGCCGGGACGGGCACCGTGCTGAGCCGGCCCGAGGAGTGTGGGGTACTGCTGCGCGCGCTGCGCAGGCATCCGCGACCCGACGTACGGCACGAGGCGTTCCGCGTCCTGACGGAGGCGGAGTGAGGACGGCAGCCGGCTGAGGCCGCGACCGGCGGCGCCGGCCGATCCGCGCGGGCGGCCGGGCGACGGCTCCGCCCCCCTCCGGCCCGCCCCCGCCTCAGTGCGCCGGCAGCCGCTCCGCCTCGCGGACCAGGGCCGCGAGGACCGGGGCGATCAGCGGATGGGACGCGGCGCCGCGTCGGGTGGCGGCGAAGACGCGGCGGGTCGCGGCGGGCCCGGCGACGGGCAGGACCCGGGCCTCCTTGAGGTCCATGCCGCGCAGCGCCGAACGCGGGACGAGGGCCACGCCGGCCCCGGCGCCGACCAGGGCGGTGACGGCGCGGAAGTCGTCGGAGGAGTGCGCGAACCGGGGCTGGAAGCCCGCCAGTTCGCAGGCCAGCAGGGTCACGTCGTAGCAGGGGTTGCCCGGGTGCTGCCCCACCCAGTCGGCGTCGGAGAGGTCCGCCAGCGCCACGGTGGGCAGGTCGGCGAGCGGGTGCCCGGCGGGCAGGACCGCGTCGAAGGGTTCGGCGTACAGCGGGACGAGCGACAGCCGGGCGTCGTCGGCGCCGGGTCCGCCCCGGTACTCGACGGCCAGGGCGACGTCCGCCTCCCCGTCGAGCAGCATCGGCAGGCTCTGGTCGCCCTCCGCGTCCCGGACGCGGAGCCGGATGCCCGGGTGTTCCCGGCCCAGCCGGGCGAGGGCGGGTGCCAGCACCTCGGCGATGCCCGTCGCGAACGCGGCGATGGTGACCTCGCCCGCCGCGCCGCCCGCGTACGCGGCGAGTTCGGCCTCGGCGCGCTCCAGCTGGGCCAGCACCTCGTGGGCGTGGCCCAACAGGATCTCCCCGGCGGCGGTGAGCCGCACGCCCCGGCCGCTGCGGGTGAGCAGGGTGTGGCCGGTCTCCTGTTCCAGCGCGGCGAGCTGCTGGGAGACGGCGGACGGGGTGAGGTACAGGGCTGCGGCCGCGGCGGTCACCGTACGGTGGTCCGCCACGGCCCGCAGGATGCGCAGCCGGCGGGGGTCGATCACGCCCCCATGATGTCAGCCCCGAGCAGCGGCGAGAGCCGCGCGGGCGTCCACGAACGCGGCCACCGCGCGCTCCACGTCGGCCGTCGAGTGGGCCGCCGAGAGCTGCACGCGGATGCGGGCCGCGCCCAGCGGGACGACCGGGTACGAGAAGCCGATCACGTACACGCCGCGCTCCAGGAGCAGCTCCGACATCCTCGCCGCCTCGGCCGCGTCGCCGATCATGACGGGGGCGATGGCGTGGTCGCCGGGCAGGATCTCGAAGCCCGCCTCCGTCATCTTCGAGCGGAACAGCGCGGTGTTGGCCGCGAGGTGCTCGCGCAGGTCACCGGCCGACTCCAGCAGGTCGAGGACCTTGAGGGAGGCCGCCGCGATGACCGGGGCGAGGGAGTTGGAGAAGAGGTACGGGCGCGAGCGCTGGCGCAGCAGCGCGACGATCTCGGCGCGGGCGGCCACGTAGCCGCCGGAGGCGCCGCCGAGGGCCTTGCCGAGGGTGCCGGTGATGATGTCGACGCGGTCCATGACCCCGTGGAGTTCGGGGGTGCCGCGGCCGCCGGGGCCGACGAAGCCGACGGCGTGCGAGTCGTCGACCATGACCATGGCGTCGTAGCGCTCGGCGAGGTCGCAGATCTCGGCGAGGGGGGCGACGTAGCCGTCCATGGAGAAGACGCCGTCGGTGACGACGAGCTTGCGGCGGGCGCCGCCCTCGGTGGCTTCCTTCAGGCGGGCTTCGAGCTCGCCGAGGTCGCGGTTGGCGTAGCGGAAGCGGCGGGCCTTGGACAGGCGGATGCCGTCGATGATGGAGGCGTGGTTGAGGGCGTCGGAGATGACCGCGTCCTCGGCGCCGAGGAGGGTCTCGAAGACGCCGCCGTTGGCGTCGAAGCAGGAGGAGTAGAGGATCGTGTCCTCCTGGCCGAGGAAGGAGGACAGCCGCGCCTCCAGCTCCTTGTGCACCTCCTGCGTGCCGCAGATGAAGCGGACCGAGGCCATGCCGTAGCCCCAGCGGTCCAGCGCGTCCTTCGCGGCCGCGACGACCTCGGGGTGGTCCGCGAGGCCGAGGTAGTTGTTGGCGCAGAAGTTGAGGACCTCGCCCGGGGCGCCGCCCGCGGTCACCGCGACGGCGGCGTTCTGCGGGGTGCCGATGACGCGCTCGGGCTTGTGCAGGCCCGCGGCGCGGATCTCGTCGAGGGTGGTGCGCAGGTCGTCGCGGACGGACTCGAACATGTGCGGTGCTCCTTGTGCGGCGAAGGGGGGCCGGGCCCCGCGGAGGGGGGAGGGTGTGCGGGGCCCGGCCGGAGGGAGATGGTCGGGGGGACCGGTCCGGCGTTACGCCGTCCAGTCCAGGATGATCTTGCCGCTGCGGGCGGTGGCGGCCTCGTCGAAGGCGGCCTCGAAGTCGCGGTGCGAGTAGCGGCCGGTGATGACCGGGGACAGGTCGAGCCCGCCCTCCAGCAGGACGGTCATCGCGTACCAGGTCTCGAACATCTCGCGGCCGTAGATCCCCTTGATGGTGATCATCGAGGTGACGACCTTCGCCCAGTCGACGGCGAACTCCTGCGCCGGCAGGCCCAGCATGGCGATGCGGCCGCCGTGCGTCATGTTGTCGATCATGTCGCGCATGGCCTCGGCGCGGCCCGACATCTCCAGGCCGATGTCGAAGCCCTCGCGCAGGCCGAGCTGCGCCTGCGCGTCGGCGATGGAGGAGTCGGCGACGTTCACCGCGAGGGTGGCGCCCGCCTTGCGGGCGATCTCCAGCCGCTCCGGGCTGACGTCGGTGATGACCACGTTGCGCGCGCCGGCGTGCCGGGCCACGGCCGCCGCCATGATGCCGATCGGGCCCGCGCCGGTGATCAGGACGTCCTCGCCGACCAGCGGGAAGGACAGCGCGGTGTGCACGGCGTTGCCGAACGGGTCGAAGATCGCCGCCACGTCCAGGTCCACGGCCGTCCGGTGGACCCACACGTTCTGCGCGGGCAGGACGACGTACTCCGCGAAGGCGCCGTCGCGCCCGACGCCCAGGCCGACCGTGCTGCGGCACAGGTGGCGGCGGCCGGCCAGACAGTTGCGGCACCGTCCGCACACCAGGTGGCCCTCGCCGCTGACCAGGGCGCCGAGCTCGATGTCGCGGACGTCCGCGCCGAGCGCCGCGACCTCGCCGACGAACTCGTGGCCGAGGACCAGGGGCGTCTTGACCGCGCCCTGCGCCCAGCCGTCCCACGAGCGGATGTGCAGGTCCGTCCCGCAGATGCCGGTCCGCAGCACCTTGATCAGCACGTCGCCGGGGCCGTACTCGGGCTCGGGAACGTCCATGAGCCACAGCCCGGGCTCGGCCTTGTGCTTGACGAGTGCCTTCATGGGGTGGCTCCAGGCATGCGGGAGGGGGCGCCGGGGCCGGTGGGGCCCGGGTGGCGTCGTTGACGTGCACCAATGTGCCGATTCGGACGGTGATCAGTCCATCGAGACTTTCTTAAGCGGGTCGACAGCGCAGCTTCACGCCTATGCTCCTCGGGTGACGGGGCAGGGGCCCGGGACCGGGGTCCGGGGCAGGGGAAAAGGGGAGGTGAGGGGCGTGCCGAGTCTGCGCAGCAGGGCGCTTTCGGCCGCGCTGATCGCGACGGGGCGGCGAAGACGGTTCGCCAGTGCGGAAGCGGTGCGGGCCCGGGTGGCGGAATCCGCCCGCCGGCCGTCTTCGCACCTGCCGCCGCGGTCGCTGGGCCGGGTCGCCGAGGTCTCGCGGACCTTCGTCGGAGCCTGGCCCGTGTACGACGTCTCCCCGCGCGGGGAGGAGCCCGTGACGCAGGTGTTGTTCGTGCACGGCGGCGCGTACATCAACGAGTTGGTCCGGCCCCACTGGTCGATGATCCGCACCCTGGTCACCCGGGCGGGGGCCCGGGTCGTCGTACCGGCGTACATCCTTGCCCCGCGCGGCACCGCCGACCGGACGGTCCCGGTGGCCGCCGACCTGCTGAGCGGTCTGATCGAGGGCGGTGGCGCCGGCGGGACGGTGCTGATCGGGGACTCCGCGGGCGCCGGACTGGCGTTGGCCGCCGCGCAGCGGCTGCGGGAGCGCACCGGCGCGCAGCCGTCCCGGATCGTGCTGATCTCCCCCTGGCTGGACCTGACCATGAGCCACCCGGGCCAGGCCGCGATCGAGCCGGGTGACCCGATGCTGGCCCGGCCGGGCCTGGTGGAGGCGGGCCGGCTGTACGCGGGCGTCCTCGCCCCCGACGATCCCCGGGTCAGCCCGCTGCACGGCTCCTTCGCGGGACTCGCGCCGATGACGGTGTTCACCGGCACCCGGGACGTGCTGACGACCGACAGCCGGGAGCTGCTGCGCCGCGCCCGGGGGGCCGGGGTGGAGGTCGAGTGGCACGAGGAGGCGGGCCTGCCGCACGGCTACCCCCTCATGCCCATCCCGGAGGGCCGGACGGCCCGGGACCGGATCGTGGAACTGGTACGGGCCTCGGCCACGGACGGCTCTCCTTGACCCGGTGCCGCCGGGACGCGGCCGGCGGACGGTCGTCGCGTCAGGCCGTGCAGGTCATCAGGGAGCTGACCGGCCAGGCGCGGTAGGCCGTCCAGTAGGCCTCGTCGCGGGAGGAGTCGGCGGGCGGGGTGCGGCTGGGCTGCCAGCCCACCGTGGTGAAGCCCGCGTCGACGGCGGCTTCGGCGAAATCGGCGTGCGCCCATTCCCGGTACTCGAAGTGCAGCGGCGGTTCGGTGAGGAACTGCGCCTTCAGCAGCGCCGGCGCCTCCCCGTCCGGCACCCGGTCCAGGATGCGCATCCCGTACGGGGACCAATCGACGCGCGGGAAGGCGCCGGGGTTGCGGACGAGGGAGAGCAGCCGACCGCCGGGTCGCAGGTTGGCCCGGATCCCGCGGAACATGGCGTGCAGGGCGGTCCGGTCGGGGGCGTGGCTGAACAGGTAGACGGCGGTCGCGAGGTCGAACGGGCCCAGGTGCGGCATGGCGGCGGCGTCGGCGACGACGTACTCCACCGGGCCCGGGGCGCCCGCGCCGTGCCGCTCCCGGGCCAGCCGGACGCGGTCGGGGCAGTTGTCGACTCCCACGGTCCGCCGGGCCCCGCCGCTCGCCAGGAGTCCGGCGGAGCCGCCGTGGCCGCAGCCGACGTCGAGGGTGTCGAGGTCACGGACCCCGCCGAGGGCGTCGAGGGCGGTGCGGAGCGTGAAGGCGTCGGCCGCGGAGAAGGCCGTGCCGGGTGCGGGGTGCGCGAGGGTGTCGTACGGCTGGTGCATGCGGGCATGCCTCCCCGCCGCCGGCCCGGGTGACGGCCGGGGTACCGGGTGCGTCCCTCGGACGGGGGAGGCGTTCGGGTCAGTCGGTACGGCGTACGGGGCGGGGTGCGCGCGGCCGGGGCTGTACCCGGTGTCCGGTCGGCCGGTGTCCGGGCGGGGCGGCGTGGGGTCGCCCGTCGGGGTGCGGGTCGCGGCGGCGGGGGCGCATGCTGACTGTGTGACGGCGAGACCGGACAGCGGCGGCCCACCCCCCGGCGCCACGGCCGGGGTGCTGGCGCGTGCCACCGTCGGGGCCGTGGCGGACCTGGGCGGGTTCGCGGGCGGGGTGTACCTGCGTACGGACAGTGAGGGCCTGCTGCGGATGGCCGTGCTCGCCGGACTGCCCGGACAGCTGTTCCGGCCCTGGTGGCGGATGCAGGTGAACCGGCCGTACCCGGTCGCCGAGTCCTACCGCTCCGGCCAGTCGGTGCACCTGCACGACGGCGAGGCGTCCATGCGGCGCTTCCCCCAGCTGATGGCCGGCCTGCCGTTCACCTTCGCCTCCCTGTACGAGCCCGTCACCGCGGGGCCGGAGCGGTTCGGGGTGCTGATGGTGCTGCGCCCGGCGACCCCGGGGGTACCGGTCGGGACCGAGGACCGGGAGCGGCTGCGCAGGGCCGCGGACCGGCTGGCCCGGGACCTGGCCGCGCTGGCCGCCGACGGCGAGCGGGTGTCCTGGAACGCCGACCCGATCTGCCTGCCGTCGCCGCCGGCGCCCGGTGACGCCCGGGAAGCCGTGGACCGGCTCCCGCAGGCGGTGCTGTCCGTGGACCGGCAGGGCAGGATCGGCTTCGCCAACACCGCCGCCCGGCAGTTGCTCGGGCCGGGCGAGACACCGCTGCGGGGGCGCGTCCTGTGGGAGGCACTGCCGTGGCTCGGCCACCCCGGGTACGAGGACCACTTCCGGGGCGTGTTCCTGTCCGCCGACCCGGTCCACTTCGCCGCCCGGCGCGGCACCGACCCCGAGCAGGAGTGGCTGTCGGTGAGCCTGCTCCCCGGTCCGGGCGGGCTGACGGTGACGATCGGCTCCGCCGAGAAACCCGCCTACGCGCCCGCATCGGTGGCCAACCCCGGCTCCGGGTTGGGTTCGCCGGCCGACAGCGCCTCGGCCCTGTACCGCCCGGTGGCCCTCGCCATCGCCCTGACCGAGGCGGTCACCGCGCGCCAGGTGTCGGCCGTCGTCACCGACGAGCTGCTGCCCGCCTTCGGGGGCCGCCAGCTGGCCATCTACCTCCTCGACGAACGGCACCTGTACCTCGCTTGGGAGACCGGGTTCCCCGCCGGCTTCCTCGACCGCTTCGACGGGGTCTCCCTCGGCGTCCGGCTCCCCGGGGTGGAGACCCTCACCTCCGGCCGGCCGCTGTTCTTCGAGTCGATGCAACACCTGGCCGCCGCCTACCCGGGCATCCCGATGGACGCGGACGTGGGGGCCCGCGCGTTCCTCCCGCTGATCGCCTCCGGCCGACCGGTGGGCTCCTGCATCCTCGGCTTCGACGCCCCGCGCGGCTTCAGCCCGGAGGAGCGTACGGTCCTCACCGCGCTGGCCGGACTGATCGCCCAGGCCCTGGCGCGGGCGCGGCGCTACGACAACGAGGCGGCGCTGGCACGCGGGCTCCAGGCCGCCCTGCTGCCGCACCGGCTGCCGGTGCTGGCGAACGTGGCCACCGTGGGCCGCTACCTGCCCGGCACCGACGGCATGGACGTGGGCGGCGACTGGTACGACGTCATCGCCACCAGGGCGGGGCCGCTGGCCCTGGTCATCGGGGACGTCCAGGGCCACGGGGTGTCCGCCGCCGCGACCATGGGCCAGCTGCGCAGCGCGGTACGGGCCTTCGCGCTCAGCGGCAACGCGCCGGAGGAGGTCATGCGGGGCACGAACCAGCTGCTGATCGATCTGGACCCCGGCCAGTTCGCCAGCTGCTGCTACGTCCTGCTCGACCCGGAATCCGGCCGCGCCCTGGCCGTCCGCGCCGGCCACCCCCAGCCCCTGCTGCGCCACGCCGACGGCCGCACCGAGGTGCTGGACCTGCCGGGCGGGGTCGTCCTCGGCATCGACGCGGGCGGGGAGTACCCCGTGACCGAACTGCGCCTGGAGCCGGGCGCGGTGCTCGCGCTGTACACGGACGGGTTGGTGGAAACGCCGGGTACGGACATCGACGCGGGCGTGGAGCGGTTGCGGGCCGCCCTGGCGGCCGCCCGGCCGTCCCCGCTGACGGAGATGGCCGACCGGCTGGTCGGCGAGGCGGGCGACACCGCGGACCGGCCCGACGACATCGCCCTCCTCCTCGCGTCCCGTACGCAGGCTCCGTAGGGCGGCGGTTACGGTCGCTGTACCGAGGTCGTCGGCCCGGCCGCCGGGGCCCTCAGCGTGTCGGGCGGGCTCGGGACGGTCCGGGGGGCGTCGGCGCGGGCCGTGGGCTGCGCGGCGCCGCACAGGGCCCGGTCGAACAGGGCGGTGCGGGCCGCGTCCACGGGGTGCGGCACGGGGTTGCCGTCGGGGTCGGTGCGCTGGTAGCCCGTCAGGTTGAAGCCGGCCGCGAACTGCCGTTCGCCGTCGGCGGTGGACATCGCCGTGGTCTCGGCTCCGAAGACGCCTCCGTCGTGTCCCCAGACCGGGCCGCAGGGGGTGTCCACGGAGTAGATGCCGAGTCCGTAGCGCAGCAGGACCGTGCCGTTCTCGTCGCGGTAGGGCACGGTCGTGCGCATCTCGCGCAGTTGCGCCTCAGGCAGCAACCCGCCCTGGAGCAGGGTCCGGTAGAAGGTGTTGAGGTCCTGCGGGGTCGAGATGAGCGCGCCCGCCGTGCCCGCCATGGTCATGTTGTACTCGCTGAAGTCGCGCGGCGGGGTGAGGGCGCCGCCGAAGCTCTCGTACATGCGGGAGTGCGGACCCCTGATCCGCGGGTCGGTCCCGGGGAACCAGGTGTCGCGCAGGCCGGCGCGGCGGATGACGTCGCGGGTGATGACGCGTTCCGGGTCCTGGCCGGTGACCTTGCGGAGCACTTCGCCGAGCAGGATGTAGTTGGTGTTCGAGTACGACCAGGAGGTTCCCGGTTCGAACAGCGGCGGGAGGTTCACCCCGTACCCGGTCAGGGTGGCCGGGGAGACGGTGCGGTGACGGAACTCCTCCAGGCTGCTCGGCGATCCCTCCTTCACCGACGGGAAGGCCTCCGCGATGTAGTCCGCGATGCCGCTGGTGTGGTTGAGCAGCATCCGTACGGTGATCTTCCGGCCGCGCTCGCCGGGCACGAGTTCGGGTACGTAGTCGCCGACGGGCGCGTCGAGCCGGACGCGGCCGGCCGCGCTCTGTTGGAGTACGGCGACGGCGGTGAAGGTCTTGGTGACGCTGCCGACCCGGTGCCGCAGGTCGGGGGCCGTGCGGCGGCCCGTGTCGATGTCGGCGAGGCCGGTGGCGCCGTTCCAGCGGGCCCGGCCGTCGCGCACCGACGCGTACGCGCCGAACATGCCGGCCGCGTGCACCGCGTCGAGGCGCTGGGCCAGCGCCCGGCGGTCGAGGCCGGTGGGCCGGGAGGCGGCGGCGGGGTCGTCGGTCCCCGCGGCGGGAGCCGCGGAGGCGGTCCCGGCCGCCCCGGCCAGGAGGGTCAGCACGATGGCGCCGGCGGCCGCGCCGACGCCTAAGCGGCCGCGCGGGCCGTGGTGTGAGTGCACAGGATCTCCCCGAGTACGGGCGGCCCGTAGCGGGGCCGCCGTTCGACCTTGTGCCTCGATTCTTCCGGGCCGGCGGGGTCCGCCCATCGTCCCGGTGGACGATCCGGGGGCCCGTCGCATGGGCCCTCGGTACCAGGGCCGGCTCCCCCTCCCGGGGCACTTGACGTCGGGTGGATCCGCCCGAAGGCGACGCCGCCGGACGTCAGCGGGGCGGGATCACTGGGCCACGTCCCGCCCGGCCAGGGTCAGGGCGCTGTTCACCAGGCCGACGTGGCTGAACGCCTGCGGGAAGTTGCCGAGTTGGCGTCCGGCGACGGGGTCGTACTCCTCGGCCAGCAGGCCGACGTCATTGCACACGCCCAGCAGCCGTTCGAACAGTTCGCGCGCCTCCTCGCCGCGGCCCGTCATGTGCAGGGCGTCCACCAGCCAGAACGAGCAGGCCAGGAAGGCCCCTTCGTCCCCGGGCAGCCCGTCCACGGACGGACCCTCGGTGCTGTAGCGGCGGACCAGGCCGTTGCGGCCCAGCTCCTCGCGGACCGCGTCGACGGTGCCGATCACGCGCGGGTCGTCGGGCGGCAGGAACCCGACCCGGGGAATGAGCAGGGTCGCCGCGTCGAGCTCGCGGGAGCCGTAGTACTGGGTGAAGGTGCCCCGTTCGGCGTCGAAGCCGTGCTCGCAGACGTCGGCGTGGACCTCGTCCCTTATGGCCCGCCAGCGCTCCACGTCACCCGGGATCCCGGGGTCCCCTTCCATGGTGCGGACGGCCCGGTCGGCGGCTACCCAGGCCATCACCTTGGAGTGCACGAAGTGCCGGCGGGGTCCGCGCACCTCCCACAGGCCCTCGTCGGGCCGGCGCCAGTTCTTCTCCAGGAAGTCGAGGAGGGCGAGCTGGATCCGCCAGGCGTGCCGCTCCGCGGGGAGTCCGGAGGACCGGGCGAGGTGGAGGGAGTCGATGACCTCCCCGTACACGTCGAGCTGGAGTTGGTCCACGGCGGCGTTGCCGACGCGCACCGGCGCGGAGGAGGCGTAGCCGCGCAGCCACGGCAGGTCGGTCTCCGGGATCCGTCGCTCGCCGCCGATCCCGTACATGATCTGGAGCTCGGACGGATCACCCGCCGCCGCCCGCAGCAGCCAGGACCGCCAGGCGCGGGCCTCGTCGAGGAACCCGGTGGCGAGGAGCGCGCCGAGGGTGAGGGTGGAGTCGCGGAGCCAGCAGTAACGGTAATCCCAGTTGCGGACCCCGCCGAGCTCCTCCGGCAGGGAGGTCGTGGCGGCGGCGACGATGCCGCCCGTCGGCGCGTACGTCAGTCCCTTGAGGGTGATCAGGGAGCGGGTGACGGCCTCCTTGTAGGGGCCCTCGTAGTGGCATTGGGCAGCCCACTGCCGCCAGTCGGCGAGGCTCTGTTCCAGCGCCGTGTACGGGTCCACGGGCTCGGGGCGCGGCTCGTGCGAGGGATGCCAGGTCAGCACGAAGGCGACCTTCTCCCCCGCGCCGACGGTGAACTCCGAGCGGGTGCTGTTCTCCTCGCCCCAGGTCCGGACGGGGGGTTCGCTGCGGAACCAGGCCGAGTCGGGTCCGGCGACGGCGACCCGGTCACCCTCGCTGCGCCGCACCCAGGGGACGACGTGTCCGTAGTCGAACCGCAGGCGCAGCGTGCTGTGGAGGGTGACCCGGCCGGACACGCCTTCGACGATCCGCATCACGTCGGGTGCGGTGTCGCGCTGCGGCATGAAGTCGATGACCTTGACCGTGCCGTCCGGGGTCTCCCAGTAGGACTCCAGGATGAGGGAACCGTCGACGTAGGCGCGGCGCGTGCACGGTTCTCCGTCGGCGACGCCGCTCGGGGCGAGCCGCCAGTGGCCGTTCTCCTGGTCACCCAGGAGGGCGGCGAAGCAGGCGGCCGAGTCGAAGCGGGGCAGGCACAGCCAGTCGATGGACCCGTCCCGGCCGACCAGTGCGCTGGTCATGAGGTCGCCGATGAGTGCGTAGTCTTCGATCGCCTGTGTGGGGTGCGTCATTCATCCGCTGTTCCCCCAATATCCCGGGGTCAATCAGTCCGCGCGATCAGTTGCGGATCAAGAGCGTCACGGCCGCGAGGACGACGCCCAGGGCGAGGGCCAACGCCCCCTGCTTCAGGCCGTGGGAGCGCAGGGCGGCCACGGGCAGGAAGCGGTCGACGGCGAGGCGGCCGGGTCCGGTGAGGGTGAGGGCGGCGGCCGCCGCGGTCAGCAGCAGTTCGTACTCCATGCCCTCGGGCGCGAAGAAGGATCCGGTGCCGTGAACGGCGATGGCGTTGATCATCGTGCCGGTGACGGCCGCGCCGGCCAGTGGGGTGAGCAGACCGGCGGCGAGGCCGAGGCCGCCGAGGGTCTCGGTGAGGCCGGCGACGACGGCCATGGCGTCGCCCGCCGGGTAGCCGACGGAGGTGAAGAACTGGCCGGTGCCGTCGATCCCGCCGCCGCCGAACCAGCCGAAGAGCTTCTGGGTGCCGTGGGCGGCGACGGTCAGGCCGAGGACGACGCGCAGGAGCAGGAGGCCCGCGTCGTAGGGCGCGGTGGCGGTCGCCGGGAGTGCGGCGGCCCGCCGCTCGGCCGGTGCGGTGGCCGGGGCCTTCGTCGAGGTGGCGGAGGCGCTGGTCATGGGGGTTCCTTCCGGTCGGGCCGGCTCGGCAGGAGTAGTTCAAATTCGAACCGGCAGCCCCGACCCTAGCCACTGATTCAAATTGGAACAACCCGTGTAGGCTGGGGCCGTGGACGGGACGAGATGGCTGGACGAGCGGGAGATGCGGGCCTGGAACGGCTTCCTGGCCGCGTCCGCCCTGGTGAATCGACGTCTCGACCAGCAGCTCAAGGACGACTCGGGGCTCTCGCACCCGCAGTACGAGATCCTCGTGCGGCTCGCCGCGGCGCCCGACCGCGAACTGCGCATGACCGAACTCGCCAACGGGCTGATCAACTCCAAGAGCGGGCTGACCTACCAGGTGACCCAGATGGAGAAGGCCGGACTGGTCCGTCGCCGCAGCTGCCCCTCCGACGTCCGCGGGGTCTTCGCCGTCCTCACGGACGCGGGCCTTACCCGGCTGGAGGAAGCGGCCCCCGGGCACGTGAGCACGGTCCGCGAGATCCTCGTCGACGTCCTCACCCCCGAGCAGCTCGACGCGCTCTCGGCCGGACTGGGGGAAGTCGGCCGCCGATTGCGGGAGCAGGGCGCCTGAGCGGGTAAGGGGATCCCATGGACGGAAAAGTCTGGCTGGTCATCGCGGCGGTCCTCGCCGCCGCCCTCGCGATCGTGGCCGCGGTACTGCTGGTACGGGTGTTCGCGGCCCGGAAGCTGCTGCTGGACGCCGGGATCCCGCTGCGCGACAAGGCCCTGTTCTGGGTCGCCGTCGTCTACACCATCTCGCCGGTGGACCTGATCCCCGACCCGGTCTACCTCGACGACGTGGGCGTGCTCCTGCTCGCCCTGCGCTCCTTGCACGCGGCGGCCCGGGCCGCCGGACGACCCGCCGACCGGATCGCCTGACGGCCCGGGACCGCACCCTCGCCCGGCTCGGAGCCGGACGGAGGACGCTGCGCGGCCCATTCCCCGGGACCGCGCAGCGTCCGTTCAGGTGCGCCCCTCGGGGCGCGTACGCGCAGGCCGTACTACTTCGGCATCAGAACGGTGTCGACGATGTAGACGGTCGCGTTGGCCGTGGGCACGTTGCCGCAGACGACGGACGAGGTGCCGTTGACCTTGTAGGCCTCACCGGAACCGGCCGTGGTGATCTTGCCGGTCTCCAGGGTGTCGAAGGAGCCGTTCTCCAGCTGGCGCGGAGCCAGCTTCTGGCCCACGACGTGGTAGGTGAGGATCTTGGTCAGCATGGCCTTGTCCGCGAGGACCTTGTCGAGGTCGGCCTTCGGGATCTTGGCGAACGCGTCGTTGGTCGGGGCGAAGACGGTGATGTCCTTCGCGTTGTTGAGGGTGTCGACGAGGCCGGCCTGCTTGACGGCCGCGACCAGCGTGGACAGCGCCGGGTTGTTCGAGGCGGCGGTGGCGACCGGGTCCTTCGCCATGCCGTCGAAGCTGCCCGCGCCGTCCTTCGGGACGCCGGCACAGGCCGGGCCGAAGGGACCGTCCGCCGCGGCGGACGCCTCGGGGGTGGCCGCCTGGGAGGCGGTGGTGTCCGCCGCCGGGCCGGAAGCGGAGTCCTTGCCGGACTCCGAGCAGGCGGCGAGGGCGAAGGGAAGGACGACGGCCGCGGTGACGGCGACGGCGGTACGACGGAACTGACGGGTGTTCATCACGGTTCTCCTATGGACTTTCTCGATCGGAAAGGAATGGTCTGGAAGGGAAGGAAGGGAAGGAAGGAAGGGAAGGAATCGGGGGAGGGAGCGGGACAGGTGGTTCGGAGGGCCGGTCGGTCCCGGCGTTCAGGCGACGCTCACCACGACCGAGTGCCATCCGCTGGCGCCGTCGGGTATGGTCCGGGCCCGTTCCTCGGTCTGGACCGCGCCCGTGCCGTCCGTGGCGCGGACGGTGACCGTGTGGCCGCCGGGCGTCGCCTGCCAGGGGTGGGACCACTGGCGCCAGGTGTCGGTACCGGCCGCCGCGGCGAGATCGGCGTACTGCCAGGGGCCGTCGTCGATCCGGACTTCCACGTGCCGGATGCCGCGGTGTTGCGCCCACGCGACGCCGGCGATGGTGACGGTGCCGGGGGCGGGCCGGGCGAAGGGCTTGGGGGTGTCGATGCGGGTCTGGGTCTTGATCGGCGCCTTGCGGGCCCACTTGCGCTTGACCCAGTAGGGGTCGTAGGCGTCGAACGTGGTCAGTTCGAGGTCCGTGATCCACTTGCAGGCGGACACGTACCCGTACAGACCCGGGACGAGCATCCGGACGGGGAACCCGTGGGTGAAGGGCAGCGGTTCGCCGTTCATGCCGACGGCGAGCATCGCGTCCCGACCGTCCATGACGTCCTCGACGGGTGAGCCGAGGGTCATGCCGTCGACGGAGCGGGCGACGAGTTGGTCGGCGGGCCCCTTGCCCGAGGGGGGCCGGACCCCGCATTCGCGGAGCAACTCGCCGAGGGGGACGCCGAGCCAGCGGGCGCTTCCCGCGTACGGGCCCCCGACCTCATTGGACACGCAGGTCAAGGTGATGTCCCGTTCGATCAGGTCACGGGCCAGCAGGTCGGCGTAGGTGTAGGTACGAGGACGTGTCACGCCCTTTCCGTGGACGCGCAGGCGCCACGTGTCGGCGTCGACCTTCGGGACCACCAGCGCGGTGTCGACGCGGTAGAAGTCGACGTTGGGGGTGGTGAAGGGGGTGATGCCCGGGACGCGCAGGGATACCGCGCGGGGCAGTGGGGTGGCCGGCGAGGCGGGGGCGGGCAGCCGGACAGCGGCCCGGGACGCCTCGGCGCCCCGGCCCCGCGAGGAGTTCAGCTGTCGACCGAGGGCGCCCGCCGCCGTCGAGGCCAGCGCAGCGGCCCCGGCGGCGACGAGGAAGCCGCGGCGGCTCCAGCCGTCCGCCCCGGCGCTCTCCTCCCGTACGGCGATCAGCCGCCCGACCAGGTAGTACAGCAACCCGGCGCCGACCAGCGCGCCCACCACCGAGGGCAGGGCATCGGACGGGCCGGCGGAGTCCGGTCGGTTCAGGGCGGCAGCACCACCGACGAGCCCGAACAGCAGGACCCCGGCCGCCCCGGTGCGCCGGTGGCGCAGGGCCAGCAAACCGAGTCCGACCGCGAGCAGGCCCAGGGTGGCCAGGATTCCGAGCTGGAGGACCAGTTTGTCCGCGGTCCCGAACTGGCGGATCGCCCAGTCCTTGACCGCGGCCGGGGTCCGGTCGATGGCCGCGCCGCCCACCGCCGTCACCGGACCGGCCTCGGGGCGCACGGCGGCCGAGACCAGCTCGGCGACCGCCAGGGCCGCGTAGCCGGACAGCAGACCGCTCAGCGCCGCCGAAGCGGTGCGGGCGAGGGTGTCGCGGTTGATGCTCACACCCGGTCTTCGGTGCCGGCCGGTCGGCGGATTGGCCATTCAGCCACCCGAGTGACATCCGACCCACCGTTGACGCGTGAAACACCTGCTCAGCGGGGTTGATCGACCCCTGAACGGATGGTCGCCCGGGGCGAGGAGCTCGAAGCCGGACGGGCCGGTGGGACGGAATCCGAGCCCGCCGTACGCGCCGGAACTCCCACCGGGGCCTGGTAGGAGGACCCCGGTGGGAGGTTCGGGTGCGCCCCGCGGCCGGACGGGCTCAGGGGGCGGCGGGCTCCGCCGGGGCGGAGCCGGGACCGTGGCCGCCGGCGTCGTGGCCCTGGGGGGCGGGGGCTACGGGGGTGGGGGCCTCGGGGGCGGGGGCCTTGGCGGTGGGGGCTTCGGCGGCGGGCGTCTGCGCCTCGGCGCCCGCGGCGTGGCCCTCGGCTCCGTGGCCTCCGGCGGCTTGCTCCCCCGGCCGGGCTTCCGTCGGCCCGGCGGGCGCGGCGTGCGAGGCGCCGTTCGTGACGGTGCCGCCGAGGCGTTCGCGCAGGGGAGCCAGGGCCTCGGCGGTGGCGGCGGTGACGACCCAGCGGTTGCCGACGAGGTAGGTGCCGCCGTACATCGCGGATTCGGCGAGCCACGCGCGCTGGCCCTGGTCGGCGGTGAAGGTGGTCATGCGGTAGGAATCCGGCCCGGCCCCGCAGGCCGCCTCCTTGAGCTCCTCCGCGTCGACGGTGACCTCGGCCGTGCAGCCGAGGACGGCGGCGATCTCCTGGAGGGTGGCGGTGCGGGCGGTGGACACCGGGCCGAGGTCCGCGGGTGCGTCCTGGCGGGTGGCCGCGGCGCCCCGGTCCGTCTTCTCCTGTTGTCCGGCGCAGCCGCCGCACAACAGGGAGGCGAGCAGGACGACGGCACACGGCAGGAGGTGGCGGGCGGTGATGCGGGGTGAGTCGGACACGTCTGCCTCACTGGGGTCCGGCGCGGACTGGTGGACACCTCCGGCGGGGCCTACTGGACCGGCGCGACCTTCTTGCCGGCGTCGTTGACCGCGAACCAGAGGTTCTGCTTGCCGTGGCCGTTCGTCTGCCCGGGAGCGGTGTCACCGGTGAACGTGTAGACCGGCCAGCAGTCGATCGTCAATTGCATGCTGCCGTCAGGTCGTTTCACCGATCC
This sequence comes from Streptomyces sp. NPDC048383, assembly GCF_040651775.1. Lineage (NCBI taxonomy): Bacteria > Bacillati > Actinomycetota > Actinomycetes > Kitasatosporales > Streptomycetaceae > Streptomyces > Streptomyces sp. NPDC048383. The sequence continues at coordinate 32,304 of NZ_JBEZKS010000071.1, forward strand.
GATCCATTCCTGAGGAATTCCCGACACCTTCGTCTTGTCCACGACCGGTGCGGGCTTCCAGGTGTCGAGGCAGGCCCCGAGGCAGCCGAGCTTCATCGGCCACGCGCTGTCCTTGTCGAACCGGTAGAGGGTGTTTCCCTTTCCGTCGACGAGGATCCTGCCGAGCTTTTCGTTGGACGCGACGGCGAGTTCGGCGGCCGCCGCGGGCTTCGCCTCTTCCGCGCCGCCGGCCTCCGGCTTCGCCGCCTCGCCCGTCGTCCCGCCCTCGGCGTTGCCGGCCGCGTCGTCCGCCCCTTCGCCCGCGGCGCCGCCCTTCGCGTCGCCCTTCGCGTCGATGGCCTTCTTCCCGTCCGGCGCCAGCGCGTGCCACGTGCCGCCGACGCCCTCGCCCTTCGCCTCGCCCGGCTTGGTGTCCTTGGCGTAGCGGTAGACGGGCCAGCCCGCGAGGGTCAGCTGGCGACTGCCGTCGGTACGGGTGACCTCGCCGAGGAGGCCGGCCTCGATGCCCTCGGCGGCGGTGGCGTCGTCCGCCGGGACCGGCGGCCACACCGTGGCGCAGTCCCCGTCGCAGGAGGACTTGGGCGGCTTGGGCGTGTCCTTGTCGAAGCGGTAGAGGGTGGCGCCGGCGCTGTCGGTGACCACGCTGCCCACCGAGGCGATGGCCCGGACCGCGAGCTTCCCGGCGGCGCCCGCCTTCTCCGCGGCGGAGCCCCCGGCCGCCGATCCGGACCCGGAGCCCGAGCCGGCCGCGGCGTCCGATCCGTATCCGCCCGATCCGTATCCGGAGTCTTTCCCGATGGCTTTTCCGTCTCCGACCGGCTGTACGGAATTCACGTTTCCGGTGGCGTTCGTGCCACCCCCGCAGCCTGCCGCGAACATCAGTACCGCGGCCACCGATCCGACAGCTATCGCACGACGCTTGCTGATCACGATCACTCCTTCGGTTTCCTGCCCGGCGCTTTTGCGTCCTCGGTCATTCATAGGGCCTGCGGTGTCCGTCGAATTCGAATGGCCGCGAATTTGTCAGATCGCGCTAACGCCTGAACTCCGTAACGCGGAGCACGTTCACAGCGGGCTCATTCCTGAATGCGCAGGGCGAGGGCCGGGCAGCGGCGCACGGCGCGCAGGGCCTTCGGGCGCAGCCTTCCGGGGACCGGCATGACGGCTTGTGACGGGTAGCCGTCGGCGTCGAGCCGTACGACCTCGGGCAGCAGGTCGACGCACAGGCCGTGCCCCTTGCAGAGCGTCCAGTCCACGACGAGGCGTTCGGGATTCTCGTCGGCGGGCAGCGGCAGGGCTCCCAGGACGCGGCGCCCGCAGCCGCTGCCGAGGGCGTGGTCGCGCAACTCCTCGGGGAAGGTGGCGAGCGCGGACGCGACGAAGGAGGAGGTGCCGTCGGGGTGGCTGCACGCGCCGCGACCGCGTACGGCACGCATGCGGGCCTCCACGGCTTCCAGGGCGCCCCGGCCGCCGCCACCCACGAGGGTGTCCACCGCGTCGGCGAGTGTGGGCAGCCCGCGGACGCAGGGTCCGCACTGGCCCGCGGATTCGTCCGCCATCCAGCGGGTGACCCGGGCGATCTCGCCCGCCGGGCAGGTGTCCTCGGGCAGCGGGAGGACCGCGCCGGCCCCCAGTACGGCGTCGTACGCGGCGAGGGACTGGCGGGACAGCGCCACCGAACGGGCGGCCGCCGGGGGCAGCCAGCGGCCGTGGTAGCCGCCGACGAGGACTCCTTGGCCGGGATCCGACCCGCACAGTTCCAGTACGTAGGCCAGGGAGGTTCCGGTCGGCACCTCGACGGCGGTCGCGCCGCCGACGGTGAGCATGATGGTGCCCGGTTCGGCGGGTGTGCCGACTTCGCGGTAGACGTCGGCGCCGAGCCGGGCGGCGACGGCGAGTTGGGCGTAGGTCTCGGTGTTGGAGAGCAGGGTGGGCAGGCCGCCGAGGCCCCGGTCGCTGGTGCGCACCTTGCGCCCGGACGGGAGCGCGGGGCCGCCTTCGATGCCGTTGATGAGGGAGGTCCCCTCGCCCGTCACGAAGCGTTCGGGGAGGCGGACGACGCGGACCCGGCTGCCGACCGGGCCGCGTTCGGCGACGGCGGCGCGCAGCGACTGCTCGACGTCGTCCCGGGTGACGCCGACGACGACGTCCTCCGCGCCCAGGGCGGCGGCGGCCAGCAGCGCCCCGTCGAGCACCAGGTGCGGGACGTGCAGCAGCAGGGCGGTGTCCTTGAGGCAACTGGGCTCCCCCTCACTGCCGTTGACGACGACGGCGGTACGTCCCTCGCGACCGGCGGCGGTCCGGGTGACGGCCCGGAGCTTGCGGGCGAAGGGGAATCCCGCTCCGCCGCGGCCCCGCAGGTCGATGCGCTCCGCCAGGTCCGTGAGCTCGTCGGGACGGTAGGGGGGAAGCGGGCCGTGGACGCTCAGGTGGGCCTCGCGGTCCAGGCGGGTGGCGGTGTCGAGTCCGGCGAGCAGGCGGGGCTGTCCGACGCAGCCGAGGGCCGGCCGGGTGACGCCGGTCATGCGCGTCCCCGTCCGCCGTCGAACGGGGTACCGGGGCGGTCGTTCGCGGTGGTGGTGGGGCCGCCCGGGATGAACATCATGGCGTAGGGGGCCGCTTCGGGCCCGGCCGGCGGAGCCGCCCGGGCGGCCACCACGGGGCCGACGGCCCCCGTCGGTATCAGCAGGGTGTCGGCGAGCGGGTCCGCACCCTGGGAGAGGATGCCGGGCAGCGGGATGACCGGGGGCACGGCGAACTGCTCCCGCCCGACGGGCTGTCCGGCGAACGAGGGGGGCATGCCCGGAGCGCCGACGGGCGGCGGCACGGACCCGGCGGACGCGAACCCCGGCTGGGGGAAGCCGAACGGCCCGAAGTCGCCTTGGCCCTGGCCCTGCTGACCGAAGCCGGGTTGCCCGAGACCGGGTTGACCCGCGTCGGAAGGCCCGAAGTCGGGTTGCGCGGAGGCGGACTGGCCGAACGCGGACTGGCCGAACACGCTCTGCCCGAAGGCGTTCTGGGCGAAGGCGCCTTGACCGAACGCGTTCGGCACGAAGGTGTTCGGCACGAAGGCCGGCGGGACGGATCCGGCCGGCGCGAAGGCGGGTTCGACGGGTGGGGGTGATTGCGGGAAGGCCGTTTGCGCGAACAGCGGTTGGGGGACCTCGGGTTGGCTGAACGGGACCTGTGGAGGGGTGCCCGTCCCGGTGGCGGCCTCGGCGTACGCGGGTCGGATCGAGGGCATCTGGGCGGTGGCCGCTTCGGCGAACGCGGCGAGCACGGCTTCCTGTTCGGCGGCGGGCGACCCGGAGCGGCGGTCCGACTGCCGCGCGAGGCGGGCCGTGAGGCGTTCCCCGGACTGCTCCGCCGGCTGGCGCACGAAGGGCTTCGGGTTGCGCGGCGGCGCCTGCCCCGGTGCCGGGGCGGCGGTGGGCTGCGCGGCGGGGCGCGCGGGGGTCGCGCGCAGCCGTGCCCGCATCCGCAGGAAGAGCACGGCCGCGACGCCGGCCAGGCACAGCCCGTAGGCGACGGTCACCCAGGCACTGGCGGGGCGTCCCGCCTTCAACCCGTGCAACAGCGAGGCCCCCCAGGCCGGGTACGCGCCCATGTGCAGGGCCCGCCACCACATGGACCGGCCCTTGGTGGCGAAGGCGCTGCGCACCGCACCGGAGACCGCGACGGAAACGAAGAGGTAGCCGGCGAGGGTGCCGAACCCGATGAGGACGGGCTGTTCCGGGTCCGTGAACGGGACGAACGCGGCGGTGGCTTCGGTCTGCGACTCCGCGATCTTGACCCACACGTGCAGGGCGAGGAAGCCGAGGCCCGAGACGGCGAGACCGCGGTGGGCCCCCTGGGCGAGGATCCGGTGACCGGAGGTCAGCAACGTACGGTCCGTGGCCGCGAGGCCCCACAGCACGGCGGAGGTGAGCGATACGAGGGAGAGGACGCCGGCGCCGTAGTCGAGGAAGTCGAACAGGCGCGTCAGCGCGCCCGCCCTGGCCGCGACGGCCAGTACGAGCAGGGCGGCGAGGGCCGCGGCGCAGACGGCCGCGGGGTGCGGACCTCCGGCGGCGGACAACAGGGGCGGGCGCCGGAAGGCCCTTCGGCCACCGGCCTCCGCGGGGGCCGCACCGGCATGCCGTCTGGTGCGTCGGGCCCGGTGAGAACGTGGCATACGGGTCTGGGACAGGGGCATCGGGTTCTCCCATACGCCCGGGCCCGAGCACTCCACCTCGCACTCGGCGCCCGGGGGTAGTCGTCGGAACTGCTCCGCGGCGGGCGGGAGATGGATGCCTCGCCGGCCGGGAGCGGGGGCCGGAGTGCAGAAGCATCGTGGAGGTTCGCAATCCCTCCACAGTATTTATCTAATCGTGACAACTTCTCGCGGCCACGGCATCATCAGCTCGAACACCCCCGGAAGATTCCCTTCCAACGGTGCGGTGCCGACCGGGCTCACGTCTTGTCGGCCGCCACACCTACCCGTCGGCAAAATCGAGGCAAAGCCGCGGGACTGCAAGTGGATGGCAGTCTCCTGGAGGGAGTAGAGGTGCTGGACTCCCCTTTCGGCACTGGCGCCGAGGGGGAGGGAGGCAGCTTCCACGAAGCTGGTCACCCTCCACGGGACAGGCCGTACCCCGGCATGAACGAGGTAACAAATGTGCGAACTTCTGAACCGCATCTGGTCCCGCCCTCGCGGCGAATGGACCCGCGTCCTACGAAGGGAACTACCCGCGCTGGCCGCCGGGATAGTGGAGGAACTCCGGGAAGGCATCCCCGGATTCGCCGAGCTGGTCGACGAGGTCGGCGAGGAGGTGGTCAGACGGCAGGTGGAAGCGGGCCTGCTCACCACCCTCGGCTACCGCGAGTCCACGGTGCCCGCTCACGACCGACCGGCGGAAGGGGGCGGAGCGCAGAACGCGTGCCCCGGCCCGGAGTCCGACCTCGCGGCGGCCACGGACTGCGGACCACCCGTGCCCGTGCGCACCCGCTCCGGCGGCGGGCCCGGCGAGGCCCCCGGACCGGACTCCGACCCGGACGAGGCGGGGACGCCGCACGGGCGCGGCCGGTCCGCCCCGCTGACCGTCGTCCCCACGAGCGGGCCCGGTCCCGCCATCGAACGGGCCCGGCGCGAGCTCTTCGCCGCTCTCACGGGTGACATGTCCATGTCTGACCTGGCTTTGGCCGAACTGGCCACGGCCGCCAACTGGCCCCTCCCCCCGGCCGTCCGGGCCATCGCCATGACCACCATCGGCGAGGTGCAGCAGTTGGCCGCCGCGTTGGACGACGGGCTCCCCGGGCTGGCCGGCGCCCAGCCCTGCCTGCTCGTCCCCAGCCCCGACCCCGAGGCGCGCACCGCCCTGGAGGCCGTGCTGCGCGGCCGGGTCGCCGCCGTCGGGCACCCCGTCGCCGTACGGGACACCGCGTCCTCACTGCGCTGGGCCCTGCGGCTCCTCACCCTCACCCCCGCCCGGGCCGGCCTGGAGGCACGCGCGGTGTTCGTCGACGACCACCTCTCGACCCTGCTGCTCCTGCAGGACGAACCACTGGCCCACGCCCTGGCCGCCCGCTGGCTGCGACCGCTGGCCAGCCTGACCCCCCGCCAGAGCGAGCGCCTCGAAGTGACCCTCCTCGCCTGGTTGGAGGGCGGCGGGGCCCCGGAGGCGGCCAAGGCCCTGAGCGTGCACCCCCAGACGGTCCGCTACCGCATGCGTCAGCTGGAGAAGCTGTTCGGGCCCGGACTGCGCGACCCCCGTACCCGCTTCGAACTGGAACTGGCCCTGCGCAGCCGCCGCCTCATGGCCCAGGTCCGCCGCCAGCACTCCCGGGTCGGCCGCCGGGCACGCGCCGTCGCCACCGATTTCGGACCGCTCGGCGTGGGCCGCATGGCCCGCGTGAACGGCCTGTAACCCTCCCCCACACCGCTCCCCCCTCCCCTCCCCCCACAGACTTCCCGGCGCCCGGCCCCTCCCCCGAGGGACCGGGCGCCGACGCGTTCCCGCTCCGCGGGGGAACCCGAGGTGGGACGTGCGGGGCCGGTGGGGCGCGTGCGCCCGGCAGGAACGGGACGGAGGACGTACGGGGTCGCCAGGGGCTTAGCGGCACGGCCGGGGCCGTGGCAGCGGTACGGAGACTCCGCTCGACCGGCGCCCGCCGGTCCGGCGCACCGGATCCCCGGGAGAGCGCGGCGGCCCGCTCGGCCGACGGCACCGGAGCGGCCCGGACGGGACGCAGCCCGGCAGCCCACCCGGCGGAGCCACGACCCCGGCCCCGCGGCCCGGGCGCGCCCACGCCCCCTCCCCCGCGCGGACGCGCAAACGCGCGGTGCCGGTCCGAAGCCGACTTCGGACC
>NZ_JBEZKS010000072.1:0-37692 GCF_040651775.1 Streptomyces sp. NPDC048383
GAGGGCCCGCACTCCCGGGGGTGCGGGCCCTCCACGGCGTCGAGCCGTCCGTGATCGGGCCGGCCCGGCGCTGACCATGGAGGGCCGCTCGTGATCAGGGAGAGCCGTCCGTGATCGGGCGGAGCTCCCGGTGATCAGGCGGAGCCGCCCGTGATCAGGGCGAGGAGTCCGGGCAGCCCGCCCTCGGCGAGCGCGCGGCGCTGGCGGTCGGCGGGCGTGCCCTCGCGCAGGAGCCGGGTGACGAGGGCGCTCACCTCCCGGTGATCGCCCGCCTCCTCCAGTGCGGGCCCGATGTGGCGCAGCAGTGCGCACATCACGTCACCGCCGCTGTGCGGGCGGCCCGCCGGATCGAGGAGGGTGCCGCTCAGGCCGTACCGGGCGGCGTGCCAGTTGCCGGCCTGGACCAGCTCCGGCGCGGTGACGGCGAGGGGGACCCCGGCTTTCTCCTCCGTCATCGCGGTGGCGACCAGAGCGCGGATGATCCCGGCCAGCATCACCGCCTCGTCGGCCTGGAGCTGTACGTCCGCGCAACGGATCTCGACGGTCGGGTACCGCTCGGAAAGCCTCGCCTGCCAGTACACCTGGCCCCGGTCCTCGATCACCCCCGACTCCAGTAGGGCGTCGAGGCGGCGTTCGTAGTCGGCTTGGTCGTCGAAGTGCGGTAGGGGTCCACTGACCGGCCAGCGGCCGAACACGATGGTGCGCCAGCTCGCGAACCCGGTGTCCTCGCCGTTCCACAGGGGCGAGTTCCCGGACATGGCGAGGATGGTGGCGAGCCACGGTCGGATCCGGTTCAGCACGGCCGTACCGGTCTCCCGGTCGGGTACCCCCACGTGCACGTGCATCCCGCTGATCAGCTGTTCTCCGACCAGTTGCCGGGCAGTCCCCTCCATCCGCCGGTACCGGGCGTTCGCGGTCACGGGGATGGGGACGGCCCCCCGCAGGGGTGCGGCGCCCGTGGCGGCGATCCGGCAGTCGTTCGCCTCGGCGGCCGAGGTCAGAGCGTGGCGCAGGCGCAGCAGGTGACCGCCCACCTCCTCCAACCGGGTGCACACGGGTGTGGCCACCTCGATCTGCGCCTGGAGCAGCTCGTCCTGAACCTCGCCGCGTTCCGCGACGAGCCCGAGTCCGGCCGTACGGCGTACGTCCTCCACGTACGGCGCCGGGAGCCCTGTAGCGGGATCGACCAGCAGGTATTCCTCTTCCACACCGACGGTGATCACGCCCTGCGGCTACCCGTAAGCGTCATGATCACCCCTGCGGGGGACGGCGTACCCGAGAGGGCGCCGACGGGGCGGCCCCGTGCGTCCACTACGACAGCTCGCTGACCGTCGGTTACTGGCAGCGGAGCGTCGAGGACGCCCTCGGCTCCTGATCCGCCCCCGCCGCAGCCCTCCGGGCACTACCTGATCGACAAGCCCCCGACCGAAGTGGGCCCGCCGCCCCTGGAGCGGGACGCGCCCGCGTGGGTGGCGGCGTCCGGAGCGGTGCCCGCTGGCGAGCAGTACGTCACGCTCACCCTTCAGGGCACGGGCAAGGAGACGGTGGTCCTGGACAGCATGACGGTCCGTACGGCCGGCAAGCGGACGCCGCTGCCCTGGAACGACTACGCCATGGGTTATCCGGGCGTCGGCTGCGGCGCCGGTGTGCCGACGCGTTCCTTCACCGTGGCCCTCGACGCCGCGCGGCCGGCCTTCGCGCCCGTGGCCGGGGAGCGGAACTTCCCGTTCATGGTGAGCGAGTCCACACCCGAGGTGTTCTACGTCAAGGCGGACGCCTCCGCGTACGACGTCAGCTGGTACCTGGAGCTGGCCTGGTCCAGCGGTTCCCGGCACGGCACCGTCACGATCGACCACAACGGCAAGCCGTTCCGTACCAGCGGGCACAACGGACGCCCCGGTTTCGAGTTCCCGCTCGGTGGTGAGCGATGGGCACCGGCGGGGTCGACCTCCTGACCCGGCGCCCCGGCCGGCAGCGCGGCTGACCGCCGGCGACCGCGGCTGTACCGGGAGCGCACGGCCCGGGCGTCCCGGAGCGGTTCCGGACGATCGAACATACGATGGGCGGGAACCGGCGCGGGCGGCACGCCGTGCCGCCCGCCCACAGCACTCGGGGTGGAGACGACGTATGGCACAGCCCGCCGAAACGGCGCGGACCGTCATCCTTACCGTGGACGACGACCCGGGGGTATCCCGCGCCATCGCCCGTGACCTGCGGCGGCGCTACGGCGCCGAGTACCGGATCGTGCGCGCCGAGTCCGGGGAGTCCGCGATGGAGGCGCTGCGCGAGCTGAAGCTGCGCGGCGATCTGGTGGCGGTCATCCTCGCCGACTACCGCATGCCGCAGATGAACGGCATCGCGTTCCTCGAAGAGGCCATGCTCGTGTACCCGGGCGCCCGGCGGGTGCTGCTCACCGCGTACGCCGACACCAACGCGGCGATCGACGCGATCAACGTGGTCGACCTCGACCACTACCTGCTCAAGCCCTGGGACCCGCCGGAGGAGAAGCTCTATCCGGTCCTGGACGACCTGCTCGCGGCCTGGCGCGCCGGCGACCACCGGCCGGTACCCGCCACCAAGGTGGTCGGGCACCGCTGGTCGGCGCCCTCCTCGGCGGTCCGGGAGTTCCTGGCCCGCAACCAGGTGCCGTACCGCTGGTACTCCTCCGACGAGCCGGAGGGCCGCCGGCTGCTGGAGGCGGCCGGGGTCGACGGGCAGCGGCTGCCGCTGGTGGTGACGCCCGACGGTGGCGTGCTGGTCGAACCGGAGCCGGCCGAGCTGGCCGCCCGCGTGGGGCTCGCGACGACCCCGACCGCCGAGTTCTACGACCTCGTCGTGATCGGCGGCGGCCCGGCCGGGCTCGGTTCGGCCGTGTACGGGGCGTCGGAGGGGTTGCGCACGGTCCTGATCGAGCGGTCGGCCACCGGAGGGCAGGCCGGGCAGAGCTCCCGCATCGAGAACTACCTCGGCTTCCCGGACGGCGTATCGGGCGCGCAGCTCACCGAGCGGGCCCGCCGGCAGGCCGGCCGGTTCGGCGCCGAGATCCTGACGGCGCGCGAGGTCACGGGGCTGGAGGTCAACGGTGCGGCCCGCGTCGTCCGCTTCTCCGACGGCTCCGCGGTCGCCGCGCACAGCGTGATCCTGGCGACCGGCGTCTCGTACCGGCAGCTCCACGCACCGGGTTGCGACTCCCTGACCGGCTGCGGGGTGTACTACGGCTCCTCGCTCACCGAGGCCGCCTCCTGCCAGGGGCAGGACGTGTACGTCGTGGGTGGTGCCAATTCCGCCGGGCAGGCGGCGATGTACCTGTCGCGGGGCGCGAAGTCGGTGACGCTGCTGGTGCGCGGGGAGTCCCTGGCCGCCTCGATGTCGTACTACTTGATCCAGCAGATCGAGGAGGCGCCGAACATCACGGTGCGCCCCCGGACCGTCGTGGACGAGGCGCACGGCGAGGGGCACCTGGAGCAGTTGACGTTGCGGGACGTGGACAGCGGGGCGACCGAACTCGTCGACGCCCAGTGGATGTTCGTGTTCATCGGCGCGGCCCCGCTGACGGACTGGCTGGACGGGACGGTGCTGCGCGACGAACACGGTTTCATCCTGGCGGGCCCGGACCTCACGCCGGACGGGCGGCCGCCGGCCGAGTGGGAACTGGACCGCGCGCCCTACCACTTGGAGACCAACGTGCCGGGCGTGTTCGTGGCGGGTGACGCGCGCGCCCAGTCCGCGAAGCGCGTCGCGTCAGCCGTCGGAGAGGGAGCCATGGCCGTGATGCTCGTCCACCGGTACCTGGAGCAGTCGTGAGCGGGCAGGTCATGCCCTGCGCGCCGCAGGAGATCAGCTCGCTGTTCCTGTTCGAGAAGCTCTCGCCGGAGCAGCTCGGCCGGCTGTGTGCGCAGGGGCGGGTGGAACGGTTCGAGGTGGGACCGGTGTACACCGAGGGCGACCCGGCCACCTGCTTCTACGTGATGATCGAGGGCACCGTCGTACTGGCCCGCCGGGTGGGCGGCGACGACGTCGAGGTGAGCCGCACCTCGCAACGCGGGGTGTACGCGGGCGCCATGCAGGCGTACTTGGGCGACCGGGTGCCGCAGACGTACACCAACTCGATGCGGGTGACCGAGCCCACGCGGTTCTTCGTGCTGCCCGCGCAGTCGTTCGCGGACGTCATGCGGGAGTGGTTCCCGATGGCCGCGCACCTGCTGGAAGGTCTGTTCTTCGGATCGAAGAACACCCAACGGGCGATCGGACAGCGCGAACGGCTGCTGGCACTCGGATCGTTGTCCGCAGGTCTCACCCACGAGCTGAACAACCCGGCCGCGGCGGCGGTACGGGCCACCGCGGCACTGCGCGAGCGGGTGGGCAAGATGCGGCACAAGCTGGGCGTCATCGCCCAGGGACCCTATCCGCGCGAGGTGCTCGCCGGCCTGATCGACATCCAGGAGCGGACCGCCGAACGCGTCGCGAAGGCGCCGTCGTTGAGCCCGCTGGAGGCGTCCGACCGGGAGGACGAGCTCGCCGACTGGCTCGACGACCACGGCGTCACGGACGGCTGGCGGGTCGCGCCGACCTTCGTGCAGGCCGGCTTGGACACGGACTGGCTGGAGCAGGTCGCGGCAGCCGTGGACGAGGACATCCTGCCGGGGGCGATCGGCTGGCTCAACTACACGGTCGAAACAGAGCTGTTGATGGACGAGATCAACGACTCCACCACCCGCATCTCCCACCTCGTGGACGCGGCCAAGCAGTACTCGCAACTCGACCGCGCCCCGCACCGCGTGGTCGACGTCCACGAACTGCTCGACAGCACCCTGTTGATGTTGTCCGGCAAGATCGGCTCCGGCGTGCGGGTGGTCAAGGACTACGACCGCTCCCTACCCGACGTACCGGCCTACCCGGCGGAGCTCAACCAGGTGTGGACCAACCTCATCGACAACGCCGTCTTCGCCATCGGGAGCACCGGCCGCGAGGGCGTGTTGACGGTCCGCACGGCACGGGAGGGGGACCGGCTGCTGGTGGAGTTCCGCGACACGGGGCCCGGTATCCCGGCGGACGTCCGCAACCGCATCTTCGATCCGTTCTTCACCACCAAACCGGTCGGCGAGGGCACCGGTCTCGGCCTTGACATCTCCTGGCGGATCGTCGTCAGCAAGCACCACGGCAGCCTCCAGGTCGAATCGGTGCCGGGCGACACCCGTTTCCAGGTGCTGCTCCCACTGACCGCCCCGGAAGCCGAGGTGTTCCCCGAGGCTTCCGAAACCGACACCACCGAGGAGGACTCCGTATGACCGGCATCGACGGCATCGAGGGCATCGACCCGAGCGTCCCGCCCACCGGCCCCGGCTGCGCCGACTGCGACGAGGCGGGCGGCTGGTGGTTCCACCTGCGGCGCTGCGCCCAGTGCGGCCACGTCGGCTGCTGCGACTCCTCACCGGGCCAACACGCCACCGCGCACTGGAAGTCGAGCGGCCATCCGCTGGTGCAGAGCTTCGAGCCGGGCGAGGAATGGTTCTGGAACTACGCCACCGACGCCATGTTCGAGTCGGGGCCGGAGCTGAAGCCGCCGGGCGGCCACCCGTCGGACCAACCATCGCCGGGACCCGCCGACCGCGTCCCGCAGGACTGGGCGAACCAGTTGCGTCGCTGAGGCGACGCCCCCGCCGCTGCCGTAGGACCGCGGAAACGGGCCGACGGCAACGGCGGACGCGTACCGCCGGGAGCGCGACGGGCCGGGTTCAGCAGGAGCGGACCGGCTGGAGGTTGTGCACGAAGCGGGCCGAGACCCAACCGTTGAAGCCCTGGATCCGGTACCAGACGGGGTTGCCGTCCACCCAGCCGCCCCGCTTCTGGCAGTTGAGCAGGATGCGCTGGTGCGGACGCAGCACCTTCACGACGTCCGAGTACACGGTCGGCTTCTGCCGGACGTAGAGCGCGGCTTCGGACACCACCTCCCCGACGGGGTGGGCGGCCCTCGGCGCGCTGAGCGCGGGGACGTCCGCGTACTGACCGGCGGCCCCCGCCGTGGCGGCTCCGGGGCCGAACAGCACGGCGGCCCCCACCGTGCACACGAGTACCGTTCTCTTCATCCTTGCACCGCTCTCCACGAATCCGTACCGGCACCGAATGACCGGCGGGCGCTCAGCGCCTTCAGCGCCCCACACGACTATCCGCGCGGACGACCGCCCCGGCGCTCGGACACGCCCGCCCTCCTCCGGATGGCCCCTCACGATCGCGGGCGACCGTACCGTTCCCGTCGCCGTCGCCGTCGCCGTCGACCGGGCGCGAGCGCGGGGCACGGCACCCCACCTACGGCCCGATAGGGTGTTCGATGCCTCATGGTGGCGCGTGCCCCGCGCCCCACGGAGCCTGTACAGCAAGCACGTTGCCCGGAGGCACGAAGTGAGTGGGACCAGAGCGATATACGGGGACCGGTCGGCGCGCGGCGGTGCGCCGATGGCGTTCCTGCGAGCCTGGTGGACGAGCTTCGACGAAGCCCCCATCGCCGGACGCGTGCACGATCAGGTGATCCGCAAGGTGCAGCACCTGCGGATGGCGCTGGGCCTGGGCGCCGGCATCTGGCTGATCGTGTCGTATCCGCTGAGCAACGGCGGAGCGGAATTCGTCCTCGGCAAGATCGTCGAACTGGGCTTCGCCTGCGCCATCCTGGCCGCCGGAAGCGTGGTCGGCATCACCGCCTTCCTCATCGCGAGCACCCGGGACCGACGCCGGGACTTCGCCGAGCGGCTGCGCAGGCCGATCACGCTGGTCCTGCTGCTCGTCGCGGGCCCACTGGGCACGTGGGGATCGATCCGGTCGCTCAAGGGCGAGCTCATCACGATCGACATCTTCAGAGCCGTCATCACCCCGATCTTCGGCGAGGGGTTCCTCGCCAAGGTGGTGGCCTTCCTCCTGCTGGTCGTCGGGTGGCTGTTGTCCATCGCCGTACTGCTGTGCTCGATCCCCTTCACCCTGTTCTCCGCCTGCATGTGCGTCTTCACCTGCCTTCGGGCCGGGGACGTGCACCAGATGCTCCCCGCGCTGATCTCGCCGCTGCTGGTCTGGTCGCTGCTCGCCTTCCAACTCTTCATCGGCCCGGACGTCGCCGCGCCACCGCTGGTCCTGTACACCTTCATGCTCGGCGGCCCCCTGTCGGTGACCGCGCTCTCCGTCTGGGAGGTGCGCCGGCTACGCCTACGCCACGGCATCACCCTCCGCAACGCCCTGGGCCGCTGATACGCCGTCACTCCCGGTGGCGTCATGGCCGCCGGCCGGATCCACACGTCGTCGGCCACCGGGGGTCGGTGAACCCGCCGAATGGCGAATTCGGTGCCAGCGCGCCGACCGGCTTCAACTGCGGCGGGCGCAGCGCGGATTAGGCTCGGCCCGATGACGGAGAATGAGATCCAGCTCAAAGCGATCGCCGCGCTCACGGCCATCAGGTCCGGCGCCGACAGCCAGTTCGTCTCCGACTTGCTGGGAGAGGTGATCCCCGCGGAGTTCGTGGTGCCGGTCGACGCCGGTTTGGAGGAGACGGGGCTCGCGGTGTTGCGGCAGGTCTCGCAGCCGCTCAACGCCCTGGTCAACGGCTTCATCCTGGCGTTCGACGTCGTCGCCACGGCGCTCGACGCCGCCGGCCTCGACACGTCCACCGAAGACCTCCTGCAGACCCTTGCCCTGAGCCTGGCGGTCGAGGACACCGAGTGAGTACCGCGTCCACCGCGCGCGGGACGGCGGGGTGCGGGCGGGCCTGGTGCGGAGAGGCGCCGCGAAAGGATCCCGGCGGCGGTGGCCGGTCAGTCCCCGCGTCGCCGTCCACCCGCCACCACCGCCGACCCCGGAGCGCGACCGCGGGCGTGCCCGTCGAGCCGATCGGGTGCGCCCTCCTCGGCGGCCGGGCCGCCGTGGGGAGAACCCGCTGGGGCCCCCTGGTTCAGCAGGGTTCGCGCCAGGTGTCCAGCTCCATTTTCTTCAGCATCGAGGACAGTTTGAGGCGTCGGGCCTCGCCGCAGAATCCCGAGGTCGATCCCACGTATTCGACGTGGAACACGGCCCGCACTCCTCGTTGACCGCGAAGTCGAAGTCGTTCACCAGTTGCGGGATCTGCGGCAGGTCGTTCTTGAGTCCGACGGACAGTCCGCGCGCGTGGGCGATCTCCGCGATCATGCGGTTGTAGGCGAGTTGGTGGTCGGCGGTCAGGCGGCGACCTGGCCGATGACGGTGGGGATCACCGCGCGCAGAGGCCCGTATCCGTTCACCCGCCCCGCACCGGGTGATGCCGGTCGCTGCCGACCGGACGCGGCCGGGGGCGTCAGTGGTGGCCGAGGAAGCGGGCGGCCACGGCCTTGCGGGACAGCAGCACGGCCACGCCCACCCCGATGGCAACCAGCACCTCCACCGCCACGACCGGGAGGGCGTTCAGGTTGGCCCCGGCGATGGCGGCGAGCGAGGTGGCGCAGTCACCGGCGGTCACCGCGAGGAACCAGACGCCCATCATCTGGCTCCCGTACTTCTCCGGCGCGAGTTTCGTCGTCGCCGACAGGCCCACCGGCGACAGGCACAGCTCGCCCAGGGTCTGGATCAGGAAGATCAGGGCCAGCCAGAGCGGTGTGACCTGTGCGCCGCCCTCCGCGGCCGCCAGGGCCAGCAGGAACACGGCGAAGGACAGGCCCACCAGGACGAGTCCCAGGCCGAACTTGGCCGGGGTGGACGGCTCGCGGTCGCGGCGGGCCAGCCACTGCCACAGCCAGGCGAAGACCGGGCCGAGCGCCATGATGAACAGCGGGTTCAGCGACTGGAACCAGCTGGAGGGGAAGTCGTAGCCGAACAGCGTGGTGTCGGTGTTCTCGTCGGCGAAGATGTTGAGGGTGGAGCCCCCCTGGTCGTAGACCATCCAGAAGATGGCGGCCGCGACGAACAACCAGATGTAGCCCGACACCCGGGACTTCTCGGCCTCGGTCAGTTCCGGATCGCGCCGGATCCGGGTGAGCGTCCACGCGGGGAAGACCAGTCCCAGCACGGTGAGCGGGACCATCACCCAGTTGAGGGTGTAGTGCCCGGACAGGCCGACGACGAGGTAGAAGACGACCGGCACGAGCAGCCAGAGCAGCCCCTTGCGCACCATGGATCGCCGGTCGGCCGCACCCATCGGGGAGGGGACGAGGTCGCTGTGCGGGCTCAGCGAACGCCGGCCCAACAGGTACTGGGCCAGCCCGAGCGCCATGCCGACGCCGGCGACCGCGAACCCGAGGTGGTAGCTGACCTTCTGGCCGATCGTGCCGATGACCAGCGGGGCGAAGAAGGCACCGAGGTTGATGCCCATGTAGAAGATCGTGAAGGCGCTGTCCCGGCGCTCCTCCAGCGGGCCCTGGTAGAGGTGGCCGACCATCGTCGAGATGTTGGCCTTGACCAGGCCCGAGCCGACCGCGACGAAGAACAGGCCGGCGAAGAAGAACGCGGTGGTGGGCACGGCCAGCAGGAAGTGCCCGATCATGATGATCACGCAGGCGGTCGTGACGGACCGCCGGGGCCCGAGGAAGCGGTCGGAGACCCACCCTCCGGGCAGCGTCAGCAGGTACACCATGGAGACGTACACGCTGTAGATCGCCACCGCGGTGCCGGTGGAGTAGCCGAGGCCGCCCTCGGCGACCGGAGCCGCCAGGTAGACGGCCAGCAGGGCGCGCATTCCGTAGTAGCTGAACCGCTCCCACATCTCGGTGAGGAACAGCGTCGCGAGTCCTCGGGGGTGTCCGAAGAACGTCCGCGGTTCGATCTCCCGGACCTCTGTGCCCACGGTGCCCCCGTACTCCTGGTTCCGGCCTGCGCGATGACAGCTGCAACGTACGTCGGGGCGGGTGCGCGGGGGCGGCGGCCCGGCCCGGCGGGACGCGCGGGTCCGGCCGAGTTCCGCCGTTCGGTGGCGTCCGGCCACCCGGCGACGTCGCCGGGGCGGGGCTGCCGGCCGACGGCCGGGGTGCTCGAAGGCGTCGGGCACCGGCTCCCCGACGCCTTCGCCGACCGGATCGCGCCCCTGCCGCTCGCGCAGCTCGCCGCCCGACCGGTCGGGCGGTGACCCGGCATCCCGCGGATTTCCGCGGGGTGGGTACCGTGGTAAATCCCACCGGGTCGGACGGACAGCCTCATACCGGCACTGAGCTGCGGTTTCCAGCATGAACGGGAGCCGGGGCAACCGCCCCGGTCGACCGGACCCGCCTTCTGGAGATTCCCCATGACCCTCACGACCGCGGCGATACCCCACAAACCCACCGACGGCTTCGCGGGCTGGGCCACCGGCCTCGTGGAGACGCTCGGCGGCCCGGGCGCCGGCCTGGCGATCGCGCTGGAGAACCTCTTCCCGCCGCTGCCCAGTGAGGTGATCCTGCCGCTGACCGGCTTCGCCGCCGGGCAGGGCGTCCTCAGCCTGCCCTCGGCGCTGTTCTGGACCACCCTGGGCTCGGTCGTGGGCGCCGCGGCCCTCTACTGGATCGGCATGCTCCTCGGGCGCGAGCGGATGCACGCGATCTGGGCGAAGCTGCCGCTGGTGAAGGCCTCCGATCTGGAGCGCACCGAGAAGTGGTTCGCCAAGCACGGTACGAAGGCCGTCTTCTTCGGCCGGATGGTGCCCGTCTTCCGCAGCCTCGTGTCGGTACCGGCGGGCGTGGAGCGGATGCCGCTGTCCACGTTCCTGATGCTGACGACGCTGGGCAGCCTGATCTGGAACAGCGTCCTCGTCATGGCCGGTTACTGGCTGGGCGACCAGTGGGACGTGGTGGAGACGTACGTCGGCGTCCTGTCCAAGGCGGTCCTGGTGCTGGCCGTCGTGGGCCTGGTCGCCTTCGTGACGGTCCGGCTCCGCGGCCGCGACCGAGCGCGGCACCGCCACACCCCGTGACCGCCCCCGCCCGATCCGGCCGGGCCGGCCGGGGGCCGGTACATGAGGGCCGGCCACGGGTGGGCCCGGACCGTCCTGACCGTCCTCACCCTGTTGAGGCTGCTGTTCACGTTCGCCGACTCGGGCGTGAACGGGCCGTGGCCGGACGGTTGGACGCTGTTCTCGGCGCTGCCCGACCTGACGGCCGCGGCAGCCGTCGTGTCCATGCACCTCCCCGGAGCGCGCGGACACTTCACGTCCCGCACGCGACAGCCGGCCTGACGGGTCCACAGGTCCCGTCAGGTCCGCGGTCGTTGGACGCCTGCGGTCACGCGGTCCCCGTCATGCTGGCGTAGACCACGACGTTGCTGTCGTAGTAGTGCTTCTTCGGGTCGAAGTCGCCGCCGCAGGTGACCAGTCGCAGACCCGCGTGGTCGAGGTTCTTGTACACCTCCAGCGTGGGGAATTGGGCCTTCGGGTACTCGGCGACCTTGTTCACCGTGAACGTGACGGTCTTGTTGTCGCGCCGCGTCACCTTGATGGTGTCGCCCGCCTTCATCGTCCGCAGCTTCTCGAAGACGGCCGAGGCGCCGTTCCACGTGACGTGCCCGGCGATCACGGCGGGGCCCTGGGAGCCGGGCGTCGGCCCCGGCTCGTACCAGCCCGCGAGAGCGGGGTCCTTCGGGGTCTGCATCGTTCCGTCCCCGTTCAGCCTCAGCGTTTCCAGGGAACTGGACAGGCCGAGCGACGGGATCGAGATCTTCTGCGGTTCCGACCGGGCGAGGACGGGTTCGGTCCGGCCCGCGCCCGTCCCGTCCGGGGGTCCGGCCCCGGGGGACGCCCCGTGGCCGGCGGACGGCTCCCCGTTGGGCGGCTTCGCCGCCCCGTCGGCCGGTGCTCCGCTCCCCGCCGCCTGCCCCTGCGGGTTCGGGGGCGCCGGGTCCTGGCCGGCGCATCCGGCCAGCAGCAACGCGCCGAGGGCCGCCCCGACGACGGGTCCCGCGATCCGGCGGGTCCGGGGCCGCGGTTCGCGGGCTCCGACGCCCGTCACGCGGCGCCGTCCTCGGTCTTCGTACGGCCCGGGTGCACGGTGACCCGCTTGCGCGCGAGCGTCATCGCGCCCGCCATCGCCACGTACGCGAGGACCGCCGCTCCGGCCGTCGTCGCCAGCGGCACCGCCGCGTCCGCCGCCGGGTCCCCACCACCGGTTTCGATGGCCCCGACCGGGATGGACCCCACGGCAGCGCCCTTGACCTCACCGCAGTTGGTCGGGGCGGTGGCCTCCTGGGGCAGCTTCGGATCGAGTTCGCTCTTGCCGGCGCCGTCGAAGTCGTACTTGTCGTTGTCGTTGCGGTCGATGCCGTGTTGCACGACGTGCAGGTCCTTGATGTGGTCGACCACGTCCTGACCGACGGTGATGGTCCGCTGGTAGGAGAGCTTGCCCTGCTTGTCGGCGACGGGCATGCGGTCCACGGCGAGACCGCTGGTCGCCTTGGTCTCACCGGACGTGGTGAGCGAGATGTTGATGTCGCCGTAGTCGACGGTCGCCTCGGTGTTGTTGAGGATGCCGTCGCCGTTCGTGTCGTCACCGGCGTCGGGGCAGTGGAAGTCGTGCCCCTTGGTCGAACCGTGCAGGTGCTGGGCCGAGGGTTGCCCGGGCACCATGCCCTCGGACTCGATCCGGACGGTCAGCAGTTTGCCCTTGAGGCTGAGCATGACCGTGCCACGGGACCCGGAGTCGTTCAACTGCGCCAGGTCGATCTGGTACGCCTTGCCCTCATCGGCGACGGCCGGACCGGAAAGGCCCAGGGTCAGGAACACCGCGGCGGGTACGACGGAAATGACCGCGAGGCGGCTGCCGGCACGCTTGACTATCACATTCGCTCCTGTTCCTCGGATTCCCGGGACGGGAATCACGGGTCGCGCGGGTGGGATGAACGGAAGGAGAGGCTCTCCGCCCCTCCTTCGAAGCCACGACACCCTCGGATGGGTGCTCCTTCGAGGAATTCTTGGAAGAATTCATCGCACGCCGGTCACGCGGCTGCCCACGGCGCGATCGACAAAGGACCACCGGTCATCCAGATACGTGAGACGTCGTCCGCCAATCGAGGGGAACGGGCCGCCGCGCACAGCATTTCCGACAGCACGAGGATTCCGCGCGCCGTGCACCTGGGGTCGCTGTTGCGGTGCAACCAGATCACCGCGTTGATCATGGGGCGGCGCCCCACGGGCAAGGCCGTACGCCCGACGCCGGCCACCGCCTCCAGGGCGGCCGGGCCACCGCCGAACGGGAGGGCTGCCGTACGGAGCATGCCCGGGGGCGCGGCCGAGTCCCGTACGTGCCGGAAGTAGGCCTCCGGCGGGGCCTGCCCGTTCTCGAAGGTGTTGCGGAAGCCGACGATCCGAACGTCCGAATTCCGTGCGAGGAACTCGATGTACAACTCGATGGACAAGCCCCTCAACCGAATGTTCAGGGGCAGGTACCGCACGGTTTCCGCCCCGCTCCCCGCTCTTCGGGGAAACCACAACGCCTCCGCCGTACTGGACCGGACGGCCGACACGAGGAGCCGATATTCCGCCACCGGGGCGTCCTCCACGGAAAACGAAACGGGTTTCAGCACGACGGCATCCGTCAGCTGGAGGAGATCGGAACTCGCGTTCCCCACCGGAAATCCCGTCGCAGCCGGTTCGATCCTGCCGCATTCGCGCACGCCACATCCACCGCCTTGACATCACCCCGGTCGACGACGGGTTCACATCGCCCTTGTCGCCGGGCCTGGTTCGGTCCGGTTCTTTGTAGTCGTCCGTCCGGGGCGGAAACGAATACTTGGCCTCTGATGCTAAGAACTCCTCACGCGACCGAGGATCGATGACCATCCGCGCCCCGACCCGCCTCACCCCGCCGCGCGCGCGGGTGCGGGAGGGTCGGGCATTCGGGTGGTCGGGCGACGTGTCGGGGTGGCGGGGGTGGGGCGGTTCTGCATCCTGGGCCGGGCACGGCAGCGCGTTCCGGCGCTGCCCGCCCCGACCGAGAAGGAGTACGGGATGTCCACGGACGCGGTAGGGCGGTTCCTCGCGGCGCTGGAACCCCGGCAGCGGGAGGCCGTCGCCGGCAGACCGCGGGCCGATCAGGAGCGCCTCGCGGGTGCCTGGGAGCGGGAGCTGGCGTCGGACGACGAGCTCGACACCCTCGACGAACTGTCCCCGCCCGCCGCGGAGGCCGAGGCGGCCCGGCGGGTCATGGACCGCGAGGCGTGAGGGCGCCCGGCGGGGCGGCCGGCGGGGCGGCCGGCGGGCCGTTCAGTCGCCGGGGGTTTCCAGCGGGCGCAGGAAACGGCGTTCGTACCGCTTGATGCAGCGGGTCTCGCGCGCCAGCTCGAAGGCGGCCTGGCACTCCGGGTCGGACATGCTGTCCGTGCGGTACTGCTCGTAGGCCGCGAAGCCGGGGAAGGAGAAGAGGGCGTAGGCGATGTCGCTGTCGCCCTCGCTGGGCAGGAAGTAGCCGTGGTGGGTGCCGCCGAACCGGTTGACCAGGTGCACCCAACGGCGCCCGTACTCCTCGAAGTCCGCGAGCTTGTCGACGTCGATCTCGTACTTCAGATGAATGGTGATCACCCGCCCATCATGCCGGGTGGCCCCGCCGCGGATCGCGGTCCCGGCCCCGGGCCGGCCGCGGATCGGCCACGACGGACGTGGCGGGCGGCGCGGCCGGGTTCGGCAAGTTGGGCCGCAGTGGCGGCAATCGGCCCCTTCGGGGAGGCGATCGCACCGAAACCTCGTACGCTGCGACGGACTGGGAGACGTCGTGGAGGGGGATTCACATGTCCTTGCAGAAGGGCGCCAACGTACCGGTGTCGAGTGCCCGGGTCCGGGTGGAACTGGGCTGGCGGGGCGGTCCGGGAGCGCCGGACGTGGACGTGTCGGCGCTGTTGCTGACGGCTGCCGGCAAGGTGAGGTCGGACGACGACTTCGTGTTCTACAACCAGCCCGTGCACGCCAGTGGCGCCGTGCGCCACGAGGGCCGGCGTCAGGACGGAGCGGGCACGCTGGAGACCATCGCGGTGACGCTGTCCGCGGTGGAGCAGGAGATCGGGACGGTGGTGATCGCCGCCTCCACCGACAGCACGTTCGGGCAGGTGGCCGGTCTGTTCGTGCGGGTGCTGGACGCGGACGGCGGCGCGGAGACGGCCCGGTTCGACGCCACGGGTGCCACCTCGGAGACGGCGTTCGTGCTCGGGGAGCTGTACCGGCGCGGCGGCGCGTGGAAGTTCCGGGCGGTGGGCCAGGGGTACGCCTCCGGGCTGGCCGGGCTCGCCACCGACTTCGGCATCACGGTCGACGATCCGGCCCCGCCGGCTCCGCCGCAACAGGCGCCCGTGCGGCAACCGGCCCCCGCCCCGCGGTCGGAGCCCGTGCGGCAGCCGGTGGCTCCGCCGCCGATCCACCGGCCGGCGGCACCGGCTCCGCACGTCCCCCAGCCCGCGCAGCCCGCGCACACCCAGCCCGTACGGCTGTCGAAGATCACCTTGACGAAAGCGGCGCCCGCCGTATCGCTCGCCAAGCAGGGGGCCACCTCCGGCGGCATGCGGGTCAACCTCACGTGGAGCGCCGCCACACCCGCGCGCGGCTGGATGCGCAAGGGGAGGGAGGCGGTCCAACTCGCGGACGTGGACCTCGACCTCTCCTGTCTGTGGGAGCTCCAGAACGGCACGATGGGGATCGTCCACCCCATCAACAACCAGTTCGGCTCGTTCGACCAGCCCCCGTACGTCCTGCTGGACCAGGACGACCGGACCGGGGGCAGTGACGACGGCGAGAACCTCATGATCAACCTCGATCACACCGCCGACATCAAACGCCTCCTGGTGTTCGTGTCCATCTACGCCGGGGCCACCAACTTCGCGGGGCTGCAGGGCGTCGCCACGCTGTACCCGCCCGTCGGTCCGCCGATCGAGGTGCGCCTGGACGAATGCACCGTGCCCGCGCCGGTCGCCGCGATCGCGCTGATCGAGAACGTGGGCGGGGAGCTCATCGTCCGACGGGAGGCGAAGTACATCGTGCTCCCGCCCGGCATCCTCAAGCAGCAGGCGGTGGACCTGGCGTACGGCTGGGGCATGGGCTGGGAGCCGGCCAGCAAGGACTGACCGCTCCGGCCGCCCCGAACCGGCCCGTGAGCTGCCCGAACGCCCCGACGCGAGGACCCGCGTCGGGGCGTTCGGCCGTCCCCGGCGGGGTACGGCGGGCAGGTGACTCGTGCGTACTGCACACCCCGGCGATGACAGCCGTGACTGTCGCGGCCCTCGGTCCGCGTGACAGCGTGAGGACATCACCGACCGAGGGGAGCAGGAGTGAACAAGGGGTACGCCGCCTTCTGCGACGCCGACCGCTGGTTCTACGACGCGCCGTACCGCCGCGCCGAGGAGAACTACCCGGCCGCGCTCGCCCCCGTACCGGCGGGGTGGCAGACACACCGCAGCGGGGACTGGCTGGCGCTGCGCCCCCTGGACGCCCAACTCCCCTCCCAGGGCTGGAAGATCCACGTCTCGGCGTGTCTGGACAACGCCGAGTCCGTCCTGGAGCGGGTGCACCGCTACTGCGTGGAACGTCGGATCGCGTTCAAGTTCGTGCCGAGCCGCTACCTGCTGCACCTGCGCAACGCGAAGTACGCCGACCGTGCGGCGAGCGGCAAGTTCCTGACCGTGTACCCGGCGGACGAGGAGCAGTGCGGGCGCGTCGCGGCGGACCTCGACGCGTTGCTGACCGGCGAGCCGGGCCCGTACATCCTGAGCGACCTGCGCTGGAACGACGGTCCCGTGCACCTGCGGTACGGGAGCTTCACCCTGCGGCACTGCTACGACGACCTCGGGGAGCTCGTCCCGGCGATCGAGGCCCCGGACGGCCGGTTGGTGCCGGATCCGCGGGGGCCGGTGTTCCAGCCGCCCGAGTGGGTGGAGCCGCCCGCGTTCCTGGCGCCCCACCTGGCGAAGCGGGCCTCCGTCACCCTGGCGGGCCTGCCCTACGCCGTCGAGCGGGCCCTGCACTTCTCCAACGGGGGCGGCGTGTACGCGGGGCGGGACGTCCGCTCCGGCGAGCGGGTCGTCCTGAAGGAAGGGCGTCCCTTCGCGGGCCTCGCGGCCGACGGCGCCGACGCCGTGACCCGGCTGCACCGCGAACGCCGGGCCCTTGAGCAGCTGGCCGGGCTGGACTGCGTGCCCTCGGTGCACGGCACCTTCACCGTCGGGGACCACCACTTCCTCGTGATGCAGCACTTGGAGGGCAAGCCCCTCAACACCTACTTCGCCCGCCGGCACCCGCTGATCGAGGCGGACCCCGACCCCGCGGAGCTCGCCGAGTACACCCGGTGGGCGCTGGAGGTCCACCGGCTGGTGACGGAGGCCGTGGAGGCGGTGCACGCCCGCGGCATCGTCTTCAACGACCTGCACCTGTTCAACGTGATGGTCGCGGAGGACCCGACGACCGGCGCGCCGTCGGTGTCGCTGCTCGACTTCGAGGCCGCCGCCCACGTCGACGAGGGGCTGCGGCAGACCGTCGCCAACCCGGCGTTCGTCGCCCCGGCCGACCGGCGCGGTTTCGCCGTCGACCGGTACGCCCTGGCCTGTCTGCGGCTGGCCCTGTTCCTGCCGCTGACCAGCCTGCTGGTGATGGACCGGACGAAGGCGGCGCACCTGGCCGACATCGCCGCCGAGCAGTTCCCCGTACCGCGCGAGTTCCTCGACGAGGCGGTACGGGAGATACTCGCCGGCCCGGACGGCGGCCCCGCGGCCGGGTCCGAGGATCCTCCGGGATCCGGCGGTCGGACGATCACCGTGCGGCGCCCCTACTTGCCGGTCGAGCCCGGCGACTGGGAAGCGGCCCGCGCCTCGATGACGGCCGCGCTGCGGGCGAGCGCCACCTTCGACCGCGACGACCGGTTGTTCCCCGGGGACACGGCCCAGTTCGCGACCGCCGGTGGCGGGACGGGCTTCGGCTACGGAGCGGCCGGCGTCCTGTACGCGCTCGCCGAGACCGGCGCCGAACCGTGGCCCGAGGCCGAGGAATGGCTGTTGGCCCGGACGAAGGAGCCCGCCTCCGGCATGCCGTTGGGCTTCTACGACGGCCTCGCCGGTCTCGCCTGGACCCTGGAGCGGCTCGGCCACCGCGAGCGCGCCCTCGTACTCGCCGAGCAACTCCTCTCCCAGTCCTGGCAGTCGGCGGGACCGGACCTGCACGGCGGACTCGCCGGCATCGGACTGGCCCTGGACTCCCTGGGTTCGGCCACCGGTGAGGACGAACTCCACACCGCGGCCCTGCGCTGCGCCGAACTCCTCTGCGAACCCGCGGCCCGGCCGAACCGGGCCGGTCTCCTGCACGGCCACAGCGGTCCCGCGCTGCTCCTGCTGCGGCTCCACGAACGCACCGGTGAGAAGGAGTTGTTGGTCCGGGCGGGCGAAGCCCTGCACCGCGACCTCGACCGCTGCGTGACCAGCGCCTTCGGCACGCTCCAGGTCGACGAGGGATGGCGCACGATGCCCTACCTCGGCGGTGGCAGCGTGGGCATCGGGATGGTGCTGGACGACTGGTCGCGGCACGCCCGGGACGAGCGCTTCGAACGGGCCCGGCCGGAGATCGTCCGCGCCGCCCAGGCGACGTTCTACGCGCAGCCCAGCCTGTTCCGCGGCGCGGCCGGCATGATCCTCCACCTGGCGCGCACCACCACGCCGGGCCCGGGGTCCGCCCCCGCGGACATCGCCCGACAGGTGGAGGCCCTCGCCCGGCACGCCGTCCCCTACCAAGGCTTCCTGGCCTTCCCCGGCGAGCAGATGATGCGCCTGTCCATGGACCTGTCCACGGGCACGGCCGGCGCTCTCCTCGCCCTCGGCAGCGCCGCGCCCGGCGGGCGCGCCCAGCTGCCGTTCCTCCCCCCGCCGCGCTCCGCCGCGGCCCACGAGCCGGTCCCCGTCCTGGGGGCCGTGACCCATCGGAACACCACAGTGAAGAGGAATCAGACATGACGCTTCTGGACCTGCAGTCGATGGACACCCCGAAGGAAGAGACCACCGAGGCCGCGCACCTGACCGGCGGTGGCAGCCGGGCCAGCCTGCTCCTCTGCGGCGACAGCAGCCTGAGCATCACGACCTGTAACTGATCAGGTCATTGAGGGCCCGGGCGGTTCACCGCCCGGGCCCGCACCACACCCCTGGAGCCGCCGCCCATGACAGCGTCCGATCCCGTCGGTGAGGCGGCGGCCGCCCGCGGCGCCGACCGGGCGCTGCGGGCGGCCGCTCACCACAGCGCCGGCCGTCTCACCGCCGGCGCCGTCTGCTCGGTGGCCGCCGCCGGCGCGGCCCTGGCCGAGCCGGCCGTCCTCGGCCACACCCTCGACCTGCTGCTGCGACAGGACCCCGCCGGCGCGCGCTGGACCGCCTGGTGTGCGGCGATCATCGCCGCGGAGGTCCTCCTCGACGCCGTGACGGCCCGGCTCAACGGCGGCGTGGACGCCCGTTCCACCTCCTGGTTGCGCCGTACGGGCCTCGCCCGGCTGCTGCGCACCGCGCCGCACCACGCCGCCCGCCACTCCCCCGGTGAACTCTCCGCCCGGCTGACCTCGCACGCCACCACCGCCGGGGCCGCCCCGGCGGCCGTCGTCGGCGCGGCCGTGGCCCTGCTGCCCCCGGTCGGCGGACTCGTGGCCCTGTTCCTCGTCGACGTGTGGACCGGGTTGGCCTTCCTCGCCGGACTCCCGCTGCTCGTGCTGCTGTTGCGGGCCTTCGCGCGCGATTCGGGTGCCAGCGTCGGCCGTTACCAGGAGGTGCAGCTCGCCCTGGCCGGCCGCCTCGTGGAAGCACTCGCCGGCGCCCGTACGATCGCCGCCGCCGGCACCGCCGAGCGCGAACAGGCCCGTGTCCTGGCCCGGTTGCCCGAACTCGGTGCCGAGGGGCGGCGGACCTGGCGGATCTACGGATCGACCATGGCCCGTACCAGCGCCCTCATGCCGCTGCTGCTGTACGTGGTCCTCGGCGTCGGCGGGGTCCGCCTCGCCGACGGCGCACTCGGTGTCGGCGGCCTCCTCGCGGCGGTCCGCTACGCGGGCCTGGCGGCCGGGGCCGGCGCCGTGACGGGACGGCTGGCGGCCGTGGTCCGCGGCCGGGCCGCCGCCCGCCGCACGGCGGCCCTCTTCGATCTGCCCGAACTCCCGCAGGGGACTGCCCGATTGCCCGAAGACGGCGCGGGCACCCTGGAGCTGCGCGGCGTACGCGTCGTGCGCGCGGGCACCGTGGTCCTGCGCGACGTCGACCTGCGGATCCCCGGCGGGACGACCGCCGCCGTCGTCGGCTCCTCGGGCTCCGGCAAGACGACGCTGGCCGCCGTGGCGGGCCGGCTCACCCCCTGCGACGAGGGCCGGGTCCTGCTCGACGGGGTGCCGCTGGACGAACTTTCCGCCGAGGAGCTGCGCCGGGAGGTCGGCCACGCCTTCGAGCGACCGGCCCTCTTCGGGACGGACGTCGCCTCCGCCCTCGCCTTCGGCAGCGGCCCGGCGCCGGACCCGGAGGCCGTGCGCGCCGCCGCGCGGGCGGCCGGCGCCGACGGCTTCGTACGGCGGCTGCCCGAGGGCTACGCGACGGCGCTCGCGGACGCGCCGATGTCCGGCGGGGAGCTGCAACGGCTGGGCCTGGCGCGGGCGTTCTGCCGAGCGGGGCGGTTGCTCGTCCTGGACGACGCGACGTCGAGCCTGGACACCCTGACCGCCCGGGAGGTGGAACGCGCGCTGGCCGCCGACGTCCGACCGGGCACCCGTCTCGTCGTCGCCCACCGCATCTCCTCGGCCGCCCGCGCCGACCTCGTCGTCTGGCTCGACGCGGGACGGGTCCGGGCGACCGGCCCCCACGCCGAGTTGTGGCGCGACCCCGCCTACCGGGCGGTGTTCGGCGACGGAACGGACGCGGCCGGGGAACCGGCCGGGCCGTCCGCCGACGAGGGCGGTGGCCCGGGTACCGACGGCCCGTACGGAGCGGGCCTGCGGCCCGCTCCGGAACCGCCCGGCCGGGAGGCGGTCCGGTGAGCGAGTACGGAACCTGGCGGCGGGTGTCCCGTGAGGGCCGCCGCTTCCTGCGCGAACGACCCGGGGCGCTGCGCCGGCTCGCCCTCTGGTCCCTGCTGGAGTCCGCGCACACCTTCCTCGGCGGTTACGCGGTGGCCCGCGCCCTCGACGACGGTTTCCTCGCCGGCCGGACCGGGACGGGCCTCGGCTGGCTCGCCGTGGCCGGCGCGGGCGCCCTGCTGGGCGCGCTCGCCCTGCGCGGCGTGTTCGGCGGCCTCGCCGATCTCGTCGAACCGCTGCGGGACGGGCTGGTGCGGCGCTCGGTGCGGCAGGCGATCGGGCGGGCCGTCGCGGATCCCGGGCGGGCCGGTGACGCGGGCGCGGTCTCCCGGCTGACGCAACAGACCGAGATGGCCCGGGACTCCGCCGCCGGCCTCGTCCTGGTCGCACGGTCGTTCGTCTTCACCGCCCTGGGCGCGCTGCTCGGGCTGGCCGCGCTGTCGCCCGTACTGCTGGTCCTCGTCCTGCCCGCGCTGCTGCTGGGCACGGCCGGGTTCCTGGCCACGCTGCACCCGATGGCGCGCGTGCAACGGTCCGCCCTCGACACCGACGAGGCCTTGTCCGCGCGGGCCGCCGAACTGGCGTCGGGGCTGCGCGACGTCGTCGCCTGCGGGGGCGCGGCGAGCGCCGGAGCCGGGGTGGAGTCGCTGATCGCCGAACAGGAGCGGCTGACCGTGCGGCTCGCGCGGTGGACCGCGCTGCGCACGCTCGCCCTGGGCGTCGCGGGTCGGCTGCCGGTCGTCGTCCTGCTCGCCGCGACGCCCTGGTTGCTCCGGCGCGGGGTGAGCGCGGGCGCGGTGGCCGGGGCGCTCACCTACCTCGTGCAGTCCCTGCTCCCCGCCTTGGACGCGCTGATGACGGCCCTGGGGGCCGCGGGCACCCGACTGCTGGTGGTACTGGACCGGTTCTGCGAGCCGGAGGGGGCGGAGCCCCCGCTCCCGGCGCCGGCCGCCGTGCCGGGGCCGACGCGCGCGCCCTCACCCTCGCCCGCACCCGCGCCGTCGCCCGCACCCGCGCCCGTGCCCGCCGTCGAGCTCCGTGGCGTCAGCTTCGCCTGGGGACCCCGTGCGGACCCCGTGATCGACGGGCTCGACCTGCTGGTCGGGCCGGGCGAGCACCTGGCCGTGGTGGGGCCGAGCGGCATCGGCAAGTCCACCCTCACCGCTCTGATCGCCGGCCTGCTACCGCCCGGACGCGGCACCGTACGGGTCGCGGGGGCCCCCGCGCCAAGTGCCCCGGGGCGCGGCCCCGACGTCCGTCGGACGCTGCTGCCCCAGCAGGCGTACGTGTTCACGGGCACGGTCCGGGAGAACCTGACCCACCTGTGCCCCGGCCCGGTGTCCGGGGTCGAGCTGGACCGGGCCGCGGCCGCCCTCGGCGCGGACGCCCTCGTGGCCCGGCTCGGCGGACTGGACGCGGCGCTCGACCCGGGCCGGCTCTCCCAGGGCGAGCGCCAACATCTCGCCCTCACCGCCGCCTACCTCTCCCCCGCCCCGCTGCTGCTGCTCGACGAGGCCACCTGCCACCTCGACCCCCGGACCGAGGAGCGTGCCGAACGGGCGCTCGCGGACCGCCCCGGCACCCTGGTGGTGGTCGCCCACCGGATCTCCTCCGCCGTCAGGGCCGACCGGGTCCTCGTCCTCGACGGGACCCGGGCGGTGTGCGGCACGCATGCGGAGCTCCCGGCCAGGTCACCCCTGTACCGGGATCTGGTGGGCTTGTGGAACGCGCGCCGGTGAGGCGCGAACGGCCGAGGGGAACTCGGGCCGGGGCTCAGACCCAGCCGGCCCGGCGGGATATCCGGATGGCGTCTATCCGGTTGCGGGCGCCGGTCTTCCTCGTCACGGCGGCCATGTAGTTGCGTACGGTTCCGCTGGCCAGGTGCAGGGCGCGGGCGATCTCCGCGACCGAGTCGCCCTCGGCGGCCCGGGCCAGCACGCTGAGTTCGCGCGGGCTGAGCGGCATGGGGTCGGCCTCCATGAAGGCGGAGGCGAGGGTGGCGTCGATGAAGCGTTCTCCCGCGGCGACCTTTTCGATGGCCCGGACCAGCCGGGCGGGCGAGCCGTCCTTGTCGACGTAGCCGAGGGCCTGGGTCCGGAAGGCGCGCCGCAGCGTGCCGGGCGTGTCGGCCCGGGCGAGGACGATCAGGGGGGTGGACGAACGGGGCAGCAGGCGGGCGGCGGCGTCGGTGTCGGCGAGGAGGGCGGCCGACACCTCCGGACAGTCGAAGTCGACGATCGCCACGTCGGGTCGTAAGAACTCCGCCTGGCGCGCCGCGGCCCGCCAGCCGGAGGAGGTGACTTCGAAGTCGCTTTCGGATCTCAGCAGCGCGGCCAGGGCGGACCTCACCAGGCACACGCCGTGCAGCACCAGGACCTTGGTCATCGGGGTTCCCCTCAGGTGACGAGCGATCAGCATCAAGCGGCTGCCCAGCTACCGGCATGAGGGAACGTCACGGCGGGAGGCGTACGGGGGCGCGTGGCCGAAGTCGGGCGCTCCTCCAGTGCCACCCCCGGCGACCGGTGACCGTCCCACCTCGGAGGGTGTCCGGGAAGCGCCGTGCGGGGCCTCGGAACGGCAACATCCGGATGGGCTGATTCCGCGTGCATTCGGCGTGATCCTTGCGCCTGGTACGGGGTTCCGGGCCCCTGGCGGGAGGCCGACGGGGGGATCGGTCCGGGGTGTGGTGGCCGGCGTCGGGCCCGGCGTCGGGGCAGGTGTCGGGGCAGGTGTCGGGGCAGGTGTCGGGTTTCGGACGTCGCTCAGCGGCCACATGGGCAGGGAGCGACGGACCACGAGGAGAGGAAGCACCACCATGACGACGATGGCCCTGTTGATCGTGCCCATGGCGCTGGCCCTGCTGCTCGTCCACCGCAAGGGCGGACAGCGTGCCCGCCACCGGGCGAGCCGGTTCTGAGCGGCGTACCGACCCGTCCGGGCCGGTGCCACACACGAGTGGAAGCGAGGTGAGTGCGGTGTCCATGCGTGCGAAGGGGTGGGCGAAGTCCTTCCCGGTGCACAAGGGGGTGCGCGAGGCCCGCCGGTGGACCCAGGATCATTTGGACTCCCTGCGGTGGACGGCGGATGCCCCGGACACCGCCCACTCCGTCCTGTTGGCGGTGTCGGAACTCGTCACCAACGCGCACGTCCACGCCCACAGCAGTGCCCGACTGGTGCTGACCTGGGACGGCCAGTGCCTGCACGTCAGCGTCGCCGACAGCGACCCGAGCCTGCCCGCCCCGCGCAACGCCTCCCGGGAGGCGACCTCGGGTCGGGGGCTCGCCATCATCGACGCCCTCGCCGACGCGTGGGACGCCCATTCCTTCCACGGCGGCAAGACCATCACCGCCTGTTTCCACCCCTACGCGACGCCCGCCCCGCACGCCGGGGCCGGCCGACCGGGCCCGCACGCCGGCGGGTCGACCGGCGCGTGACGGGCCGGGCCCCCGACGGCCCGGCCCGGTGAATCCCCGCCCCGCGGCGGGGATTTCGCACGTTCACCCACCCGCGATCGTTGCCCCTCGTACGGCCGCGCAGCCGTCGCCGTCCCCCGCCCCGCGCGGTCAGCCCCTCGGAGCCTGCTCCGACCCGGGGGACGCGCCCATGGCGGGCTCGGGGTCGTCCGTGGCGATCTCGGGCTCCAGTCCCTCCCCGACAGCGGTCCGCCGGCGTCCGGCATCGGCCCGCCAGGCCTCGAAGACGAGCGTGGTGGCGGTGACCACCACGAGCCCGAGGAGCCAGCCGCCCACCACGTCGCTGACCCAGTGCACGCCGAGCGCGACCCGGGTGTAGCCGACCCCGATCACGCTCGTCACCGCCACCGCCCAGGGCAGGAACCGCCAGGCGCGCGGTACCAGCGGGAGCAGGACGAGGAGCAGGATCGCGCAGGAGACCATGGCCGTCATGGCGTGCCCGGAGGGGAAGGAGAACCCGGGCGCGTGGGAGACGGGGTCGGGCAGGTGCGGGCGGGCCCGTTCCACCACGTTCTTGGTGAGGAACCCGATGAGGGCGCCGGCCGTGGCGGTGACGGCCGCCCAGATCGCCAGCCGCCACGCGCGGCGCCGCAGCAGCCAGATCACCAGGAGCGCCACCAGCAGCCGCATGGTCACCGGGTCCCACAGCACGCCGGTGAGGAACTCCAGCACCCGCACCCGGTCCGGGTCCTCCAGGGCGGCCCGGTGGAGCCGTTCGGCGGTGTCCCGGTCGAGGCGGTACAGCGGCGACCACCGGGATTCGACGAGCACCAGCGCGAGGACGAACGGCACGCTGACCACGGCCGTCGCCACCACCGTCAGCCCGAGCCTCGCCCCGAAGGCCGCGTCGGGGCCGGATCGCCCGCTCAGGAACGAGCGGATCGCGTGGCGACGGGGGCGGGACCCGGTTCCGGGACGGGGCGGGAGCTGTGCCATGGTGAGCGACTTTCGGTCGGGAACGGCCGGTTGCGGCCTTCGGGTGGGTGGGGCGGCGGGGCTCAGACCCCGGGGTCCTTCGCGACGGGCGCGCGCACGCCGGCCCGTACGGCTTCCAGTTGGGCGGAGAAGGCGAGGCCGAGGAACAGGGCCATCGAGGTCAGGTAGGACCACAGCAGCAGCGCGACGAGCGCACTGAGCGGCCCGTACACGCTGGTGAAGGTGCTGCTGGCGCCCACGTACAGGCTGAGTGCCCAGGTCGCGGTGATCCACAGCAGCAGGTAGACGACGGCGCCGAAGGCGAGCCAGGTGTAGCCCGGCTGGTCGCGGCGGGGGGCGAGGCGGAAGATCGCGCTGGTGGCGAGTACGGCCAGCAGGACGCCGACCGGCCAGCGCAGGATGTCCCAGGCGCGGATGGTGTCCGGGCCGAGGTGGTAGACCTCGGCGAAGGAGTGGGTGAGGTCCGCGCCGAGGACGGTGAGGACGAAGCTGAGGCCGAGGGGCAGGCCCGCGAGGAACGCCATGACGACGCCGCGGGCGTACTTGCGCAGGAAGGGCCGGTCGCGCTCGTTGCCGTATATCCGGTTGGCGCCGCGCTCGACCTGGCACAGGCTCGTGGTGACGTTGACCAGGGAGAACAGCAGGCCCAGCCAGAGCGCGACCTGGCCTCCGTCGCCGGCGTGCCGGCGGCTCTCGCGCAACGCCTCGTCGACCACCTCCCGGCTGGGGCCGCTGGTGATCCGTCCGATGGTGAGTTCGGCGACGCGACCGATGTCCTCGGTGTGCAGGACGCTGGACAGGCCGATGGCGGCGATGGACAGCGGCACGATGGACAGGACCGTCTGGAGGGCCAGGGCGCGGGAGTGGCTGAACCCGTCGGCGTAGCGGAAGCGGACGAAGGAGTCACGGGCCAGGCTCCAGCCCCCGTAGCGGCGCAGGGCGGCCCAGGCTTCGTCCCCGGACAGCTCCTCGCCCACTACGTCACGTCTTTGCGGTACCTGGGTCGCGGTTCCCATCGGCTTCCTGATTCTGTGTGGTCCCGGCGCGCGGTGCGGCGGGGCGGGGGTGGGTTCAGTGGTGGGCGGGGCGGGGACGCGCGTGCTCGTCGCCGTGCTCGTCGTGGTACTCGTGCGTGTCGGACACCGGGTGCTGCGGGTGCGCCGCGTGCGTCGCGCGATCGCGCGGAGCGCCGCCCGGGGCCCTGGGCAGCCGGATCCGCAGGGCGCCCGGTTCCACCTCGGCGAGCAGGTGGGAACCGTCCGCCATGGTGTCGCCGTCGACCTCCCGGGGTTGCGCTCCGGTGAATCGGATCTCGATCCGGCGGGCGGTGAAGTACTCCAGGGACCCGCCCGCCACCCTGCGGCCGCCGGCCTGCGCGGGGGCGGGGCCGTCCGGCGCGGGAGCGCCCTTGCGCACGACCCGGGAGACCAGGTGACCGGCCGCGGCGAGCCAGCCCGCCGCGCCGTGGGGGTCGAAGAGCACGAGTTCCAGCCGTCCGCTGTCCGGCCGCGCCCGGGGCAGGAGTTCGAGGCCGCCCTGGAGTGCGCCGACGTTGCCGACGACGACCATCCGGGCCCGCCGGCGGCGCACCCGGCCGCCGTCCAGCCGTACGGTCAACCGCATGCCGGGGTCCGCGAGGTGGCGGGCGCCGGACAGGACGTACGCGGCCCACCCCAGGCGGGCCTTGAGGGCGGGCGAGGTGTCGCGGACGGTTGCGGCGTCGAAGCCGGCGCCCGTCATCACCGTGAACCGCGTCGACGGGAGACCGTCGCCGCACACGCTCCCCACGTCGATCGGGAAGTCCTCGCCGGTCAGGGCCTCTTCCAGGGCGGCGCGCGGGTCCAGCGGGAGGTCCAGGTTGCGGGCGAGGAGGTTGCCCGTCCCGCAGGGCACCAGCGCCAGCGGGATGCCGGTGCCCGCCAGGACGTCGGCGCAGGCACGGACCGTACCGTCCCCGCCGCAGGCGACGACGAGGTCCACTCCGGGCTCCGCGCACTCCTCGGGCAGCGTCCCGCCGGGTCGTTCGACCGAGGTGTGGGTCCACCGCTGCTCGGTCCACCCGTGGTCGTGGAGGCTGATCCGTACCTGTTCGGCCAGTTCGTCGGGGCACCCGAGCGGATGCCGGACCACGACGACCGTCCGGCCCGGACGCCCGTCGGCCTCCGCATCCGGGCGGACGGCGCCGCCCCGGGCGGCGGGGACGGCGGGGGCGGGGGCATGCGGGCGGCCCCGGTCGGGTACGTCCGGCAGGACCGTGTCCGCGCCTTCCTGCGGTTCGCCGTCGGTGTCGCGGGTGCGGCCGGCCAGGAACACCGCGCCGATGACGAGCAGCGTGGCGAAGCCATTGATGAGGCCGCCCGCCACATCGGACGGGTGGTGCATGCCCCGGTACATCCGGGACACTCCGACCGCCGGCGCGACGAGGATCAGGAACGCCGTCGCGACGTACCGCCACGGCCCGCGGAGCCGGGTCCACGCCAGCACCGCGAGCCCGCCGTACAGGGCGACGGAGGCACCGACGTGACCCGAGGGGAAGCTCGACGTGGGGGGCGCGCCGTCCAGGCGGGGCACGTCGGGGCGGGGGCGTTCCACGCACATCGTCACGGCCAGGAAGACCGCCGACTGGACGGCGACCGACGCGCCCAGGAAGACCGCGTCGGCCCAGCGCGGGGTGCCGGGCAACACCAACAGGGCGACGATGCAGAGCAGCGTGACCCCGATGATCACCTCCGTGGAGGCCATGACCGACAGCCACTCCGTCACGGTGTTCGCCCACGGGTTGCGGTGCGCGGCGAAGCCGTCCGTCACGCGGTCCTCCGCCGACAGCAGTCGGGCCGCCGGCGCTCCGGTCACGAACAGGCCCAGCGCCACCATCGCGGCGAACTGGGCCGGTACGAGCCACAGGAACCGTGCGCGTCTCGCGGCCGTGCCGCTATCCGTCGTCATGGCAGCCTTGTTGCCCGTGACGGCCCGTTGATGCGCCGTCGATCCCGCCGACCGCCGCCGACCGGCCCCCCGTGGTGGTGACCGTCGTCACAGCGTGGTGGGGCCCGGCCGCGCGGCGCAGCGGGCCGCGGGGCGGGCCCCGCTCAGCCTTCCGAACGGGGTCCCGGCAGCGGAGCGGGGGCTTCGGCTCCGCCGCCGGCCCGGATCCGGGCCAGGGCCTCCTCGTGGAGGGACGCCAGGCCGCCCTCCGGAAGCAGGACGGGACTGCCGGTGAGGGTGTACCACTCCCAAGCCCCGGTGTACTGGACGGTCAGGACGGCGCGGCCGGCGCCGTCGTCCTCGGTGGCGAGGGTCAGGTCGCCGGTGATGACGCCGACCTCGTCGGTCATCGCGCCGCCGGGCCCCGCGGTGGCGAAGCCGACCAGGCGCACGCCCGCGTCCGGCTGGGTCCAGGGAGTGGTCACGGGCCGCGTCTCGTCCTGCTGCTGTTGTCCGGTCATGTCCTACCGCATGCCCAGTTTCCGGAGGGGTGAGCGCCTCCGGCCGGGTGAGAGCGCGCCTGGTGCTGTGACCGGAAAGGTTTACCGGGTCGCGGTGTTCGGTGCGGTGCGTCGCCAGGCGGAGGGCCGCGGCTCGTACTGGACGTACTTCCGTGGTCCGACAACGCGGCGAGGTGCCGTGCCGGGCGCCGCGACCCGGTGGACCCTTCCGGTCCCAGCACTAGCTCGTCGTCAGGAGTGCGCACCGGGTGACGACCTGGGCGAGGTCGCCCCCGTCGCGCAGGAGTTGGCGCTGGACGCGGGCGCCGTTGCCCTGTTCGTGCAGGCGCGCGATCCCCTCGCGCACCCGTTCGTCGTCACCGTGGTCGACCAGCGCTTCCCGTACGTGCTGGTGGAGGGCGTCGAGCACCTCGGCGGCGGGTGCCTCCCGCATGGTCTGCGGGTGCAGCAGGGGGCCGTCCAGACCGGAGCGGCCGGCCCGCCAGGAGGCGAGGCGCAGCAGGCTGGTCCCTATCCGGGCCGGCGGTTCGCCGTCGCGCCAGGCGCGGGCGGCGGTCTCCACGAGGCCCCGGATCAGCGCGGCCAGCAGGACGGGGGTCGTCGCGTGCAGGCACACGTCCGCGACCCGCACCTCGACCGTCGGGTAGTTCGCGGCCAGCCGCGCGTCGTAGTAGACCATCCCCTCGTCCCGCAGCACCCCGGTTCCGATCATGCTCCGGATCTGCTCGTGGTAGCGGTCGGCGGAGCCGAAGACGTCCACCGGTCCCGCCGAGGGCCAGCGGTTCCACACCCGGCTGCGGTAGCTGCCGTACCCGCTGTCCTCGCCCTGCCAGAACGGTGAGTTGGCGCTCATCGCGGTGAGCACGGCCAACCACGGACGGATCCGGTCCAGGACGGCGACGCCCTCCTCGTCCGATTCCACCGACACGTGGACGTGCATCCCGCACGTCAGCTGTTCCTGCGCCGTCAGCCCGAACTGTTCGCCCAGCCACTCGTACCGCTTGCCCGCGTTCATCGACGGCCGCACGGCCAGCGGGGAGGTCGCGACGGCGGCCACCACGGCTCCGGCGTCCGCCGCGTGGCGGGCCGCCTCGCCGCGGATGCGGGTGATCTCGTCCTGGAGTTCGCCCATCTCCGTCACCGGCTTGGTGGCGAACTCCAGCTGCTCCTTCTGGAGCTCCTTCTCGAACTCGTGCGCCTTCTCGCCGGCTCCGCCCGGCTGCTGCCACGCCAGCCGGTCCGCGGCGGCCAGCACGGCCCCCGAGACGGCGAGGGGCGCACCCGTCCGCTCATCGACCAACAGAAGTTCCTCTTCCACACCCACGCTGCGCATTGCCGCCACCCGAAGTCGCCCGTCACGTCCTCCTCCGCATGCCCGGCCCGCCCCCACCCATGTGCGGTCGGCCGTGGTGGGGAAAAACCCGAGGTCGGTCCGGCCCGGCAGCACGGGCAGGACCGACCTCGGGTCGGGTGGTTCGGCGTACGGACCGGTCAGAGGGCGGGCGGGAACCTGTCCCAGGCCCGGTGTCCACCCAGCGCCCGCACGGCCGTCGCCACCGCCTCCGGACCGCTGTCGGCCAGGGCGATACCGGGCCCGTCGGGGGCGATGCCGACGGCTTCGAAGAGCGCGGAGGCGTCGTTCCAACCGCCGACGGCCTTGCCGTGCCGGTAGGCCTCGGTGAGCAGCAGCAGGACGCGGGGGTCGGTTGCCGGCCGTGCGGGGTCCCCGGCCTTCGCGTCCCGTGCCCCGCGGGCGTCGGAGGCCGGTGCGGGTGCGCCGGCGAACAGCAGGGCGTCGAACTCGACGGACCGGGCGGTGGCGAACGTCCGCTGGACGGCCACGGGATCGCCGTCCGAGCCGAGCGTGCCGCCGGTCGGCGCGATCACGAGCGGCACCATGCCCCCGTCGAGCACGGCCTGCCGGGCGGCGCGGACGCCCTCCGGGTCGGCGCCCCCGTCGGCGACGATCCCGATCACCCGGCCGTCCGTCGGCCAGGTCCCGCCCAGCTGGGACAGGGCCGGGCTGGGGTCCCCCGTGCCGAGGGGCACCGTGGCCTCCGGCGCCGGCAGGCCCAGCCCGGCGGCGACCTCTGCGCAGAGCTGCGGGTCGATGTTGGCGAGCACCTTGAGGGTGCGCTCCTTGATCGCCGGCTCGAAGCACTTGTTCAGCTCGAAGGTGTAGGCGGCGATGATGTGTTCGCGTTCCGCCGGGGTCATGCTCAGCCAGAAGATCCGGGGTTGGGTGAAGTGGTCGGAGAAGGAGGCGGGCGCCTCGCGGACCTTGCTCGCGGCGGGCACCTTGACGGGCGTCTCGATGAAGGCGCCCGTGTCGGCGCCGGAGAGGAAGGGACAGCCACCGTCCAGGCTGTTGGGTCGGTACGGCGCCACTCCGGTGTGGACGGCGCTCTGGTGCATGCCGTCGCGGAGCATGTCGTTGACGGGGGCGTGCGGCCGGTTGATGGGGAGCTGCCCGAAGTTCGGTCCGCCGAGCCGGCTGATCTGGGTGTCGAGGTAGGAGAAGAGGCGGCCCGCGAGCAGCGGGTCGTCGGTGACGTCGATGCCGGGGACCAGGTGGCCGGGGTGGAAGGCGACCTGTTCGGTTTCGGCGAAGTAGTTCTTGGTGTTGGCGTTCAGGGTCATCAGCCCGATGGGTTGGACGGGGGCCAACTCCTCCGGGACGATCTTGGTGGGATCGAGCAGGTCGATCCCCTCGAACATCTGGTCCGGGGTGTCGGGGAAGACCTGGATGCCCAGCTCCCACTGCGGGAAGGCGCCGGACTCGATGGCGTCGAAGAGGTCCCGTCGGTGGAAGTCCGGGTCCATGCCGTTGATCAGCTGGGCCTCCTCCCAGACGAGGGAGTGCACGCCGAGCTTCGGCTTCCAGTGGAACTTCACCAGCGCGGTGTCCCCGGCGGTGTTGACCAGCCGGAAGGTGTGGACCCCGAAGCCCTCCATCATCCGGTATGACCGCGGGATGCCCCGGTCGGACATGTTCCACAGGGTGTGGTGGGTGGCCTCGGTGTGCAGGGACACGAAGTCCCAGAAGGTGTCGTGGGCGCTCTGTGCCTGCGGGATCTCGCGGTCGGGGTGCGGCTTGCCCGCGTGGATGACGTCGGGGAACTTGATGGCGTCCTGGATGAAGAAGACCGGGATGTTGTTCCCGACGAGGTCGAAGGTGCCCTCGTCGGTGTAGAACTTGGTCGCGAAGCCGCGGGTGTCGCGCACGGTGTCCGCGGAGCCCCGGGACCCGAGGACGGTGGAGAAGCGGACGAACACCGGGGTCTCCACGTCCTTCGCGAGGAACGCGGCCTTGCTCACCTCGCCGGCGGTGCCGTACCCCTGGAACACCCCGTGCGCGGCGGCGCCGCGGGCGTGCACCACCCGCTCCGGGATCCGCTCGTGGTCGAAGTGCGTGATCTTCTCGCGCAGGTGGTGGTCCTGGAGCAGGACCGGGCCGCGCGCTCCCGCCTTCAGCGAGTGGTCGCTGTCGGGGAGCCGCGTCCCCTGCGCCGTCGTCAGGTGGGCGCCGCTCTGCGCCCTGCGGGCCTGGTCCGCACCGGTGGCCTGCCCGGTCGGGCTCACGGTCTCGGGACCGGTCTGGTCCGGCTTCGGGGGAAGGGGCTCGGCGGGTCGCGTGGGCTCGGCCACGGTCGGGGACACCGGCCCCGGCTTCCCCGGCACGCCGCCGTCTTCGCCGGCGTCGCGGTTCGGCTCGGAATTCTTGCTGGTCATCGTCTACTCCAACGGGACGTCATGGTGGACGCGCTCCGGCCGTGGCCGATGCGCGTCCAAGGGGGTACGTCTGTCTGCCTCTGCGGGTATGCGTGTTGCGTGTTGCGTGTTGCGTGTTGTGCAAGGACCTACGCCTGCATCCGCGCCTGCGTCAGGGAGCGAAGAGCACCTTCACGGCGCCGTCCCGCTTCTTCTGGAACATCTCGTAGGCGTCCGGGGCCTCCTCCAGCGGCATCCGGTGCGTGGCGAAGTCGTCCACGCCGAGCGGATCGCCGTCGGTGAGCAGGGGGAGGATGTCGCCGACCCAGCGGTGGACGTTGGCCTGTCCCATGCGGAGTTGCAGCTGCTTGTCGAACATGGTGAGCAGGGGCAGCGGGTCGGCCGCGCCGCCGTACACCCCGGACACGGAGATGGTGCCGCCGCGGCGGACGAGGTCGATCGCCGTGTGGAGCGCGGAGAGCCGGTCGACCCCGACGCGCTTCATGAGGGCGCCGGCCAGGGCATCCGGCAGGTGGGTGGTCATGTCCACGGCCGCCGCCGCGATCCGGCTGCCGTGCGCCTCCATCCCCACGGCGTCGATGACGGCGTCCGGGCCCCGGCCGCCGGTGAGCGCGCGGACGGCGTCGGTCAGGTCGTCGCCGCATTCCCGGAGGTCCAGGGTGTGCGCACCGCGCCGGCGGGCCCGCTCCAGTCGTTCGGGGACGAGGTCGATGCCGATGACCGTGCCGGCTCCCCGGTGCGCGGCGATGCGGCAGCTCATGTCGCCGATGGGTCCGAGGCCCAGTACGGCGACGCTGCCGCCGGGCGGGACAGCGGCGTACTCGACGGCCTGCCACGCCGTGGGCAGGACGTCGGACAGGTAGACGAAGCGGTCGTCCGGCGGTCCCTCGGGGACCGGGACGGGAAGGGTGTTGCCGAAGGGGACGCGCAGGTACTGGGCCTGGCCGCCCGGGACTTGGCCGTAGAGCTTGGTGTACCCGAAGAGCGAGGCTCCGGTGCCGTGCTCGTGGACCTGCGTGGTCTCGCACTGCGAGTGCAGGCCCCGGTCGCACATGAAGCACGTGCCGCACGAGACGTTGAAGGGGATCACGACCCGGTCGCCCGGCTTCACGGCCGTGACGGCGGGGCCGACCTCCTCCACGATGCCCATGGGTTCGTGGCCCAGGATGTCACCGGGGTCGAGGAACGCGCCGAGCACCTCGTAGAGGTGCAGGTCCGATCCGCAGAGCCCGGTCGTCGTCACCCGGACGATGATGTCGTCGGCCTCGCGCAGGGTGGGATCGGGGACGGTGTCCACGCGTACGTCCCGCTTGCCGTGCCATGCAAGTGCCCTCATCACGTCTCCTGGTCGACCGTTGCGCCCCGGGTTGGTACCTCTTGTTCCCGCGCCTGCCCCTCGCGCCGCTGCCGAACCAGGACCCGGCAACTTTTCCACCCGTCGCACGCGGCGGCCCCGCCCATCGGGGGCGCGCGCCGGTCAGGGTCGGGGCGTCCGCGGGTCCCGATCGGAGGCGGGCCACACGTAGGGCAGGTCGTCCGGGACGTCGGGGAAGCGGTCCCGGTAGAAGTCCGGGTCCTTGCGGATCAGCGCGGACCGGTGGCTGCGGTGGAACTCCGGTGTCCCCAGCCACGGGGGCAGGTCGGCGTCCAGCGCCAGCTGCTCCTGCGGGCGTACGGCGCCGCCCGGCAGCCACGCCCGGAAGTCCCGGACGAGGGTGGCGGCGCAGGTGTCGGCGCGGCCTTCGTCCGTCCACGCCCGGCAGACGTCGAGCCCGTACCGGACGAGCGCCTCCTCGTAGCCGACCCACATCCGCACCGCGGGGTGATGGCGCCAGCCGTACCCGGGGACGATCAGGCCGCGCAGCACCTGTACGGCCTCGACCCGCTGTTTGCCGAGCCGTCGCACGTCCAGCGCGACCGCCGAGCCCTCGAACGAGGGGAAGGGCAGGAACGTCTGCACGGCCCCTACCCCGCGCGCCGGGCGGACTCCCGGTCCGCGCGGCCCCCGGCGCCCAGCAAGCCCGTGGCCTCGAACGGCGCCGACCGTTCGAGCCGGGGCAGTTCGTGGCG
The DNA here is from genome assembly GCF_040651775.1 of Streptomyces sp. NPDC048383. Classification (NCBI taxonomy): domain Bacteria; kingdom Bacillati; phylum Actinomycetota; class Actinomycetes; order Kitasatosporales; family Streptomycetaceae; genus Streptomyces; species Streptomyces sp. NPDC048383. Next base: position 34,624 of record NZ_JBEZKS010000072.1, read on the forward strand.
GGCCACGCGCGTCACGATCGGCGGGAGCAGGGCCCTCACCGGTTGGACGGCGCGCAGCCACCCGGGTACGTAGACGGCCGCGGCGCGGCGCTCGACGGCGGCGACCAGGCGCGCGGCGACGTACTCGGCCGGGTAGATCCTGCGGGCCGGCCGGGGCATGTGGGCGCGCAGTTCGTGCAGGACGGCGTGCTGCTCGGCGTCGCGGATCATGTCGGTGTCGATCCAGTTGACGTAGGCGATGCCCACGCCCACCCCCTGGTGGGCGAGTTCGGCGCGCAGGGCGTGCGCGAAGGACTCGGCGCCGGCCTTGGACGCGCAGTAGGCACTCATCAGGGGGGAGGTGCCCATGGCGGCCAACGAGGTGATCTGGAGGAAGTGGCCGCCGGTGGCCAGCAGCGCGGGGAGGAAGCAGCGGGCGGTGACGGCGCTGCCGACCAGGTTGACCTCGATGACGCGGCGCCAGCTGTCGGGGTCGGACGTGGCGAACGGTCCGCCTTCGGCGACGCCCGCGTTCGCGACGACGACGGACGGGGGTCCGAGACGGGCTCCGATCGACGCGGCGGTGGCCGCCATCGCCGCGTCGTCGGTGACGTCGGCCTCCCAGCAGTCGGCGTCGTTGCGCAGCGTGTCGGCGACCTCGGCCATGCGTCCCGCTTCCAGTCCCAGCAGGGCCACCCGCGCGCCCCGCCGATCGAGTTCACGGGCCGTGGCGGCTCCCAGCCCCCGAGCGGCGCCGGTCACGACGGCGACGCGCCCGTTCAGGGGAGTGCGACGGGTGGAGTGCGCCATGGGTCCTCCCGGGGGGCTGAGGTACTGCCGGTGCTCTCGCTCCGCCGGCGCCTGCCCCCGCCCGGGCCTCCCCAACCCCCGACCGGCCGCGGAACCGGTGCGCTCGGCGAGGTCAGGGCGTCGCACCGGCGCCCAGGTGCCGTTCCAGCCAGCCCGCGGCGGCGCGGCGGTAGGTGCGGCGGTTGTCCGCGCGCAGGAACTCGTGGCCCTCGTTGCGCAGCACCAGCAGTTCGGCCGCTAGGCCCCGCTCCCGGGCCGCCCGGACGAACTGCTCGGATTCGATCAGCGGGACGTTGGTGTCGTGCTCCCCGTGGACCGCGAGGACGGGGGCCCGCAGCTGGTGGACGAGGCTCATCGGGGAGAGGTCCCGCAGCAGGTCCCGGTCGTGTTCGGGGTGGCCGTACTTGGCGGCCGCGGACCGGGCGATCCACGGTTCCGTGCCGGCGAAGAACGTGGCGAAGTCCGACATCCCGCAGACGGCGACGCCGGTGCGGAACAGCTCGGGGTGGCGGACCAGCGAGGCCATGGTGAGGTACCCGCCGTACGAGCGGCCCATGACGCCCAGCCGCATCGGGTCGGCCCAGCCGAGCGAGACGACGTGTGCGGCGCAGTCGGCGACGTCGTCCATGGCCGCGAACCGGCCCGCGCCGAGGTCCGCGTCGACGAAGGAGCGTCCCCAGCCGGACGAACCGCGGACGTCGGGGGCGAAGACGTCCAGGCCGCGGCCGAGGAGCTCGTGGTAAAGCGGGTTGAACACCGGGCGTTCCTGTTCCTCCGGCCCGCCGTGCAGGTGGATCACGCACGGTCCGGGCCGGCCCGGGTCGCGCTCCGGGGACCGGTGGTACCAGCCTCCCAGCATCAGTCCGTCACGGGCCCGGCAGCGCAGCGGTACGGGGCGTACGGGGGGCCGGCCGGGCGGGGCCGCGTCCTCGTCGCGCGCCGACCAGGGGGTGCGCAGGGGGGTGGCGCCGGCGTCCAGTTCCCAGATGCCCGGGCGCCGCACGGAGCCCGACAGGGCCGCGAACACGGCGCCGCGGCCGGCGGCTGCCAGCCGGGTCACCACCTCGTGGGGCAGGTCCGGGCGCAGCAGGTGCGGGTCGATGTCGCCCTGCCCGTCGGGGGCGTCCGGGACGGGCAGGACGACGCCCTCCAACTCGCCGGCGCCGTGGACGTTCCACACGAGCAGGGCCCACCGTCCGTGGTCGGGGACGGCCAGCAGGTCGAGGGCGGACTCCTCGCGCGCCGCCGCGACGAATACGTCCCGGCCCGCGCCGTCCTCGTCGACCCGGACCTTCAGCAGGGCGGCGTGCTCCCGTTCCGCGTCGCTGCGCAGCCACAGGGTGCGGGCGTCGGGCGAGAAGCGGCCGATCCAGGGGTCCCCGTCGGCGACGCGCAGGGCGAAGGTGGTGCGGCCGGACGTCGTGTCGAGGACGAGGGCCTCGCGGTGGCCGCGCGGGCCGCGCCGCAGCAGCGCGAACCGGCCGTCGGCGCTCAGGTCGCAGACGCGCAGCGAGGCGGCTCCGGCCTCGGCGAACAGCAGGGCCGGGGCGTTCGTACCGTCCGGGTCGATGAGGTAGGCGGCCAGGGCGCCGCCGTCGGACGACCGGGCGAGGGTGACGGCGAGGGCGGAGCCGTCGCGGCTCCAGCACCCGAGGTGCGCGGAGCCGCCGGTCTCCGCGCCGGCGAGGACGCGGCGGCCGGTGCCGTCGGGGCGCACCACCAGGACCCGGGTGTGTTCACCGCCCCCGGGGGCGCTGGTGTACGCGATCCACCGTCCGTCGGGGGACCACGCGACCTCGGTCACCGGGTCGGGGCCGGCGTCGAGGACGTGCGCCTCGGCGCTGCGGGCGGGCCCGCTCCACAGCTGCGGCACCCCGGCGCGGTCGCAGATGAACGCGACGTGGTCGCCGGTGGGGTCGGCCGACGGGTACCAGCAGCCGTGCGCGGTGAGCAGCGTCGGCGGGTCGCCGTGGTGGTCGTCCGGTACCTGTACGGGCGCGGGCGCCGGTACGAGGACCGCCGGCGCGGTAGCCGCCGGCGGTTCCCGTACGGGGGTCTGCACCACGGGCACCACGGGCGCCGCGGGCACCACGGGTTCCTCAGGCGCCACGGGTTCCCCGGGCCCGTCCGGCACGCCCGGGTCGGTGGTGGGTCGTGTGCGCTCCAAGGGCATGGTCGCCTTTCCGTCAGGGGTTCCGGCGCGGTCCGGCGAGGAGTTCGCGGTCGCGGCCCAGGTAGGCGGGCGGCTCGATCGAGTGGACCATCAGGTCCCAGCCGGCC
>NZ_JBEZKS010000073.1:0-37539 GCF_040651775.1 Streptomyces sp. NPDC048383
GGCCTTCCTTTCCCCCCTTTGTTTCTGTGTCGGGGTCGGGCTGTTCGTCCCTGCCCCCCCCGGGGGCCGGGGGGGGGCCGCCCCGGCTCAACCCGCGGCCCCCCCCCACCGGTTTCCGGGTGCTCCCGACGCGCTAGCCGGCGACGGCCGCGCGGACCTCGTCGGCGAAGCCCTTCGCGGCGGCGCGCAGGGCCGCCGCGTCAGGGCCGTGCTTCAGGACGCCGCGCGACACGTTCGGCACGACGTTGCCGACGGCCCGGCCGAAGACGGCCGGCAGATCGGCGGCCGTCGCGCCCTGGGCCCCGATGCCGGGGGCCAGCAGCGGGCCGTTGATGTCGAGGTCGAAGGAGGACAGGTCGCCGAGGGTGGCGCCGACCACCGCGCCGAAGGAGCCCATCGGCTCGGCGCCGGCGTTCTCCGCCGCCAGGTGCGCCAGCATCGTCGCGCCGACGGTACGGCCGTCCTCGCGCAGGGCCCGCTGGACCTCGGCGCCCTCCGGGTTGGAGGTGAGGGCCAGGACGAACAGGCCGGCGCCCGACTCCCGCGCCAGGTCGACGGCCGGCTTCAGCGAGCCGTAGCCGAGGTAGGGGGAGACCGTCAGGGCGTCCGAGAACAGCGGCGAGGACGGGTCCAGGAAGGCGGAGGCGTAGGCGGCCATCGTCGAGCCGATGTCGCCGCGCTTGGCGTCCATCACGACGAGGGTCCCGGCGGCGCGCGCGTCCGCGACGGTCTTCTCCAGCACGGCGACGCCGCGCGAGCCGAACCGCTCGAAGAAGGCGGCCTGCGGCTTGAAGACGGCGACCTCCTCCGCGAGGGCCTCCACGACGGTGCGGGAGAACCGCTCCAGGCCCGCGATGTCGTCGCCCAGGCCCCAGGAGGCCAGCAGGGCGGCGTGCGGGTCGATGCCGACGCACAGCGGGCCCCGCGCGTCCATGGCGGCGCGCAGACGGGTTCCGAAGGGGGTCACGGGGCTCACAGCGCAGCCTTCCGGGTCTCGGCGCCCACGGCCTCGGCCAGGGTCGCGTACGGGCTGTTGGCCAGGCGCGCGGCCAGGCCCTTGTGGATGGCGCGGGCGTAGAAGGGGCCCTCGTAGATGAAGGCGCTGTAGCCCTGGATCAGGGTGGCGCCCGCGAGGATGCGCTGCCAGGCGTCCTCGGCGTTCTCGATGCCGCCCACGCCCACCAGGACGATCCGGTCGCCGACGCGCGCGTACAGGCGGCGCAGGACCTCCAGCGAACGCTCCTTGACCGGCGCACCGGACAGTCCGCCGGTCTCCTTCACCAGGGAGGGGGAGGACTTCAGGCCCAGCCCCTCACGGGCGATGGTGGTGTTCGTGGCGATGATGCCGTCCAGGCCGAGTTCCAGGGCGAGGTCGGCGACCGCGTCGACGTCCTCGTCCGCCAGGTCCGGAGCGATCTTGACGAGGAGCGGGACGCGCCGGTCGGTGACCGCCCGGTCCGCGGCCTCGCGGACGGCGGTGAGCAGCGGGCGCAGCGACTCGGTCGCCTGGAGGTTGCGCAGGCCCGGGGTGTTCGGCGAGGAGACGTTGACCACGAGGTAGTCCGCGTGCCGGGCCAGGCGCTCGGTGGACAGCACGTAGTCGGCGGCGGCCTCGGCCTCCGGGACGACCTTGGTCTTGCCGATGTTGACGCCGACGACGGTCCGGAAGACCGGGTTCCGGGCCGCGAGGCGTTCGGCGACGGCCTCGGAGCCCTCGTTGTTGAAGCCCATGCGGTTGATCAGCGCCCGGTCGGCGACGAGGCGGAACAGCCGCTTCTTGGGGTTGCCGGGCTGGGCCTGACCGGTGACCGTACCGATCTCGACGTGGTCGAAGCCGAGCATCGACATCCCGTCGATGGCGACGGCGTTCTTGTCGAAGCCGGCGGCGAGGCCGAAGGGTCCGTGCATCCGCAGGCCGAGGGCCTCGGTGCGGAGCTCCTCGTGGCGCGGTGCGAGCGCGGCCGCGACGAAGGTGCGCAGCACGGGGGTGCGGGCGGTGAGGCGGATCCAGCGGAAGGCCGCGTAGTGGGCCCGCTCCGGGTCCATCCGCTTGAAGACCAGGTTGAAGAAGAGCTTGTACATCGTGGAGAGGATCCCTCTGCGCTCATGGAAAGGGGGACACCCGTCGTGAAACCGGTGTCCCCCCTCCCGTGTCCGGGCTGTACGGGTGTTAGGCGCGGGCCGCGGTCAGGATCTCCGCGTGCTCCTGGAGGGAGCGGACGCCCACGTCGCCGCGGTTGAGCGCGTCGATGCCCTGGACGGCGGCGGCGAGCGCCTGGACCGTCGTCAGGCAGGGGACGCTGCGCGCCACGGCCGCCGTGCGGATCTCGTAGCCGTCGAGGCGGCCACCGGTGCCGTACGGGGTGTTGACGATCAGGTCGACCTGGCCGTCGTGGATGAGCTGGACGATGTTCTTCTCGCCGTTCGGGCCCTCGCCCTCGCTGAGCTTGCGCACGACGGTGGCGTTGATGCCGTTGCGGCGCAGGACCTCGGCGGTGCCGGAGGTGGCCATCAGTTCGAAGCCGTGGGCGACGAGTTCGCGGGCCGGGAAGATCATCGTGCGCTTGTCGCGGTTGGCGACGGAGATGAACGCGCGGCCCTTGGTGGGCAGCGGGCCGTAGGCTCCGGCCTGCGATTTGGCGTAGGCGGTGCCGAAGACGGAGTCGATGCCCATGACCTCGCCGGTGGAGCGCATCTCCGGGCCCAGGACGGTGTCGACGCCGCGGCCGTGGATGTCGCGGAAGCGCGACCAGGGCATGACGGCTTCCTTGACGGAGATCGGCGCGTCGAGCGGCAGGGTGCCGCCGTCGCCGTTCCTGGGCAGCATGCCCTCCTCGCGGAGTTCGGCGATGGTGGTGCCGAGCGAGATGCGGGCGGCGGCCTTCGCCAGGGGGACGGCGGTGGCCTTCGAGGTGAAGGGCACGGTCCGGGAGGCGCGGGGGTTGGCCTCCAGGACGTAGAGGATGTCGCCGGCCATGGCGAACTGGATGTTGATCAGGCCGCGGACGCCGACACCCTTGGCGATGGCCTCGGTGGAGGCGCGCAGGCGCTTGATGTCGTGCCCGCCGAGGGTGATCGGGGGCAGGGCGCAGGCCGAGTCGCCGGAGTGGATGCCGGCTTCCTCGATGTGCTCCATGACGCCGCCGAGGTAGAGCTCGGTGCCGTCGTAGAGGGCGTCGACGTCGATCTCGATGGCGTCGTCGAGGAAGCGGTCGACCAGCACGGGGCGGGTCGGGGAGATCTCGGTGGACTCGGCGATGTACGACTCCAGCCGGGTCTCGTCGTAGACGATCTCCATGCCGCGGCCGCCGAGCACGTACGAGGGGCGCACCAGGACCGGGTAGCCGATCTCGTCGGCGATGGCCTTGGCACCCGCGAAGGTGGTGGCCGTGCCGTGCTTGGGGGCCGGCAGGCCGGCGTCGGCGAGGACCTGGCCGAAGGCGCCGCGGTCCTCGGCGGCGTGGATGGCCTCCGGGGAGGTGCCGACGACGGGGACGCCGTTGTCCTTGAGGGCCTGGGCGAGACCGAGGGGGGTCTGGCCGCCGAGCTGGACGATGACGCCGGCGATGGGACCGGCCAGCGACTCGGCGTGGACGATCTCCAGCACGTCCTCGAGCGTCAGCGGCTCGAAGTACAGGCGGTCGGAGGTGTCGTAGTCCGTCGAGACGGTCTCGGGGTTGCAGTTGACCATCACGGTCTCGTAGCCGGCGTCGCTGAGGGCGAAGGAGGCGTGGACGCAGGAGTAGTCGAACTCGATGCCCTGGCCGATGCGGTTCGGGCCGGAGCCCAGGATGATCACCGCGGGCTTGGTGCGCGGGGCGACCTCGGACTCCTCGTCGTAGGACGAGTAGAAGTACGGGGTCTTCGCGGCGAACTCGGCGGCGCAGGTGTCGACCGTCTTGTAGACGGGGCGGACGCCGAGGGCGTGGCGGACCTCGCGGACGACGTCCTCGCGCAGGCCGCGGATCTCGGCGATCTGGTGGTCGGAGAAGCCGTGGCGCTTGGCCTCGGCGAGCAGCTCCGGCTGGAGCTTCTCGGAGGCGGCCAGGTCGTCCGCGATCTCCTTGATCAGGAAGAGCTGGTCGACGAACCAGGGGTCGATCTTCGTGTACTCGAAGACCTCTTCCCGGGTGGCGCCGGCGCGGATGGCCTGCATGACGGTGTTGATGCGGCCGTCGGTGGGGCGGACCGCCGTGGCGAGCAGCTCCTCCTTGTCGCCGGTGGGGCCGACGAAGGTGAACTGCGAGCCCTTCTTCTCCAGCGAGCGCAGGGCCTTCTGCAGGGCCTCGGTGAAGTTGCGGCCGATGGCCATGGCCTCGCCCACCGACTTCATGGTGGTGGTGAGGGTGGCGTCGGCGGCCGGGAACTTCTCGAACGCGAAGCGCGGGGCCTTGACGACGACGTAGTCGAGGGACGGCTCGAAGGAGGCTGGCGTCTTCTCGGTGATGTCGTTGGGGACCTCGTCGAGGGTGTAGCCGATGGCCAGCTTGGCGGCGATCTTGGCGATCGGGAAGCCGGTGGCCTTCGACGCGAGCGCCGAGGAACGCGAGACGCGGGGGTTCATCTCGATGACGATGACGCGGCCGTCGGTCGGGTCGATCGCGAACTGGATGTTGCAGCCGCCGGTGTCGACGCCGACCTCGCGGATGATCGCGATGCCGATGTCGCGCAGTCGCTGGTACTCGCGGTCGGTGAGCGTCATCGACGGGGCGACGGTGATGGAGTCGCCGGTGTGGACGCCCATCGGGTCGAAGTTCTCGATGGAGCAGACGACGACGACGTTGTCCTTGGTGTCGCGCATCAGCTCCAGCTCGTACTCCTTCCAGCCGAGGATGGACTCCTCCAGGAGCACCTCGGTGGTCGGGGAGAGCGTCAGGCCCTGGCCGGCGATGCGGCGCAGCTCGTCCTCGTCGTGGGCGAAGCCGGAACCGGCGCCGCCCATGGTGAAGGACGGGCGCACCACGACGGGGTAGCCGCCGAGGATGTCGACGCCCTCGATGACGTCGTCCATCGTGTGGCAGATCACCGAGCGGGCGGACTCGCCGTAGCCGATCTTGGCCTTGACGGCCTCGACGACGCCCTTGAAGAGGTCGCGGTCCTCGCCCTTGTTGATGGCCTCGACGTTGGCGCCGATCAGCTCGACGCCGTACTTCTCCAGCACACCCTGCTCGTGCATGGAGATCGCGGTGTTGAGCGCGGTCTGGCCGCCGAGGGTGGGCAGGAGCGCGTCGGGGCGCTCCTTCGCGATGATCTTCTCGACGAACTCGGGGGTGATCGGCTCGACGTACGTGGCGTCGGCGATCTCCGGGTCGGTCATGATCGTCGCCGGGTTGGAGTTCACCAGGATGACCCGCAGGCCCTCGGCCTTGAGGACGCGGCAGGCCTGGGTACCGGAGTAGTCGAACTCGGCTGCCTGACCGATGACGATCGGGCCGGAGCCGATGACCAGGACGGACTGGATATCGGTGCGCTTAGGCACGCTCGGCCTCCATCAGGGCGGATTCCATCAAAGCCGTGAAACGGTCGAAGAGGTACGCGGCGTCGTGCGGGCCGGCGGCCGCCTCGGGGTGGTACTGGACGGAGAAGGCGGGCTGGTCGAGCAGCCGCAGGCCTTCGACGACCTGGTCGTTCAGGCAGACGTGGGAGACCTCGGCGCGGCCGTAAGGGGTCTCGGACACCTTGTCGAGGGGCGCGTCGACGGCGAAGCCGTGGTTGTGCGCGGTGACCTCGACCTTGCCGGTGGTGCGGTCCTGGACGGGCTGGTTGATGCCGCGGTGACCGTACTTCAGCTTGTAGGTGCCGAAGCCCAGCGCGCGGCCCAGGATCTGGTTGCCGAAGCAGATGCCGAACAGCGGCGTCCGGCGGGCCAGGACGCCCCGCATGACGGCGACGGGGCCGTCGGCGGTGGCCGGGTCGCCCGGGCCGTTGGAGAAGAACACGCCGTCCGGGTCGACCGCGTAGACGTCCTCGACGGTCGCGGTCGCGGGCAGCACGTGCACCTCGATGCCGCGCTCGGCCATCCGGTGCGGGGTCATGCCCTTGATGCCCAGGTCGATCGCGGCGACGGTGAACTTCTTCTCACCGATCGCGGGAACGACGTACGCCTCCTTGGTGGCGACCTCCGCGGCGAGGTCGGCGCCCTTCATCTGCGGGGCTTCCTTGACGCGGGCCAGCAGCGTCTCGTCGCGCACGCCGGTCCAGGCGTCGCCGGAGAAGATGCCGACGCGCATGGCGCCGCGCTCGCGCAGGTGGCGGGTCAGGGCGCGGGTGTCGATGCCGGAGATCCCGACGACGCCCTGCTCGACGAGCTCCTCGTCCAGCGAGCGCTGCGAGCGCCAGTTGGAGGGGACCCGGGCGGGGTCGCGCACGACGTAGCCGGCGACCCAGATGCGGGAGGACTCGGGGTCCTCGTCGTTGACGCCGGTGTTGCCCACGTGCGGCGCGGTCATCACGACGACCTGCCGGTGGTACGACGGGTCGGTGAGGGTCTCCTGGTAGCCGGTCATCCCGGTGGAGAACACGGCCTCGCCGAAGGTCTCCCCCACAGCGCCGTAGGCACGGCCGCGGAAGATGCGACCGTCCTCCAGGACGAGTACGGCGGGAGCTTTGGCTGCTCCCCTGGTGGAGGTCGTCATCGTTCGGCGCCTTCCGTCGTGATGGATGAGTTCTGTGTTACCAGCGTGTCGATGCTTCGAACCCAGGCGGCGTGTTCGGCCGCCCGGTCGGAGCGGAATCCGGAGTCGATCAGCTTGTCGCCGTGCGCCCATGTGACGACGAGGAGACCGCCCTCGGTGAGTACCTTGCCCGCGATTCCCTTGTCGAGGCGGGCGCCGCGCAGCTGCGCGGCCGGTACGAAGAAGTCGGTGGCACCCGGTCGGACCACGTCCAGGCCCGTGTCGGTGAGCGTCAGCTCGACCCGGCTGCGGACGCCCAGTCCGTGGGCGACGATCCGGTCCAGCCACTGCCCGGCGGTGGTCGAACCGTGGTAGCGGCCGGTCAGTGCCAGTCGGTGCTCGGGGAGTCCGTCGGGTGCGACGGGCAGCTCCGGCAGATCGCTCTGCAGTGCGCCGCGCCATTTCCAGCCCTGCCGCATCAGCCAGTACACGAACGCGATGAAGACGAGCAGACCGATCACCCACGCGATGCGGGCGCCCCAGTCCGTCACCTCCGCCGACTGTCGCTCGGCAGCCTCTGCGGCCAGTTGGATCACTGCAGGTGTCACGCCAATGTCCCGTCCACGACCGTTGCCCGGCCCCGCAGGAAGGTATGAGTGACGCGCCCCGGCAGCTCACGGCCCTCGTAAGGCGTGTTGCGGCTGCGGGAGGCGAAGTGTGCGGGGTCCACGACACCACGGTACGAGGTATCGACCAAGGTCAGGTTCGCGGGTTCACCTGCCGAGACGGGTCGGCCGTGGTTCTCCAGGCCGCCGATGCGCGCCGGGGCGAAGGACATGCGCTCCGCGACGCCCGCCCAGTCGAGCAGTCCGGTCTCGACCATCGTCTGCTGGACGACGGACAGCGCGGTTTCCAGGCCGACCATGCCCATGGCGGCGGCGGCCCACTCGCAGTCCTTGTCCTCGTGCGGGTGCGGGGCGTGGTCGGTGGCGACGATGTCGATCGTGCCGTCGGCGAGCGCCTCGCGCAGGGCCAGCACGTCGCGCTCGGTGCGCAGCGGCGGGTTGACCTTGTAGACCGCGTTGTACGAGCGGACGAGCTCGTCGGTGAGGAGCAGGTGGTGCGGGGTCACCTCGGCGGTGACGTCGATGCCTCGGGACTTGGCCCAGCGGACGATCTCGACGGAGCCGGCGGTGGAGAGGTGGCAGATGTGCACGCGGGAGCCGACGTGCTCGGCGAGGAGGACGTCGCGGGCGATAATCGACTCCTCGGCCACGGCCGGCCAGCCGCCGAGGCCGAGCTCGGCCGAGACGATGCCCTCGTTCATCTGGGCGCCCTCGGTCAGGCGGGGCTCCTGGGCGTGCTGGGCGACGACGCCGCCGAAGGCCTTCACGTACTCCAGGGCGCGGCGCATGATCACGGCGTCGTCGACGCACTTGCCGTCGTCGGAGAAGACGGTGACGCGGGCGGCGGAGTCGTGCATGGCGCCCAGCTCGGAGAGCTGCTTGCCCTCCAGGCCGACGGTGACGGCGCCGATGGGCTGCACGTCGCAGTAGCCGGACTCCTTGCCCAGTCGCCACACCTGCTCGACGACACCGGCGGTGTCGGCGACCGGGAAGGTGTTCGCCATGGCGAACACCGCGGTGAAGCCGCCGGAGGCCGCGGCACGGGTGCCGGTCAGCACGGTCTCGCTGTCCTCGCGGCCGGGCTCGCGCAGATGGGTGTGCAGGTCGACGAGGCCCGGCAGGAGGACCCGGCCCGCCGCCTCGATGACGGTCGCGCCCTCGGCGGACAGGTCCTGTCCGACCTCGGCGATGGTCTCGCCGTCGATCAGTACGTCCTGCGCCTCGCCACCGAGTACCTTCGCGCCACGGATAAGGATCTTGCTCATGGTTACTTGCTCTCCTCGGTACGGGCGGCTGCGGGGGTGGTGGTGACGGCGGGCTCGGAGCCTCCGAGCAGCAGGTACAGGACGGCCATCCGGGTGGAGACGCCGTTGGCGACCTGCTCGACGGCCGTGCAGCGGTCGGAGTCGGCGACCTGGGCGGTGATCTCCATGCCGCGGTTCATCGGGCCGGGGTGCATGACGATGGCGTGTTCGGGCATCCGGGCCATCCGCTCGCCGTCGAGCCCGTACCGGCGGGAGTACTCGCGCTCGGTCGGGAAGAAGGCGGCGTTCATGCGTTCGCGCTGCACGCGCAGCATCATGACCGCGTCGGACTTGGGCAGCACCTCGTCGAGGTTGTACGAGACCTCGCAGGGCCAGCTCTCGACGCCGATCGGCACCAGCGTGGGCGGGGCCACCACGGTGACCTCGGCGCCCAGCGTGTGCAGCAGCAGGACGTTGGAGCGGGCGACCCGGCTGTGCAGGACGTCGCCCACGATGGTGATCCGGCGGCCGGAGAGGTCCTTGCCGAGCCCGGCGTCGCGGCCGACCAGGCGGCGGCGCATGGTGAAGGCGTCCAGCAGGGCCTGGGTGGGGTGCTCGTGGGTGCCGTCGCCGGCGTTGACCACGGCGGAGTCGATCCAGCCGGAGGTCGCGAGCCGGTAGGGGGCGCCGGAGGCGTGGTGGCGGATGACCACGGCGTCCGCGCCCATGGCCTCCAGGGTCAGCGCCGTGTCCTTCAGCGATTCGCCCTTGGAAACGGACGAACCCTTGGCGGAGAAGTTGATGACGTCCGCGGACAGCCGCTTGGCGGCGGCCTCGAAGGAGATCCGGGTGCGGGTCGAATCCTCGAAGAACAGGTTGACGACCGTGAGGCCGCGCAGGGTGGGCAGCTTCTTGATCGGCCGGTCCGCGACGCGTGCCATCTCCTCGGCGGTGTCGAGGATCAGGACGGCGTCGTCGCGGGTGAGGTCGGCGGCCGAGATGAGGTGGCGCTTCATCTGGATGGCTCCGTAGGTCGGGAGGGCGGGCGGGCTGGCGGGCGCGCCGGGGTACGGGCAGGGCGAACCGCGGTACGGACCCCGCCGGGCGGGATCCGGACCGGCGGGCGCTACTGCTGTCCGGCTGCCTGGGCGGTCCGCTGGCCGAGCAGTACGGCGTCTCGGCCGTCCTCCTCCTGGAGCTGGACCTTCACGGTCTCCCGCAGCGACGTGGGGAGGTTCTTGCCGACGTAGTCGGCGCGGATGGGCAGCTCGCGGTGGCCGCGGTCGACGAGGACCGCCAGCTGCACGGCGCGGGGGCGGCCGATCGCGCCGAGGGCGTCGAGGGCGGCGCGGATGGTGCGGCCGGAGAAGAGCACGTCGTCGACGAGGACCACGAGGCGACCGTCGATGTCGTCGCCGGGGATCTCCGTGCGGCCGATCGCCCGGGCGGGCTTCAGGCGCAGGTCGTCGCGGTACATGGTGATGTCGAGGGAGCCGACCGGGATCTTCGTACCGGTGATCTCTTCGAGCTTCTCGGCCAGCCGGCGGGCGAGGAAGACACCGCGGGTCGGAATGCCGAGGAGGACCACGTCGTCGGCGCCCTTGGCGCGTTCGACGATCTCGTGGGCGATGCGCGTCAGGACCCGGGCGATGTCCTGGGTGTCCAGAACGGGGCGCATCGGGTCCGGGTCGGGCGTGGAAAGCTGGGTGTCCATGGAAAGGACCTCCTTCTCCGCCTCACGGGACGGACCTTAAAGGACGTCTGCAGTACGCCGTCCACCGTAGCAGGGGCCGGGTGCGGGGCCCGCACCGGGCCGGGCCGGACCCCTCGCGGGTGGGGCCCGGCCGGCATTCGGCTTGACGCATCCACGTAACGCTGCGTAGCCTCACAGTGAGTTACCAGCCGCGCGGCGGAGCCGCACGTTGTCCCATGTCGTCACAGCGTCACAGCGTCCGGGAGCGTTATGTCCAGCGAATACGCCAAACAGCTCGGGGCCAAGCTCCGGGCCATCCGCACCCAGCAGGGCCTTTCCCTCCACGGTGTCGAGGAGAAGTCCCAGGGCCGGTGGAAGGCCGTGGTGGTCGGTTCCTACGAGCGCGGGGACCGCGCCGTGACCGTCCAGCGTCTTGCCGAGCTGGCCGACTTCTACGGGGTCCCGGTGCAGGAGCTGCTTCCGGGCACGACTCCCGGCGGAGCCGCCGAGCCGCCGCCGAAGCTGCGCCTCGACCTGGAGCGTCTGGCGGGCGTGCCCGCCGAGAAGGCCGGGCCGCTCCAGCGTTACGCCGCCACGATCCAGAGCCAGCGCGGTGACTACAACGGCAAGGTGCTGTCGATCCGCCAGGACGACCTGCGCACCCTGGCCGTCATCTACGACCAGTCCCCCTCGGTCCTGACCGAGCAGCTGATCAGCTGGGGCGTGCTGGACGCCGACGCGCGGCGCGCGGTGGCTCACGAGGACGTCTAGTCCCCGGGGCCGTCCCGGCCCAGCAGAAACGTTTACCGGTGGGTGCCGGGTCCCGAAGGGGGGCCGGCACCCACCGGTTTTTTCACGTCCGCGTCCGGGCCGGTCGGCGGCCCGACCCACGACCGACGGAAGGGCCCGCAGCGCGTTCGCTGCGGGCCCTTCCGTGAGCGCGGTGCCGCGCGTCAGCTCTCGCTGCGGCGCAGGTTCGGCTTGAGGTCCTTGAAGCGACCCAGGAGCCCGTTCACGAACGACGGGGAGTCGTCCGTGGAGAACTCCTTGGCGAGCTGGACGGCCTCGTCGATGGCCACGGCGTCCGGGGTCTCGTCGACCCAGATCAGCTCGTAGGCGCCCAGCCGCAGGATGTTCCGGTCGACGACCGGCATGCGGTCGAGCTCCCAGTCCACGGCGTAGGTGATGATCAGATCGTCGATCCGGTTCACCTTGTCGGCGTAACCCTCGACGAGATCCATCGTGAAGGCGGCGACCGACGGCTGCCGGTCGTCCGACCGCGAGTGGCGGATCCAGTCCGCGAGGACCTCACGCACGGGAACACCGCGCTGGTCGGCCTCGAAGAGGATCTGGAAAGCGCGCTTGCGCGCGTTGCTCCGGGCAGCCACGGTTAGCTGTTCACCCGGCCGAGGTAGGAGCTCGTGCGGGTGTCGACCTTGATGGTCTCGCCGGTGGTGACGAAGAGCGGGACCTGGATCTCGTGGCCGGTCACCAGCTTGGCGGGCTTGGTGCCGCCGGTGGAGCGGTCGCCCTGGACGCCCGGGTCGGTGTGCTCGATGACGAGCTCGACGGCGGCCGGCAGCTCGACGTACAGCACCTCGCCCTCGTGCTGGGCGACGGAGGCGGTGAAGCCCTCGATCAGGAAGTTGGCGGCGTCGCCGACGGCCTTCTTGTCGACCATCAGCTGGTCGAAGGTGCTCATGTCCATGAAGACGAAGTACTCGCCGTCCATGTACGAGAACTGCATGTCACGGCGGTCGATGGTGGCCGTCTCGACCTTCGTGCCGGCGTTGAAGGTCTTGTCGACGACCTTGCCGGAGAGCACGTGCTTGAGCTTGGTGCGCACGAAGGCCGGGCCCTTGCCGGGCTTGACGTGCTGGAACTCGACGACGGACCAGAGCTGGTCACCGTCGAGCTTGAGCACCATGCCGTTCTTGAGGTCGTTCGTGGAAGCCACGGTTGCGGAATCTCCTGCACTGGAAGACCAAGGGTGCGCACTCCCGGCCCGGCAACGCGGGCTAGAGCGCGAGCAGCTCCTTGGTCGTAATGGTGAGTAGCTCGGGACCGCCGTCCGCCTCGGGGCGCACGACGAGCGTGTCATCGATCCGGACACCTCCCCGGCCCGGGAGGTGAACCCCCGGTTCGACGGTGACCGGCACGCAAGCGTCCAGTTTACCCATTGCCGTAGGTGCAAGCTGCGGGTCCTCGTCGATTTCGAGACCGACCCCGTGTCCCATCCACCCGGCGAGGGCCTCGCCGTGCCCCGCCGAGTCCAGTACGGAGCGCGCCGCGCGGTCGACGTCACGGTACGCGGCGCCCGGCAGCAGGGCCTCCCGGCCGGCCCGCTGGGCGGCGAAGACGAGGTCGTAGAGCTCGATCTGCCAGTCGGCGGGGGTGGTGCCGATCACGAAGGTGCGGCCGATCTCGCAGCGGTAGCCGCGGTAGTTCGCGCCCAGGCAGACGGACAGGAAGTCGCCCTCCTCCACCCGCCGGTCGGACGGCCGGTGGCGGGAGCGCCCGGAGTGCGGGCCGGTGCCGACGGAGGTCGGGAAGGCGGGCCCGTCGGCGCCGTGGTCGACGAGGCGGCGTTCCAGCTCCAGGGCGAGGTGGCGTTCGGTACGGCCGACGAGGATCGACTCCAGCAGCTCCCCGAGGGCCTGGTCGGCGATCTCGGCGGCGATCCGCAGGCAGGCGATCTCGTCCTCGTCCTTGACGAGCCGCTGCTGTTCCACCGCCGAGCCGAGGTCGGCCAGCCGCAGCCGGGGCGCGACGGAGTGCAGGGCGCGGTGCCGGCCGACGGTCAGGTGGTGCTCCTCGACGGCGAGGGACTCCGCCCGTACGGACGCCGCCAGGTCGGCGGCGGCCACCGCCGGGTCCGCGCCGGGGCTCGGCAGGACGGAGAGCCGCAGTTGGTCGTCCAGGCGTCCCTCGTCGGCCTCGCCGGTGGGGGCGCCCGCGCAGAACATCACGTCGTCGGCCGGTCCGACCAGCAGGACGGCGTCCAGCGGGGACGCCCCGGCGAGGTAGCGGACGTTCGCCGGACGCGTGATCAGGGCGGCGGAGTTGCCCGCCGCTGCGCAGCGGTCGCGGAGCAGGCCCCTGCGGGCCGCGTACACGTCTGACATGTCTTCGAGCGTACGAGCGCCCGGCCCATCCGGCCCGGCGAGCGCGTCCGCACGGGGCCGGGCGGCGCCGCCGGCCCCGGCCTGCTCGCCGCCCGTTCCCGGGGCCGCGGCGGCCGGGCTACCAGGTCCCGGGGGTCGCGAGGGCCCGGGCGAGGGCCTCGTCGAGGGCGCGGGCGGTGCCCTCCACGTCGAGGTGGGAGTTGTCGATGATCGGCAGGCCGGATCCGTACCAGCCGGCCATCCGGCCGTGGATGCGGGCGACTTCCTCGTCGGCGAGCCTGCGGTTGCCCGAGCGGGCGGCGTTGCGGTCCAGGACGATCTCCAGGCCCGGCAGCAGCACCACGGGCAGCAGCCCGGGCCCCACGTGCCGCTTCCAGCCGCCGAGCCCGACCACCGGCCGGTCGGGGAAGACGGCGTCGTCGAGGATGCAGGAGATGCCGTTGGCCAGGAAGTTGCGGGCGGCGAACCCGCAGGTGCGGCGGGCAAGCCGGTACTGGGCCTCGGAGTGCTCGTTCCAGCCGGTCTGCGGGTCCGCGAAGCCCGAGCAGACCCATTCGCGGACGTCGTCCAGGCTGATGTGCGCGGTCGGCACCGGGCGGGTGCCCGCCCAGTGCCGGGCCACGGTGGTCTTCCCGGCGCCCGCCGGGCCGATGAGCAGCACCGCGAGGGTGGCTCCGCCCGTGCCGGGCGGGGGCGGCCCGGCCGGCAAGGGCACGGCCGGGGGCAGCGGGACGTGTCCCGTGGCGTCGGGCACCGGGGTCACCGGCCAACCCTGCGCCGGGGGTATCGGCGGCTGCGGGGGCGCCGCCGGGTGTTGTCCCGGCGGACCCCAGCCCCCCACTCCGTGCTGCATCCGCGCCACTCCGTCTCGTTCAGGCGACTGATGCGAGAACGTTATCTCAGGCCGTGACCTCTTCCGCCAGCGCACGGAGCGCCAGCCGGTAGGAGCCCAGGCCGAAGCCCGCCACGGTGCCCGTCGCCACGGCCGCGATGACCGAGGTGTGCCGGAACTCCTCGCGGGCGTACGGGTTGGAGATGTGCACCTCGATGAGCGGCGCGGTGCGCTGCGCCGCCGCGTCCCGCATGGCGTACGAGTAGTGCGTGAAGGCGCCCGGGTTGATCACGACCGGGGTCTTGTCGTCCGCCGCCTCGTGCAGCCAGCGGACCATCTCGCCCTCGTCGTTGGTCTCGCGGACCTCCACGTCGAAGCCGAGTTCCGCGCCCAGGGCGCGGCAGCTCTCGACGAGTCCGGCGTACGAGGTGGCCCCGTACACGTCGGGTTCGCGGGACCCGAGCCGGCCCAGGTTCGGGCCGTTCAGGACGAGCACCCGCCTCACGCGGCGACCTCGCCGAAGGCGGCGAACAGCACGGCCGGGTCGGGGCCTTCCAGGACGGTCGGCTTGCCCAGCCCGTCGAGGACGATGAAGCGCAGCAGGTCGCCGCGGGACTTCTTGTCGAGCTTCATCGTCTCCAGCAGCTTGGGCCACTGGTCGCCGCGGTAGGTCAGCGGCAGGCCGACGGAGGCCAGAACGGCCTTGTGCCGGTCGGCGGTCGCGTCGTCGAGGCGTCCGGCGAGCCGGCCGAGTTCGGCGGCGAAGACCATGCCGACGGAGACGGCGGCGCCGTGGCGCCACTTGTAGCGCTCGTTCTTCTCGATGGCGTGCGCGAGGGTGTGGCCGTAGTTGAGGATCTCGCGCAGTCCGGCTTCCTTGAGGTCGCTGGAGACCACGTCGGCCTTGACCCGGATCGAGCGGACGATCAGCTCGGCGGTGTGCGGTCCGGCGGGCGTACGGGCCGCCTGCGGGTCCTCCTCGATCAGGTCGAGGATCACCGGGTCGACGATGAAGCCGGCCTTGATGATCTCGGCGAGGCCGCTGACGTAGTCGTTGACCGGCAGCGAGTCCAGCGCCGCCAGGTCGCAGAGCACGCCGGCCGGCGGGTGGAACGCGCCGACGAGGTTCTTGCCCTCGGCGGTGTTGATGCCGGTCTTGCCGCCGACCGCCGCGTCGACCATCGCCAGCACGGTGGTCGGAACCGCGATCCAGCGCACCCCGCGCAGCCAGGAGGCCGCGACGAAGCCCGCGAGGTCGGTGGTGGCGCCGCCGCCCACGCCGACGATCACGTCGGTGCGGGTGAAGCCGGACTGGCCGAGGGCCTTCCAGCAGTACGCGGCGACCTCGATGGTCTTGGCCTCCTCGGCGTTCGGCACCTGGATGGCGACCGCCTCGTAGCCCTGCGCCGCCAGGTCGTCCCGCAGCGCCTCACCGGTCGAGGCCAGCGCCTCGGGGTGGATCACGGCGACCCGCTGCGCCCTCGTACCGATCAGGCTGCCCAGCTCACCGAGCAGCTGCCGGCCGACCAGCACGTCGTACGCGTCGTGCCCGGCGCTCGCGCCGACGTTGATCCGCGTCACCTGGTCTGTCATACGTCCTTCAACTCCAGAGCGTCGAGGACCGCCTGGGCGACCTCTTCGGGGGTGCGGTCGTCGGTGGCCACCACGACGCGCGCGACTTCGGTGTACAGGGGGCGCCGGGCCTCCATCAGCTCGCGCCACTGGCGGCGCGGGTTGACGGCGAGCAGCGGTCGGGCGGCGCCGAGGCCGACGCGGCGCACGGCCTCCTCGACGTCCATCGACAGGTAGACGACGGGCAGCCCGGCGAGCAGGCCGCGGGTGCCCTCGTCGAGGACGGCGCCGCCGCCGAGGGCGAGGACTCCGGTGTGTTCGGCGACGGCGGCCGCGACGGCCTGCCGCTCCAGCGCGCGGAAGTAGGGCTCGCCCTCGTCGACGAACAGGTCGGAGATCTCCCGGCCCTGGGCGGCGACGATGTCGGCGTCCGTGTCCCGGTAGGGGACGGCCAGCCGTTCGGCGAGCAGGCCCCCCACCGTGGACTTGCCGGACCCCATCGGGCCGACGAGGACGACCAGTGGTCCGCCCGTCACCGGATCTGCAGGTTGTCGAGGTAGGAGCGGACGTTGCGGCGGGTCTCGGGCACCGAGTCGCCGCCGAACTTCTCCACGACCGCGTCGGCGAGGACGAGGGCGACCATGGCCTCGGCGACGATGCCCGCCGCCGGGACGGCACAGACGTCGGAGCGCTGGTGGTGGGCCACCGTCGCCTCGCCGGTCGCCACGTCCACGGTGGCCAGCGCGCGCGGCACGGTCGCGATGGGCTTCATCGCGGCCCGTACGCGCAGCAGTTCACCGGTGGTCAGACCGCCCTCGGTGCCACCGGCGCGGCCGGAGGTCCGCTTGAGGCCCTCGGGGGTGGACACGATCTCGTCGTGGGCCTGCGAGCCGGGCACGCGGGCCAGGTCGAAGCCGTCGCCGACCTCGACTCCCTTGATGGCCTGGATGCCCATGAGGGCCGCCGCGAGACGCGCGTCGAGTCGGCGGTCCCAGTGGACGTGCGAGCCGAGTCCGACGGGCACGCCGTAGGCGAGGACCTCGACGACGCCGCCGAGGGTGTCGCCGTCCTTGTGGGCCTGGTCGATCTCGGCGACCATCGCCTTGCTCGCGTCGGCGTCGAGGCAGCGCACCGGGTCCGCGTCGAGCTTGTCGACGTCGGCGGGGGTCGGGTAGACGCCGTACGGGGCCTTGGCCGCGGCCAGTTCCACCACGTGGGAGACGATCTCGATGCCGGCGACCTCCTTGATGAAGGAGCGGGCGACGGCGCCGAGGGCGACACGGGCGGCGGTCTCCCGGGCGCTGGCGCGCTCCAGGATCGGCCGGGCCTCGTCGAAGCCGTACTTCTGCATGCCCGCGAGGTCGGCGTGGCCGGGGCGCGGGCGGGTGAGCGGCGCGTTGCGGCCGGTCTCCTTGAGCAGCGACGGGTCGACCGGGTCGGCCGACATCACGGTCTCCCACTTGGGCCACTCGGTGTTGCCGATCATGACCGCGATCGGGGAGCCCTGGGACAGGCCGTGGCGGACGCCGCCGAGGAAGGTGATCTCGTCCTGCTCGAACTTCATCCGGGCACCGCGGCCATAGCCGAGCCGGCGTCGGGCCAGGTGATCGGCCACCAGCTCGGTGGTGACCGGGACGCCGGCGGGAAGACCCTCCAGCGTCGCGACCAGTGCCGGTCCGTGCGACTCTCCTGCGGTCAGCCAACGCAACCTGCTCAACGATGCTCCTCATGCTCGCGCCTGGCACAGCGATGGCGCGATCGGGTGCGCGGCCCTGACCCGCCGTACCCGATCCTCCCATGTCCGGAGGGATGTATCGGGCCCCGGTCCAACTGTCGGACGCCCCGCCCGTCAGGTGAACGCCGACCGGCGGGATCCGACGGGGACGGCCTAGCGCTCGGCGAGCGCCCGCTCGCCCGCGGCGCGCATGGCGGCCAGCGGTCCCGGGCGGCCGGTCATCGCGCCGACCTGGAGCACCGCCTGGTGGACCAGCAGGTCCAGGCCGCCGACGACCTTGCCGCCGCGCGCGGACCAGGCCGCCGCCAGGGCGGTCGGCCACGGGTCGTAGAGGACGTCGAAGAGGGTTCCGGCGCCTTCGGGGACGGCCGCCGCCAGGGAGTCCGTCGTACCGGCCGGGGTGGTCGCGATGACCAGCGGGGCGTGGAGCGCCTCGGCCGCGTCCGTCCAGTCCGCGGTACGGACGGGCACGCCGAGCCGGTCGCCCCACCGGTGCATCTCCTCGGCGCGGGCGCGCGAGCGGACGTACGCGGTGACCTCGCCGGTGCAGATCCGGGAGAGGGCGGCCAACGCCGAGGAGGCGGTGGCGCCCGCTCCGAGGACGGCCGCGGCGGGCACCTTCTCGACGCCCCGCTCGTGCAGGGCGGCGACGATGCCGGGGATGTCGGTGTTGTCGCCGAGGAGACGGCCGTCCTCGGTCAGGACGACCGTGTTGACCGCCTCCACCGAGGCCGCGGTGTCGCTGACGCCGTCGAGCAGGGCGATGATCGCCCGCTTGAGCGGCATGGTCAGCGACAGTCCGGCCCACTCCGGGCCGAGGCCGCCCACGAATGCCGGGAGGGCGGCCTCGTTGATCTCGAAGCGGTCGTACGACCAGTCGTCGAGGCCGAGCTCCCGGTAGGCGGCGCGGTGCAGCACCGGTGAGAGGGAGTGCTCGATGGGCGAACCCAGCACCGCGGCCCGTATCCGTGACATGTCGTGCCTATCCGCCGTTCTTCTGGTTCTGCCGCGCCAGGAACTCGTCCACCAGTTTCTGGTGTTCCTCGTAGGTCTTGGTGAAGGTCGTCGTCTTGCTGTCGACCGACACGAAGAACATCCAACCGCCGTGGTCCGGGTTGAGCGTGGCGCTCAGCGCTTCCTCGCCGGGGTTCCCGATCGGGCCCGGGGGCAGGCCCTTGACGAAGTGCGTGTTGTAGGGATTGTCGAGCGCCCTGGCTTCCTTGATGTTGAAGTTCAGGTGGCTGGTGCGCTTGATGTAGTTGTAGGTCGAGTCGAACTCGATCTTCTGGTTGGTGACGTCGTTCGTCTTCTTCAAGCGGTTGTAGACGACCTCGGACATCTTCCGGAAGTCCTCGTGGTGCTTGCCCTCGGCGTTGACGAGACTGGCGACCGTGATCACCTGGAGCGGGTTCTCCAGGCCGAGGTCCTTGGCCTTGGCCTCGACGCCCAGTTCCGTGTACTTGTCCGAGGCGTTCTTGACCATCTGCCGGAGCATCGACTCCGGCGTGCTGTCCTTGCCGATGTCGTAGCGCGCCGGGTAGAGGAAGCCCTCCAGCGGGTCGATGAGCTTCGGGTTGTTGCCGGCCCAGGCCGGCAGGCCGAGGTTCTTGGCCTCGCGCTTGGCGATCTCCTCGGTGGTGCCGGTCTGCTTCCCGAGGCGTTTGTCGATCAGCTCGTAGACCTCGTAGGTCCGCTTGCCCTCCGGGACGGTGAGCACGTTCAGCTTGCTCGGGTCGAGCATGACGGCGACGGCGGCCGCGGCCGACATCTTCTTCTTCAGCGGGTAGACGCCCGGCTGGATCGCGTTGCCCTTGGACCCGGCCGCGGCCGTGAACGCGTCGACGCTCGCGACGATGCCGTTCTTCTTCAGGATGTTGCCGATCTGGGCGACGGTGGACCCCTGGGGGATCTCGACGTCGACCGTCTCGCCGCTGCCCTCGCCCGCGAAGTCGGCGGCCGTGGCGAACCGTTCCTTGATGTAGCTGTAGCCGTAGTAGCCGCCACCGCCGATCACGCCGACCATCACGACGGCCGCGACCAGGCAGGCCGCGCCGCTGCGCTTCTTCTCCTTGGTCTTCTTGCCGCCGCCGCCCTTGCGGTCGCCCCGACGGCCGCGCGGCTCGTCGTCGCCCCCGCCGCCCCCGGCGAGCAGCTCTTCTTGGAGCTCCTCCTCCGGCTCGTCGACCGGCTCCGGCTCCAGGTGCCGTCTGCCGGGCGGCTGCGGAGGCGGGTAGGCGTCCTCGGTGGTGTACAGGTCGGGGGCCTCGCCGGGGTAGTCGCCGACGGCCTGCTGCGCGTACGGGTCGGCCACCGCGTAGGGGTCGGCCTGCACGGCCGCCGCCACGTACTGGCCCTGGCCGGTGTCCCAGCCCTGGGCGTCGTACACCGGCTGCTGGGACTGGACCTGCTGCTGCTGGGCCTGCTGCTGGGGCTGGGCCTGCTGCTGCGCACCGGGGTGCTGCGGGGCCCAGCCCTGCTGCTGCTCCGCGTACTGGGGGTACGGGGCGGCGGCGTACTGCTGCTGGTACTGCGGGTCCTGGTACTGGGGATCCGGGTACTGCTGCGGACCCCCCTGGTACTGCGGGACCTGCTGCTCCGGGTACGGGTACGGGGGTACCTGCTCCTGGTACTGCGGCTCCTGCTGCTGCGGTGCGCCGCCGTACGGCACCTGGCCCTGCTGGGTCTGGTGCGCGGTCCACCCCTGGTCCCCGTACAGGGGATCCTCGGGGTGCCACGGTTCGGAGCCGCCGCCCCGGCCATACTCAGTCATCGGTCCCCTAGAGCCGCGAGACGGAGGCCACGGCCTTTCGTGGGCCGCGACACCCGGTTCCGCCTCTTTAGTGGTGGCGACGGCTGTTCGAATGCCGTCTCATTTCGCGGAACGTTACCGTATCGCGATCAGACAACCACTTCGACGCACTCACCGGGCGGATTACCTGATACCCGTTCGGTCTCCAAGGCGTTCTGCAGGATCACCACGGCGGCCGCCTGGTCGATGACCGAACGGCCTTTCTTGGCGTTCCTGCCGGAAGCCCGCAGCCCCTGGGCGGCGGTGACCGTGGTCATCCGCTCGTCCACCAGCCGGACCGTCACCGGTTTGATGCCCTTGGCCAGTTCGTTCGCGAAGGTGCGCACCTTGGCCGCGGCCGGTCCCTCCCGTCCGCTGAGCGAACGGGGCAGACCGACGACGACCTCCAGGGGCTCGTACTCCGCGACGAGCTGTCGCAGCCGCCGGTGGGCGGCCGGGACGTCCCGGCC
Organism: Streptomyces sp. NPDC048383; assembly: GCF_040651775.1. Taxonomy (NCBI): domain Bacteria; kingdom Bacillati; phylum Actinomycetota; class Actinomycetes; order Kitasatosporales; family Streptomycetaceae; genus Streptomyces; species Streptomyces sp. NPDC048383. The sequence continues at coordinate 20,700 of NZ_JBEZKS010000073.1, forward strand.
GGGGACGGTTTCCACCGGGGTGGCCAGGACCCCGTCGGGGTCGCAGGAGGCGACCCCGATCCGGGCTTCCCCGACGTCTACGGCCAGTCGGCGGCCGCGGCGCAGCGTCATCGTCAGGCCGTCTCGACCACGAGGCGCTCGACGGCGCCGATGGCCTGCGGGATCGCGGCCGCGTTCTGGCCGCCGCCCTGGGCGACGTCGGGCTTGCCGCCGCCACCGCCGCCGAGGGTCTTGGCGGCCGTGCGGACCAGGTCGCCGGCCTTGAGGCCGCGCTCGCGGGCCGCCTCGTTGGTGGCGATCACGGTCAGCGGACGCCCGCCCGCCACGGTGAACAGGGCCACCACGACCGGGCGGTCGCCCTGGATGCGGCCGCGGACGTCGAGGACCAGCTTGCGCAGGTCGTCGGCGCCGGTGCCGTCCGGGACGGTGCCGACGACGAGGGCGACACCGCGGATGTCCTGGGCGCCCGCGGCGAGACCGGCGGCGGCCTGGAGGACCTTCTCCGCGCGGAACTTCTCGATCTCCTTCTCGGCGTCCTTCAACTTGCCGAGCATGGAGGCGATCTTCTCCGGCAGCTCCTCGGGACGGCCCTTGACCAGTTCCTGGAGCTGGGCGACGACCGTGTGCTCCTTGGCGAGGAAGTTGTACGCGTCCACACCCACCAGGGCCTCGACGCGGCGCACGCCGGAGCCGATGGAGGACTCGCCGAGCAGCTTCACCAGGCCCAGCTGGGCGGTGTTGCCGACGTGCGTGCCACCGCACAGCTCCTTGGAGAAGTCGCCGATGGTGACGACGCGCACGCGCTCGCCGTACTTCTCGCCGAACTCGGCGATGGCGCCCTGCTTCTTCGCCTCGTCGATGCTCATGATCTCGGCGGTGACGTCGAGCTCGCGGGAGAGCACGTCGTTGATCTTCTGCTCGACGTCGGTGAGGACCGTGCCGGGGACGGCGTTCGGCGAGCCGAAGTCAAAGCGGAAGCGGCCGGGCGAGTTCTCGGAACCGGCCTGGGCGGCCGTGGGGCCGAGGGCGTCGCGCAGCGCCTGGTGGGTCAGGTGGGTGGCCGAGTGGGCTCGGGCGATGGCCCGGCGGCGGTTGATGTCGATGGCGGCGTACGCGGAGGCGCCGACCGTCACCTCTCCGACCTGGACGGAGCCCTTGTGCACGGAGACACCGGGAACCGGCTGCTGGACGTCGCGGATCTCGATCACGGCGCCGGAGTCGAGCCGGATCCGGCCCTGGTCGGCGAGCTGGCCGCCGCCCTCGGCGTAGAACGGGGTCCGGTCGAGGACGACCTCGACCTCGTCGCCCTCGGTGGCGGCCGGCGAGGAGACGCCGTTGACCAGCAGGCCGACGATGGTGGACTCGCCCTGGGTGGTGGCGTAACCGGTGAACTCGGTGGCGCCGGATCCGTCGGCGATCTCGCGGTAGGCGGACATGTCCGCGTGGCCGGTCTTCTTGGCCTTGGCGTCGGCCTTGGCGCGGTCGCGCTGCTCCTGCATCAGGCGGCGGAAGCCGGGCTCGTCCACGGAGAGGCCCTGTTCGGCGGCCATCTCCAGGGTGAGGTCGATCGGGAAGCCCCAGGTGTCGTGGAGCAGGAACGCCTTGTCGCCGGAGAGGATCGTGCCGCCCGCGGCCTTGGTCTCCGTCACGGCGGTGTCGAGGATGTTCGTGCCGCCCTTGACGGCCTTGAGGAACGCGGCCTCCTCGGCGAGCGCGACGGTCTCGATGCGCTTGCGGTCGGTGACCAGCTCCGGGTACTGCTCGCCCATGGTGTCGACGACGACGCCGATGAGGTCCTGGACGACCGGGCCGGTGGCGCCCATGAGGCGCATGTTGCGGATGGCGCGGCGCATGATGCGGCGCAGGACGTAGCCGCGGCCCTCGTTGCCGGGGGTGACGCCGTCGCCGATGAGCATGGCGGAGGTGCGGATGTGGTCGGCGACCACGCGGAGCGAGACGTCGGTCCCCTGGGCGGCCCCGTAGCGCACGCCGGTCAGCTCGGTGGCCTTGTCCATGACCACGCGCAGGGTGTCGGTCTCGTACATGTTCTGCACGCCCTGCAGGATCATGGCGAGACGTTCCAGCCCGAGGCCGGTGTCGATGTTCTTCGACGGCAGGTCGCCGAGGATCGGGAAGTCCTCCTTCCCGTCGCCGGCGCCGCGCTCGTACTGCATGAAGACCAGGTTCCAGATCTCCACGTAGCGCTCGTCGTTGACGGCCGGGCCGCCCTCGACGCCGAACTCGGGACCACGGTCGTAGTTGATCTCCGAGCACGGGCCGCAGGGGCCGGGGACGCCCATGGACCAGAAGTTGTCCTTCTTGCCCAGGCGCTGGATTCGCTCGGCGGGGACGCCGATGACGTCGCGCCAGATCTGCTCGGCCTCGTCGTCGTCGAGGTAGACGGTGATCCAGAGCTTCTCGGGCTCCAGGCCGTAACCGCCGTCCGCCACGGAGCTGGTGAGCAGCTCCCAGGCGTACTTGATGGCGCCTTCCTTGAAGTAGTCGCCGAACGAGAAGTTGCCGCACATCTGGAAGAACGTGCCGTGGCGGGTGGTCTTGCCGACCTCTTCGATGTCCGGGGTGCGCACGCACTTCTGCACGCTGGTGAGCGTGGACGCGGGCGGCTTGACCTCACCCAGGAAGTACGGCTTGAACGGCACCATGCCCGCGGGCACCAGCAGCAGAGTCGGGTCGTCCGCGATGAGCGACGCCGAAGGGACAACGGTGTGACCGCGCTCCTCGAAGAAGCTCAGCCAGCGGCGGCGGATTTCAGCCGACTCCATCAGTGGTCCTCATTCCGGTCGTACGAAAACTTCGGTCGGTGGTCGTTCTTGTCGTGCGCGATGGCCCGCAACCGTCGCGGCCCGGGGAGGGCGGTGACGTGGTCGGGGGCATCGGGGTCCTGGGTCAGCCCCAGTGCGTCGTTCAGCTCGTCCTCGCGCTGCGTCATCCCCGCCTTGACGTCGAGGGCGAAGTCCTTGAGGCGGTGCCCCGCCTCGACGGCCTTGTCGGCGGCCTGGGCGGCGAGGCTCTCCGGCGTCAGCTTCTTGAGCTGACGGTTGACCTTGGTGGTGGCCCACACGCCGGCGGCGGCGCCTGCGGTGAACCAGAAGGCTCGGCGGAACATCGGCGGTCTCAGCCCTTCTGCTTCCGGCGGCGGGCCGTCGGCACCGTACGGCCGACGATCACGCTGCGCCGGGACGTCTTCTGCGGGTCGCGGCCGGTCGCCGCCCCGTCGTTGCGGCCGAGGGCCCGGCGGACGCCGTAGCCAAAGGCCGCGACCTTGACCAGCGGCCCGCCGAAGGTGGAGGCCACGGTGGAGGACAGCGCGGAGGCGTTGGAGGTGACCTCCTGGACGTCGCTGGCGATGGCGTCGACCCGGTCGATCTGGGTGCGCGCCGAGCGGACGGTGGTGGAGGCATCCGCGAGCAGCGGAACCGCCTGCTCCGTCACGTCGGCCACCAGCTTCGTCGTCGCCTTCAGCACCTGGGCGAGCCTCACCAGAACGACGGCGAGGAAGGAGACCAGGATGGCCCAGAAGACGGCCACGAGGATCCCGGCCACCTCTCCACCGGTCACGTTGCACCGCTCCCTGAACTTGAAAACCTACGGAGAAAAGTCTCCTCCGACCCTATCGCGCCGGAGATCCGCCGCAGTACCGGAATTCCGGGGACCGCGCGATCGCCTTGTACGCAGCGCACCGGGAGCAGTACCCTCCGTGTCCCATGCGACAGAGACCCCTTCGAATCAGGACCCGGGGCAATCTTCCCTCGGAGCTCAGCGGGTTCGTCGGGCGGGGTGGCGAACTGGCCCGGCTGGGGCGGCTGCTGGATTCCGCGCGACTGGTGACGATCACCGGGGTGGGCGGGGTGGGCAAGTCCCGGTTGGCGCTGGCGGCGGCCCGCGCGGTCGCCGAGGGGATCGCGGCGGAATCCCGGGACGGGGGCGGGCCGGGTTCACGGCCGCAGGAACGCCACTTCCACGGCGTGTGGCTGGCCGAGCTGTCCGGCGTACGCGATCCGGCGCTGCTGGAGTTCACCCTCGCCGAGGCGCTCGGGCTGACGGACCACACCACTCGGCCGCCCCGGACCGTCCTGGCGGAGCACCTGGCGGGGCGCCGGTTGCTGCTGGTCGTGGACGGCTTCGAGCAGCTGGTCGAGGAGACGGCCGAGCTGCTGGCGGAACTGTTGCGCCGCTCCCCCGGCCTGCGGGTGCTCGCTGCGGGCCGGCGCACGCTCGGCGTGGAGGGCGAGCAGGCCTTCCCGCTGGCCCCGCTGGAGCCCACCGGGGCCCTGGAGCTGCTGGTCGGGCGGGCGGTCGCCGCCGACCCGGCCTTCGTCGTGACGGGGACGACCCGGCCGCTGCTGGCCGAGCTGTGTGCCCGGCTCGACGGGATCCCGCTGGCCCTGGAGCTGGCGGCGGGCCGGTTGCGGACGCTGTCGCCCGCCCAGGTGCTGGCCCGGCTGGAGGACCGGTTCGCGCTGCTGACCGGCGGGGCGCGCGGGGCGCCGGCCCGGCACCGGGCGCTGCGGACGGCGATCGGCTGGAGCCACGAGCTGTGCACCCCCGCCGAGCGGTTGCTGTGGGCCCGGCTGTCGGTCTTCGCCGGGCAGTTCGACCTCGACGCGGCCGAGTACGTGTGCGCCGGCCCCGACCTGCCGGTGGACACCGTGCTCGACGTGGTGGGCGAACTGATCGCGCAGTCCCTGCTGGTCCGGGAGGAGACCCCGGCCGGGGTCCGCTACCGGATGCTGGAGACCGTACGGCTGTACGGGGCGGGCTGGCTGGAGTCGCAGGGGGACGCGACCCGGCTGCGACGGCGCCACCGGGACTGGTACATGGGCCTGGCCACCTGGTGCGAGCTGGATTGGTTCAGCCCGCGCCAGCAGGAGGTGGCGGCCCTGGTGGAGGTGGAGCTGGGGAACCTGCGCCTCGCGCTGGAGTGCTGCCTGGACGAGCCGGAGGAACTGCACCTGGGCCAGTACCTGGCGGGCACCCTCTGGTTCTACTGGGCGGGCTGCGGCCGGCTGACCGAGGGCCGCCACTGGCTCGACCGGACCTTGGAGCAGGTCCCGGCCGAGGGGCAGGAGGAGTACGAGGGCTCCCGGCTCAAGGCGCTGTGGGTGCTGGGCTACGTGGCGGCGCTCCAGGGCGACGCGGTGGCGTCGATGAGCGCCCTCCACGAGTGCCGCGACGCCGCGCTGCGGTCGGGAAACGAGGTGGCGGCGGCGTACGCGGTGCACCGGATGGGCTGCCTCGCCCTGGTCTCGGACGACATGGCGCGCGCCGGTGAGCTGTTGGGTGCGGCGCTGGACCTGTACCGGGAGGCCGGGGAGCTGAACAGCAACGTCCTGATGTGCCAGGTGGAGCTGGCGATGGCGATGGCGTTCCAGGGCGAGCTGGCGGGCGCCGCGACGCTCTGCGAGGAGGTCCGGGAGATCTGCGAGGACCGCGGTGAGCGCTGGACGAAGGCGTACGCCCTGTACGTGTTGGCGTACGCGGCGCTGGACGCGGGGGACACGGCCGGCGCCCGACGGCTGCTGACCGAGTGCGTGACGGTCAACCACACGTTCCGGGACCTGGTGGGGTTGGTGCTGGCGGTGGAGCTGCTGGCCCTGGTCACGGTCACCGAGGGCCGACCCGCGGAGGCGGCGGTGCTCCAGGGCGCGGCGGAGCCGATGTGGGGCGGGGTCGGTCTGCGCCTGTTCGGATCGGGGTACTTCAACGCGCCCCGGCTGATGTGCCAGCAGCGGGCCGGTGAGGCGCTGGGCCCGGAGGGGTACGCGGTGCACGCCGCCGAGGGGCGGCAGTTGAGCGTGGACGCCCTGGTCCTGCGGGCGCGCTGGGTGCCCGGTCGGGACGGCGCCCCGAGAACGGGAAAACCCGCCGCCCCCCGGAGGGGACGACGGGTTGACACCAGCCTGTGAGGGCTACGCCTGCCGACGGATCAGCGGGCGTAGTACTCGACGACGAGCTGCTCGTCGCAGATGACCGGGATTTCCTTGCGGTTCGGGTCACGGTCCAGGCGGAAGGCCAGGGCCTTCAGGTTGACCTGCAGGTAGCGCGGGGTCTCGCCCTCGCCTGCGTAGCCACCCTCACGGGCAACCTGGAACGGAACCTTCTCGCGGCTGCGCTCGCGCACGGTGATGACGTCGTCCGGGCGGACACGGAACGACGGCTTGTCGACCTTGTCACCGTTGACCTCGATGTGGCCGTGAACGACCATCTGGCGGGCCTGGTAGATGGTGCGGGCGATGCCCGAACGCAGGACCAGGGCGTCGAGGCGACGCTCGAGCTCGACGACCAGCGCCTCGCCCGTCTTGCCTTCGGCCTTCTTGGCGCGGTCGTACGCGCGGGCCATCTGGCGCTCGGAGATGTCGTACTGCGCGCGCAGACGCTGCTTCTCCAGCAGACGAACCTTGTAGTCCGAGTTCTGCTTGCGGCCACGGCCGTGCTCGCCCGGCGGGTAGGGGCGGGCCTCGAAGTACTTGACGGCCTTCGGGGTCAGCGCAATGCCGAGGGCACGCGACTTCTTGACCTTGGGTCGCTTCTGGTTCACGTGGAACCTACCTCCATGTAAGTTAGGTGAGGCTTACCTTAGCGAGGAGGACGTAATGTCTCGACCACATGGGATCCCCCTGCCCAGTGCGCGGCGAAGTTCGGGTTCCAACGAAACGGAATCCGCTTTCGACGACGATAAGCAAGGTCAGCCGCGTCCCAGGGAAGGCGTTCGGCAGCTCACCGGAGCCGAACGCGTACGAACCCTCGTAGAGTCCAACGCCTCAGTATCCCTCACCCTGCCGGGTGCTCGTGACAGTCACGAGTCCGAAGAGCTGGGGACAGGAGTGCCGGCCGCGCGGACCGTCACCCCGGACGGGGACGTGATTCTCCTTGTTTCCGGGGAATCCACGGCTGCCAGGGCAGCCGCTCACGCCCAGGACGACGACCTCACGGCCGTGATCGAGATCACGGACGTGGCGCCGGTGTCCGTGCCCCATCGTATCCGAGGCCGTGCGTGGCTGGCCGGGTGGCTGACGCCGGTGCGCGGGGACGACCGCGCGGTCTGCGCCGCGCTGCTCGCCGAGCGCCGTCCGGTGGGCGAGCTGTTGGGCATGTCCGAGTCCCTGGACGCGCCCCACTCCGGCCGGCCCGCCTGGATGATGCTGCGCCTGGAGGTAGGTGAGATCTCGGTGGACGACCTGTGGGGCGCCGAGAACGTGGACCCCGAGGACCTCGCCGGCGCCGAGCCGGATCCGATGGTGGCGCACGAGACGGAGCTGCTCCAGCACCTGCACGCCGCCCACGGGGACCGGATCGCGGACCTGTGCGGGCTGCTCGGGCCCCGCGGGGCGCGGGGCATGCGGGCCGTTCCGCTCGCCCTGGACCGCCTGGGTCTGCGGGTGCGCTTCAGCGGTGCCTCGGCGGAGTCCTCCTTCGACGCCCGCTTCGACTTCCCCGAGCCGGTCACGGACATCTGCGGCCTGCGCCGCGCCGTGCACCACCTCTTCGCGGCCGCGTCCCACTGAGGATCCGAAGGGGGCGGCCCAAGCGGGGCAGGTCGCCGGCAGTTCGTAGGGCGACCGCGCGACGCCCGGGGGTCAGGACCCGCCGCGCAGCCGCTCGCGCACTTTGTCGACCACGTCCGCGTACCTGGCCTCGGCGCCGTAGCGGGTCGGCTCGTAGTATCGCTTGCCGTGGATCTCGTCCGGGGCGTACTGCTGCGCGGCGATGGCGCCCGGCACGTCGTGGGGGTAGACGTACCCCTGGGCGTGCCCCAGTTTCGCCGCCCCCTTGTAGTGCCCGTCGCGCAGGTGCGGCGGCACGGTGCCCGCCAGCCCGGCCCGTACGTCGGCCAGCGCGGCGCCGATCGCGGTGGTGGCGGTGTTCGACTTGGGGGCGAGCGCCAGGGCGATGGTGGCGTGCGACAGGGTCAGCGCCGCCTCCGGGAAGCCGATCATGGCGACGGCCTGGGCGGCGGCGACGGCGAGCGGCAGGGCCGTCGGGTCGGCCAGTCCGATGTCCTCGCTCGCGGAGATCATCAGGCGTCGGGCGATGAACCGGGGGTCCTCCCCCGCGTCGATCATCCGGGCCAGGTAGTGGAGCGCCGCGTCCACGTCGGAGCCGCGGATCGACTTGATCAGCGCGCTCGCCACGTCGTAGTGCTGGTCGCCGTCCTTGTCGTAGCGGACGGCCGCGCGGTCGACCGCCTCCTCGACGGTCTGCAGCGTGATCTCCCCCTCGCCCTTGGCGAGGGCGGAGCCGGCCGCCGCCTCCAGGGCGGTGAGCGCGCGGCGGGCGTCGCCGCCGGCGATCCTCAGCAGGTGCGCCTCCGCGTCCGCGGGTAGGGTCACGGCCCCGCCCAGGCCGCGCTCCTCGGTCAGCGCGCGGTGCGTCAGCGCGCTGAGGTCCGCGTCCGTCAGCGGTTCGAGGGTGAGCAGCAGGGACCGCGAGAGCAGCGGCGAGATGATCGAGAAGTACGGGTTCTCCGTGGTCGCCGCGATCAGGGTGACCCAGCGGTTCTCCACGGCCGGGAGCAGGGAGTCCTGCTGGGCCTTGCTGAAGCGGTGGATCTCGTCGAGGAAGAGGACGGTGTCCTTGCCGTAGCCGCCGGCGGCGCGCTTGGCGCCCTCGATGACCGCCCGGACCTCCTTGACGCCGGCCGTGATGGCCGAGAGTTCCACGAAGCGCTTCTGCGTCGCCTGGCTGACCACGTAGGCGAGGGTCGTCTTGCCGATGCCGGGCGGACCCCAGAGGATCACCGAGGAGGCTCCGGCCGGTCCGCCGGCGCCCTCCCCCACCAGCCGGCGCAGCGGCGAGCCGGGCTTGAGCAGGTGCTGCTGTCCGACCACCTCGTCCAGGGTGCGGGGACGCATCCGGACCGCGAGCGGTGACGCCGAGGGGTCCTTCGCCCGGCGTTCCTCGGCTGCGGCGGTGAAGAGGTCTGGTTCCACACCGAAAGCCTATGCGAGGGCGCCGACAGTCCCGGCCGGCCGGCTCAGGAGGTCCAGAAGTCCCACCAGCGGGTCAGGATCAGCATGCCGATGATCCCGACGTGCAGGACGGGCAGGACCCAGGTGAACTCGTCGAGGAAGCCGCGCAGCCAGGCGGGGGCGGGGACCAGACCTTGGCGCACGTTGTGCGCGGTCACGTACCAGAACATGACGATGGTGGCGACCCAGGCCAGGCAGCACCACAGGCAGAGCGAGTTGATGCGGTAGAGCGACTGGTGGGTGAGCCAGGCGCAGAAGACGACGCCGAACAGGGTGCCCGCGTTCAGCGTCAGCCAGTACCAGGGGCGAAAGCGCGCTCCGGCGAGCAGGCTCATGCCGACGCAGACGACGATGCCGTAGGCCACCAGTCCGAGCATGGGGTTCGGGAAGCCGAAGACGGCGGCCTGGTCGCTCTTCATGATGTTGCCGCAGGAGACGATCGGGTTCAGGCTGCAGCCCGGCGTGAAGTTCGGGTCCTCCAGCAGCTTGAACTTGTCGATCGTGATCACCCAGGCCGCGAGCAGGCCCGCGGCTCCCGTGATCACCAGCAGTAGCGCCAGGGCGCGGCTGCCGCCGAACGTCCGGGGGCCGGTTTCCGTGCCCGCACCTGTTGTCGTCATACCCGCCCGCTCCGCATCCGCAAAGTCATCAAGCACCGGCCATTGTGCCGTACGGGGGTCCGTGTCGGCCGTTCGATGGGGATAAGTGCGGGGAAAGCGACGCGGGGCGGGACGGGGACCACCGGTCCCGGTCCCGCCCCGCGCGGGGTGTCGCCGGTCAGGCCAGGCGGGCCTTGACCGCGGTCACCAGGTCGGCCAGGGCCACCGGGCCCTGCTCGCCGGACTCCATGTCCTTGAGCTGGACGACGCCCTCGGCGATGTCGCGGTCGCCCGCGACGACGGCGAAGCGCGCGCCGCTGCGGTTCGCGTCCTTCATGGCGCCCTTGAGCCCCTTGCCGCCGTAGGACATGTCGGCGGCGACGCCCTCCTTGCGCAGCTGCGTCACCAGCCCGAACACGGTGGCCTTGGCCTCGCCCAGGGCCACCGCGAACACCGTCGTCGTCGCCGGGATGTCCAGGGTGACGCCCTCGGCCTCCAGGGCCAGCACCGTACGGTCCACGCCGAGCGCCCAGCCCACCGACGGCAGCGCCGGTCCGCCGATCATCTCGGACAGGCCGTCGTAGCGACCGCCGCCGCCGACCGCCGACTGCGAGCCCAAGCCGTCGTGGACGAACTCGAAGGTGGTGCGGGTGTAGTAGTCGAGCCCGCGCACCAGCTTCTCGTCGTCCTCGAAGGCCACTCCGGCGGCCGTGATCAGCGCCCGGACCTCCTCGTGGTAGGCCTTGCAGGCGTCGCACAGGTAGTCGCGCAGGGCGGGGGCGCCGACGAGCTGCTTCTGGACCTCGGGGCGCTTGTCGTCGAGGACGCGCAGCGGGTTGATCTCGGCCCGGCGGACGGTCTCCTCGTCCAGGTCGAGCCCGCCCAGGAAGGCCTGGAGGGCCTCCCGGTAGACGGGGCGGCACTCCTTGTCGCCGAGCGAGTTCAACAGGATCCGGAAATCGCTCAGCCCCAGGCCTCGGTAGGCCTGGTCGGCCAGGATGATCAGCTCGGCGTCGAGCGCCGGGTCCTCGGCGCCGATGGCCTCCGCGCCGACCTGCGAGAAGTGGCGGTAGCGGCCCTTCTGGGGGCGCTCGTAGCGGTAGTACGAACCCGAGTACCAGAGCTTGGCCGGCAGGTTGCCCTGCTTGTGGAGGCTGGCCTCCAGGGCCGCGCGCAGCACGGAGGCGGTGCCCTCCGGGCGCAGGGCGAGGTTCGAGCCGCCCTTGGTGGTGAGGGTGAACATCTCCTTGGTGACGATGTCGGTGGACTCCCCGACGCCGCGCGCGAAGAGGTTCACGTCCTCGAAACCGGGGGTCTCGATGTAGCCGTAACCGGCCGTGCGCAGCGGGGCGGAGATGGCCTCGCGGACCGCCAGGTACTTGGCCGAATAGGGCGGGATGAGGTCGTACGTGCCCTTGGGGGCCTTGAAGGTGCTCACGGAAGTCTCGTCACATTCCTCGTCGTGGCGCGGCTTTCGGGTCCGCTGCCAGGCCGGCGGCGACCTCCCGCAGGTACGGGTTGGTCGTCCGCTCGCGGCCGATGGTGGTCTGGGGACCGTGGCCGGACAGCACCACGGTGGAGTCGTCGAGCGGCAGGCACACGCGGGCCAGCGATTCGAGGATCTCGGCGTGGGATCCGCCCGGCAGGTCGGTGCGGCCGATGGAGCCGGCGAAGAGCAGGTCGCCCGAGAAGAAGACCGGCGGAACGTCGGCCGACTCGGGCATCCTGAAGGCCACCGACCCCTTGGTATGACCGGGCGCGTGCGCCACGGAGAACTCCATCCCGGCGAGCTTCAGGCTGCTTCCGTCGGTGAGTTCGCGGACGTCGTCCGGCTCCCCCACGGTCAGCTCGCCCATGAGCGGCATCCCGATGGAACGGCCGAGGGCCTTCTCCGGGTCGCTCATCATGTAGCGGTCCTCGGGGTGGATCCAGGCCGGTACGTCGTGGGCCCCGCACACCGGGACCACCGAGGCGACGTGATCGATGTGGCCGTGGGTGAGGACGACCGCGACGGGCTTGAGCCGATGCTTCTTCAGCGTCTCCTCGACGCCCTGGGCCGCTTGGTGGCCCGGGTCGATGATCACGCACTCCTCACCCGCGGCGGGGGCGACCAGGTAGCAATTGGTCCCCCAGGCTCCGGCGGGGAACCCGGCAATCAGCACGTTCGTCCTCAATCGTCGTCCGGCGGGAGGCAGCGGATCGGAATCTGCTGCTCAGAGCCTACCGGCGTCGCTCATTACACAGCGAACCCATATACGGTACGGCCTAACCCAGCCCGGACAGCGGTACCAGAGACGCACAAGGAGACGACCCGGTGGTCACGAGCGATCAGCGTCGGCGACAGCTCGCCAGGGAGAAGTACGAGCGCCAGCAGCAGCGGCGGGCACAGGCCCGTCGCAAGTCGAGGCAGCGGCTGGCCGTGATCGGCGCGGCGGCGGCCGTGGTGGTGGCCACTCTGGTGGGCCTCATCGCGGGCGGCGTCTTCGACAACGAGGACAAGACGGTCGAGCCGGCCGCGGACGCGTCGCCCTCGGCGGCGCCCACGCCCAAGCAGTCGCCGCCGGCGATGGCGATCGACGACAAGGCGAAGTACACCTTCGACCTGAAGACGAGCGCGGGCCCGATCAAGTTCGAGATGGACGCGGCGAAGACCCCGCAGACCGTGAACTCGTTCAAGGCGCTGGCCGACAAGGGCTTCTTCGACAACACGAAGTGCCACCGGCTGGTGACGGGCGGGATCTTCGTCCTGCAGTGCGGTGACCCCGAGGGCACCGGTTCCGGCGGCCCGGGCTGGACCATCCCGGACGAGAACCTGGACGCGCTCGGCAAGCCGAACGAGCAGGGTCAGGTGATCTACCCGGCGGGCACCGTCGCGATGGCCAACACGGGTCAGCCCGGCAGCGGCGGCAGCCAGTTCTTCCTGGTCTACAAGGACAGCCCGCTGGCTCCCACGTACACGCCCTTCGGCACGATCGACCCGGCCGGCGTGAAGGTCCTGGAGGAGGTCGCCAAGGCCGGTACGGCCACCGGAACGCCGGACGGCGCCCCGAAGACCCCCGTGACCATCGAGAAGGGCACGGTCACCAAGAACTGACCGGTCCGACGACCACCGGCCCGGCCCGGCCCGCCTCCCGCACGTCCCGCGTACGTCTCCCGTACGTCGATATTGCGTCGGGCGGGATGCGGACAGCCGGCCCGACGGTCGCCTATGTTGGCGTTGTGCAGGGCGGGCGCTGCCCGCCCCAGGAAACTGTGGACGATGCCCGGGGGGCGAACCCCCTCGACGGCATCAGGTGGAGGAGGCGCTGTGAGCAGCGACCCGTGGGGCCGAGTCGACGAGACCGGCACCGTGTACGTGCGTACTTCCGAGGGCGAGCAGGTCGTCGGCTCGTGGCAGGCGGGCACCCCTGAGGAGGCCCTGGCCTACTTCGAGCGCAAGTACGAGGGCCTGGTGGTCGAGATCGGCCTCCTCGAACGGCGGGTGCGGACCACCGATCTGTCCGCCAAGGACGCCCAGACGGCCATCGAGCACCTGCGCACGCAGGTGGACGAGCACCACGCCGTGGGTGACCTGGCGGCGTTGCGCGTGCGGCTCGACAAGCTGGTGTCGACCGTCGACTCGCGGCGCGAGGAGCGCAAGGTCCAGAAGGCCAAGCAGGCCGACGAGGCCCGGACGGCCAAGGACGCGCTGGTGACCGAGGCCGAGGAGCTGGCGCAGAGCGACCAGTGGCGCTCGGCGGGTGAGCGACTGCGGGCCCTCGTCGACATCTGGAAGGGTCTGCCGCGGCTGGACCGCAAGTCGGACGACGAACTGTGGCACCGCTTCTCGCACGCCCGGTCCGCCTTCTCCAAGCGCCGCAAGGCGCACTTCGCCGCGCTGGACGCCCAGCGCGAGGACGCCCGCAAGGCCAAGGAGAAGCTGGTCGCGGAGGCCGAGTCGCTGTCGAAGTCGACGGACTGGGGTCCGACGGCCGCCCGCTACCGCGAGCTGATGGACAGTTGGAAGGCGGCCGGTCGGGCGCAGCGCGAGTCCGAGGACGACCTGTGGAACCGCTTCCGCGGCGCGCAGGACGTGTTCTTCGCGGCGCGCGGCGGGGTCTTCGCCGAGCGGGACGCCGAGCAGGTCGAGAACCTGAAGCTGAAGGAGGAGCTGACCGTCGAGGCGGAGAAGCTCGTCCCGATCACGGACCTGAAGGCGGCCCGCGCCGCGTTCCGCTCCCTGAACGAGCGCTGGGAGGCCATCGGCCACGTACCGCGCGACGCCCGTCCCAAGGTCGAGGGTCGGATGCACGCGGTGGAGCGCGCCATCCAGGAGGCCGAGGAGGGCGAGTGGCGGCGTACGAACCCGGAGGCGCGGGCGCGTGCCGCCGGTCTGACGGGTCAGCTCCAGGCGGCCGTCGACAAGCTGCGCGGCCAGGTCGACGCGGCGCGCGCGGCGGGCAACAACGCGAAGGCCGACAAGCTGGCGCGTGAACTGGAGGGCCGCCAGGCCCTGCTGGACCAGGCGCTGAAGGGCCTGGAGGAGTTCGGCGGCTGAGCCACGGACACCGTACGGCGATGGGCGCCACTCCTCGGGGGTGGCGCCCATCGTCCTGTCCGGGCCGGTACCGGCGTGCTCGGACCGCGCGCTACGGCCTGCGGGCCGAGGTCACGCGGTAGACGTCGTAGACGCCCTCGACGCCGCGGACCGCCTTCAGGACGTGTCCCAGGTGCTTCGGGTCGCCCATCTCGAAGGTGAACCGGGAGGTGGCCACCCGGTCGCGCGAGGTCTGCACGGCCGCGGAGAGGATGTTCACGTGCTGGTCCGACAGGACCCGGGTGACGTCCGAGAGCAGTCGTGACCGGTCCAGCGCCTCGACCTGGATGGCGACCAGGAAGACCGAGGACTGGGTGGGCGCCCACTCCACTTCCAGCATCCGCTCGGGCTGCTGGGAGAGGGAGTCGACGTTGACGCAGTCGGCGCGGTGAACCGATACGCCACTGCCCCGGGTCACGAAGCCGATGATCGGGTCGCCGGGCACCGGGGTGCAGCAGCGGGCCAGCTTGACCCACACGTCGTCGACGCCCTTGACCACCACGCCGGGATCGGCGTTGCCCCGCCGCTTGCTGCGGCCGCGGGCCGGCGGGATGCTCTCCTCGATGTCCTCGTTGGCCGCGTCCTCGCCGCCGAGGGCCTGCACCAGCTTCTGCACGACGCCCTGCGCGGCCACGTGGCCCTCGCCGATCGCCGCGTACAGCGAGGAGATGTCGGGGTAGCGCATCTCGTGGGCGAGCGTGACGAGGGAGTCGCCGGTCAGGATCCGCTGGATCGGCAGGTTCTGCTTGCGCATGGCCCGCGCGATGGCGTCCTTGCCGTGCTCGATGGCCTCGTCGCGGCGTTCCTTGGAGAACCAGCCGCGGATCTTGTTCCGGGCCCGGGGCGACTTGACGAAGCCGAGCCAGTCGCGGGACGGGCCCGCGCCCTCGGCCTTGGAGGTGAACACCTCGACCAGGTCGCCGTTGTCGAGGGTCGATTCGAGCGGGACGAGCCGCCCGTTGACCCGCGCCCCTATCGTCCGGTGACCGACCTCGGTGTGGACGGCGTACGCGAAGTCGACGGAGGTGGCGCCGGCGGGCAGCGCGATGACGTCGCCCTTGGGCGTGAAGACGAAGACCTCGTTGCGGGAGAGGTCGAAGCGCAGCGAGTCGAGGAACTCGCCGGGGTCCTCGGTCTCCTTCTGCCAGTCGAGCAGCTGCCGCAGCCAGGCCATGTCGTTGACGGTGTCCTGGCCGGCGCTGCCCTTGGCCGCCTGCGGGACGTCGGTGCGGACCTTGGAGGTGCCGGCGACGGTCTGCTGCTTGTACTTCCAGTGCGCGGCGATGCCGTACTCGGCGCGGCGGTGCATGTCGAAGGTGCGGATCTGCAGTTCGACCGGCTTGCCGCTGGGCCCGATGACCGTCGTGTGCAGCGACTGGTACATGTTGAACTTGGGCATCGCGATGTAGTCCTTGAACCGGCCGGGGACCGGGTTCCAGCGCGCGTGCACCGTGCCGAGGGCCGCGTAGCAGTCCCGCACCGTGTCCACGAGGACGCGGATGCCCACCAGGTCGTAGATCTCCGCGAAGTCACGGCCGCGGACGATCATCTTCTGGTAGACGCTGTAGTAGTGCTTGGGGCGGCCGGTGACCGTGGCCTTGATGCGGGCCGCCCGCAGGTCCGTCATCACCTCGTCGGTGACGACGGCCAGGTACTCGTCGCGCTTGGGGGCGCGCTCGGCGACGAGCCGGACGATCTCGTCGTACATCTTGGGGTAGAGGATCGCGAAGGCGAGGTCCTCCAACTCCCACTTGATGGTGTTCATGCCCAGGCGGTGGGCCAGCGGCGCGTAGATCTCAAGGGTCTCGCGGGCCTTCTTCTCCTGCTTCTCCCGCTTGAGGTACCGCATGGTGCGCATGTTGTGCAGGCGGTCGGCCAACTTGATGACCAGGACCCGGGGGTCCTTGGCCATGGCGACGACCATCTTGCGGACGGTCTCGGCCTGCGCGGCCTCGCCGAACTTGACCCGGTCCAGCTTGGTGACGCCGTCGACCAGAAGGGCGACCGCGTCGCCGAAGTCGCGGCGCAGCTGCTCCAGGCCGTACTCGGTGTCCTCGACGGTGTCGTGCAGCAGGCCGGCCATGAGGGTGGCCGGGTCCATGCCGAGCTCGGCGAGGATGGTGGTCACCGCGAGCGGGTGGGTGATGTACGGGTCACCGCTCTTGCGCTTCTGGCCCCGGTGCCAGCGTTCGGCGACCTGGTAGGCCTGCTCGATCTGGCGCAGCGTCTCCGTGGAGATCTTCGGGTCGTTGCTGCGGACTATGCGCAGGAGCGGTTCCAGTACCGGGTTGTACGGGTTGGAACGCTGCACGCCGAGGCGGGCCAGGCGGGCGCGCACCCGGTTGGAGGATCCGGCCTGCTTCGCCGGAGCGGGCTTGACCGGCGGGGCCGGCGGCGCCGGCGGGGGCGTGGCGGCGGCCGCCGCGGCCGGCTCGGCCGGGTCGGGCTGCGCGGCGGGCAGTGGCTGGACCTCGTCTGGCAAGAGCGCTCCTCACGGGGGTCCCCCCGAACGGAGTCTGGGGGAGGATCCGGGGCCCCGGTCAGGTCCGGATAACCCATGGTAGCGAGGGTTGCGCCGGCCCGTTCCCCCGCGCCCGCCCCGCGGGACGGCGGCCCTGCGCCCCCCCCGGCGACACGCGGAAGCGGCGGGCCCCCGGGAGGTTCCGGGGGCCCGC
>NZ_JBEZKS010000074.1:0-36839 GCF_040651775.1 Streptomyces sp. NPDC048383
CCGGGCCGGCTCCCGTATCGGGGCCGGCGGCGCGGGACCCGGGGAGGGCCCGCCCGCGCCCCGGTCCGGCGCGTCGGCCGCGGCGCGGGCGGCCGCGCCCCCGCACGGGCGGGGCGCGGCGCCACCGGTCAGCACCCGCGGGCGACCCCGACGGCCGACGCGTCCACGGGGCGCCAGGGCAGGGCGATCCACACGGTCTTGCCGCCGTCCTCGGTCGGGCTGACCGAGAGCCGGCCCCCCGCCTCGGCGGCCAGCCAGCGGATGATGACCATGCCGCGGCCGTTGTCCTGCTGGACGGCGGCCGGGAGCCGCTTGGGCCAGCGGGGGTGACTGTCCGTCACGCCGACGCGCAGCCGTTCCTCGCGTTCCAGGCGGACGTCGACGGTGAAGGTGGGCGACTGGCCGAAGGTGTGCTGCACGGCGTTGGTGGCGAGTTCCGAGACGATCAACCGGATGCTGTCCGCGGTGGCGGCGTCCTCGGGCAGACCCCACGCGCTCAGCACCTCCGCCACGTAGCGGCGGGCGGCGGCGACCGAGACCGGCTCGCTCGGCAGAGTGATGGATGCTTCCTGGTGATCTGCCATGGCGACGTCCCTTTCCCACCGGGGCGGAGCCGCCCCGGATCTACGCTGAGCGCCAGAGTGCCACCCATCGTGCCGCCGAATCCCCCGATCCCCCAAGATATGCATATATCTGTCGCTCGATGCGGTGAACTCTGCTACGGAAGAGCCTATTTGGACGTCAGACTGGTGCGAGCTGTGCCGGTGGAAGGAGAACGGCTATGCAGCACGGTCCCGCGGTGCGTCGGCGCAAGCTCGGCGAGGAACTGCGTTCCCTTCGCGACCGATCCGGGCTCACCAGTGGTGAGGTCGCCCGGATCGTGGGATGGCACCAGTCGAAAATCAGCCGCATCGAAACCGGTCGCAGTGGCGTGAAGGCGGAGGACATCCGGCTGCTCCTGGACGCCTACGGGGAGGTCGTGAGCGTGCAGCAACGGGCGCTCCTGGAGGCTTTGGGCGCCTCGGCGGCCGGGCCCGCGGCGGGTGCGGACACCGGGCGGGGTCGCCAGTGGTGGCACGACTACCGGGGGCTGCTGCCGCAGGAGTACCGGGACTTCATCAGCCTGGAGGCCGGGGCCCGCGCCGCCCGGACGGTGGAACTCTCCGTGGTCCCGGGCCTGTTGCAGACCCCGGACTACGCGCGGGCCGTGACCCGGGCCGCGCTCGGGGGCCTGCCGGAGCCGAAGGTGGACGCGCTGGTCGACGTACGGCTGGCCCGGCAGGCGGTGCTGCGGGCGGATCCGCCGCTGGAGCTGAGCGCGGTGCTGGACGAGGCGGTGCTGCGCCGGCAGATCGGCGGGCCGGGGGTGATGAAGGAACAGCTGGGGCACCTGGTGGAGGTGGCGCAGCTGCCCCAAGTGCGTTTGCAGGTACTGCCGTTCAGCGTGGGGGGACATCTCGGCCTCACCGGACCGTTCGTAATTTTCTCATTTCCGAGCATCGCTGATCTGGATGTGGTGGTACTCGACCATTTGACGAGTAGCCTCTATCTGGAGCGGAAGGAAGACCTGGACGCGTACAGCGCCGCGTTCCGCACCATCCAGGCGCACGCCCTCCCGCCCCGTGACTCGTCGGATCTCATCAGCTCATTCGCTGACGACGCGTAAGGAGGCACCCCCGTGTCCGCAACCCCCTTATCCACCAGCGGACTTCTGAACAGCGCGCGGTGGCGGCGGAGCAGCCGCAGCACCGGAATGAACAACTGCGTGGAAGCGGCCGCCCTCACCGGTGGTCTGCTCGCCGTCCGCGACTCCAAGCGGGCGGACGGTCCGGCCGTGCTCTTCACCGGGCCGGCCTGGGACGGCTTCCTCGCGTCCGTACGGGCGGACGGGCTCGGCTGAACGACCCGGCCCGGTGGCCCGGGTCCGGCTCAGCCCCGTAGTGCCCGCGGGTCCGTGGCCCCCGCCGGAGCGGTCCGCAGGATCGTCTCCACGGCCCGACCGATCTCGTCCCCCGTGAGATCGGCGCGCGCCGTCAGCCGCAGCCGGGAAATGCCGTCCGGCACCGACGGCGGGCGGAAACACCCCACGGACAGACCTGCCTCGCGGCAGTCGGCGGCCCAGCGCAGTGCCGCCGAAGCCGACGGGGCCCGTACCGACACCACGGCCGCGTCCGGCCGGGCCGCGGTCAGGCCGGACGCGGTGAGCCGCTGGAACAACAGAGCGGCCACCTCCCGGGCCCGGTCCGCGCGCTGCGGCTCACGTCGGAGCAGCCGCAGGCTCGCCAGCGCCGCGCCCGTGGCGGCCGGGGCCAGCCCGGTGTCGAAGATGAACGTCCTCGCGGTGTTGACCAGGTGCCGGATCACCTTGGCCGGCCCCAGCACCGCGCCTCCCTGACTGCCCAGGGACTTCGAGAGGGTCACCGTCGCGACCACGTCCGGCGCCCCGGCGAGTCCCGCCGCGTGCAGCGCGCCCCGGCCGCCCTCGCCCAGCACCCCGAGCCCGTGCGCGTCGTCCACGACCAGCGCCGCGCCCTCGGCCCGGCAGGCCGCCGCGTACCCGGGGAGCGGGGCGGCGTCCCCGTCGACGGAGAAGACGGAGTCGCTGACCAGCAACGCGCGCCCGTCGTGCGCGGCGAGGGTCTTGCGCGCCGCCTCCGGTTCCCCGTGCGGGGTGACCGCGATCTCGGCGCGCGAGAGCCGGCAGCCGTCGACGATCGAGGCGTGGTTGCCTGCGTCGGAGACGACGAGGGTGCCCCGGTCGCTCAGCGCCGTCACGGCGGCCAGGTTCGCGGCGTATCCGGACGAAAGGACCAGAGCGGCCTCGAAGCCGCAGAACGCCGCCAGTTCCCGCTCGAACTCCGCATGAAGCTCGGTCGTGCCCGTCACCAGTCGGGACCCCGTCGCTCCCGCGCCCCAGCGCTCCGCCGCCTCGCACGCGCCCCGGACCGTCTCGGGGTGTCGCGACAGCCCCAGGTAGTCGTTGCTCGCCAGGTCGAGCAGCGGCGAGGAGGCCGGCCGCGGACGCAGGGTCCGCACCAGCCCGGCCCGCTCGCGGGCCCGTTCGGCTTCGTCGATCCAGGTGAAGACGTCCGAGGGCTCGGGGGCGTGTTCAGGCATCGGCGGGTCCTCGATTTTTGTCGGCAGTCCACGATCAGAAAGACCCTAGCCGCCGGACCCCGCGCGCCAGGTGTGGCGATACACACACTCCGTTCCGGCCATGTTGTTCATTCTCTCCTTGGCCGGGAGTGGTCGCGTGGTTCAGGATCAGCCTCATGGACCTGCTGAACACCTTGGTGGAAAAGGGACTGCGGCGCGAGCTGCCGACCCGCGATGAGGCACTCGCCGTGCTGGCGACCTCTGACGACGACCTGCTCGACGTGGTGGCCGCGGCCGGCAAGGTGCGCCGCCAGTGGTTCGGCCGTCGGGTCAAGCTGAACTACTTGGTCAACCTGAAGTCCGGGCTCTGTCCCGAGGACTGCTCTTACTGCTCCCAGCGGCTGGGGTCGAAGGCCGAGATCCTCAAGTACACCTGGCTCAAGCCCGAGGAGGCCTCCGAGGCCGCGGCGGCCGGTGTCGCCGGCGGCGCCAAGCGGGTCTGCCTGGTGGCCAGCGGCCGCGGTCCGACCGACCGGGACGTCGACCGCGTCGGCAGGACGATCGCCGCCATCAAGGAGCAGAACGAGGGCGTCGAGGTCTGCGCCTGCCTGGGTCTGCTCTCCGACGGTCAGGCCGAGCGGCTGCGCGACGCGGGCGCCGACGCCTACAACCACAACCTCAACACGTCCGAGGCCACCTACGGCCAGATCACCAAGACGCACACGTACGCGGACCGCGTCGACACCGTCCAGAAGGCCCACGCGGCGGGCCTGTCGGCCTGCTCGGGGCTGATCGCGGGCATGGGCGAGAGCGACGAGGACCTCGTCGACGTCGTCTACTCGCTGCGCGAGCTCGACCCCGACTCGGTACCGGTCAACTTCCTGATCCCGTTCGAGGGCACCCCGCTGGCGAAGGAGTGGAACCTCACCCCGCAGCGCGCCCTGCGGATCCTGGCGATGGTGCGCTTCGTCTGCCCCGACGTCGAGGTCCGTCTCGCGGGCGGCCGCGAGGTCCACCTGCGGAGCATGCAGCCGCTGGCCCTGCACCTGGTCAACTCGATCTTCCTCGGCGACTACCTGACCAGTGAGGGCCAGGCCGGCCAGGCCGACCTCGACATGATCGCGGACGCGGGCTTCGAGGTGGAGGGCGCCGGTACGACGACCCTCCCGAAGCACCGCTCCGATGTCGCGGGCGCGAGCGCCGCGGCCGCCCCGGGCAGCCCCTGCGGCTCCGGTGGCGGTTCCGTCTGCGGCTCCGGATCCGCTGCGGCGTCCGACGCCGATTCCGGCGCGGCCGGGGCCGGGTGCGGTTCCGCCTGCGGTGGTTGCTCGGGGCACGCCGAGCCCGTCGCGCCCGCGGCCGCGGTGGCCGCCGCCGCCTCCGGCGACGCCGCCGGTGCCGCGCCCGCCCAGGCGGCGGCCGGCGAGGTGCGCCCGGAGCTGGTGGCCGTCCGTCGGCGCGGGACGGGAACGGACCTCGCCCCCAATGCCTGACGAGAACCACCCGCACCACCGCCCCGACCCGCTGCCGGCCGCCGAGCTGCTGGCGCTGGACCGGCAGCACGTCTGGCACCCGTACGGTCCGATGCCGGGGCGGCAGGAGCCCCTCGTCGTCGCCTCGGCCTCGGGCGTCCGGCTCCGGCTGGGCGCCCCGGCCGAGGGGCGGGACGAGCTCGTCGACGGCATGTCCTCCTGGTGGTCCGCCATCCACGGCTACAACCACCCGGTGCTGAACGAGGCCGCGACGGCTCAGCTCGGCAAGATGTCGCACGTGATGTTCGGCGGGCTCACCCACGAGCCCGCCGTCCGGCTCGCGGCCAAGCTCGTCGAGATCACCCCGGTGGGCCTGGAGCACGTCTTCCTCGCCGATTCCGGTTCGGTCTCCGTCGAAGTCGCCGTCAAGATGTGCCTGCAGTACTGGCGTTCGCTGGGGCGCACCGGCAAGACCCGGCTGCTCACCTGGCGCGGCGGCTACCACGGCGACACCTGGCAGCCGATGGCCGTCTGCGATCCCGAGGGCGGGATGCACGAGCTGTGGCAGGGCCACCTGCCCCGGCAGGTCTTCGCGGACGCCCCGACCGGGGGCTTCGACACACCGGTGGATCCGGCGTACGTCGCCCACCTGCGGTCCCTGATCGCCGCGCACGCGGACGAGCTGGCCGCCGTCATCGTGGAGCCGGTCGTGCAGGGTGCGGGCGGCATGCGCTTCCACCACCCGGACCACCTGCGGGTGCTGCGCGAACTCTGCGACGAGTACGACGTCCTGCTGATCCTGGACGAGATCGCCACCGGCTTCGGCCGCACGGGCGCCCTGTTCGCCGCCGACCACGCGGGGATCACCCCGGACGTCATGTGCCTGGGCAAGTCGCTGACCGGCGGCTACCTCACGCTCGC
The DNA here is from genome assembly GCF_040651775.1 of Streptomyces sp. NPDC048383. Taxonomy (NCBI): domain Bacteria; kingdom Bacillati; phylum Actinomycetota; class Actinomycetes; order Kitasatosporales; family Streptomycetaceae; genus Streptomyces; species Streptomyces sp. NPDC048383. The sequence continues at coordinate 5,490 of NZ_JBEZKS010000074.1, forward strand.
GGCGACGCTGTGCACCTCCCGCGTGGCCGACGGCATCTCCCGGGGCGAGGTCCCGGTGCTCGCGCACGGGCCGACCTTCATGGGCAACCCGCTCGCCACCGCGGTCGCGCTGGCCTCGATCGAGCTGCTGCTCGGCCAGGACTGGACGACCGAGGTCAAGCGCGTCGAAACCGGCCTGCGCGCGGGCCTGGCCCCGGCGGCCGACCTGCCCGGGGTCCGGGACGTACGGGTACTGGGCGCGATCGGCGTGGTCCAGCTGACGCACCAGGTCGACGTGGCCGCCGCGACCCGGGCCGCGGTCCGGGAAGGCGTCTGGCTGCGCCCGTTCCGCGACCTGATCTACACGATGCCGCCGTTCGTCACCGACGACGCCGACGTGGCCCGCATCGGCCGCGCGGTCGTCGCGGCGGCCCGGGAAGGCTGAGGCCCACCATGTCCATCCTCATCGTGTCCGGCACGGGCACCGAGATCGGCAAGACGGTGGTCACCTCCGCCGTCGCCGCGGCCGCTGTGGCGGCCGGCCTCTCGGTGGCGGTGCTCAAGCCGGCGCAGACCGGCGTCGGTCCCGACGAGCCCGGGGACGCCGCCGAGGCGGTACGCCTGGCCGGCCCCTCGGTGACGGCGCTCGAACTGGCCCGCTACCCCGAGCCGTTGGCGCCGGACACCGCCGCCCGGCGCTCCGGCCTGCCGGCTCTGTCCCCCGCCGCGATCGCCGAGGCGGCGCAGCGGCTCGCCGCCCGGCACGACCTCGTGCTGGTGGAGGGCGCGGGCGGGCTGCTCGTGCGCTTCGACCCCGAAGGCCACACCCTGGCCGACGCGGCCCGGCTGCTGTCGGCCCCGGTCCTCGTGGTGGCGCCCGCCGGACTCGGCACGCTCAACGCCACCACCCTGACCGTCGAAGCCCTGCGCTCCCGGGCGCTGACCCCGCTCGGTGTGGTCGTCGGCAGTTGGCCCGCCGACCCCGACCTGGCCTCCCGCTGCAACCTCGCCGACCTCCCCTCGTCCGCCGGGATCCCGCTGCTCGGCGCGGTTCCCGCGTCGTCCGGCGCCCTGTCCCCGGCCCGCTTCCGCGAAGCCGCGCCGACTTGGCTGGCGCCGCCCCTGCACGGCACGTGGCAGGCAGCCTCCTTCATGTCCCACTGGGCACCGCCCGTACCGGGACCGTCCGGGGGCTGACGTTGGGGTCGTTCCGGGCTTGCCGCCCGGTGGGCGGTCCAGCGACGTCCACGGCCTGCGCGTGCGTGCCCGGGGCCGGGGGCCGTCGTCACGGGAGGCCCGCCCGGCGGCCGTCGTCACGGGAAGCCGGCCCCGCTGCCGGGGGTGCCGGGCCCGATCGGCCTGCCCGTGGTGCGGGAGACGGTCCCGCCCGGGCCGTCCACCGGCCGGCCACGCCCGGCCCACCCGATGGGCCCGGGACGGCGCGCCTGCCCGGCCGGTGGACGGGGCGCCGGACCTGCCGACCTTCGCGCGATGCCCGGGACCCGGCCCTACCGACCGGCCTGCCGGGCCGGGAGCCGATTCCCGGTCGGGATCGGTCGCCCGCCGTCGCCTCGGGAGGACAGGGTTCCGTGCGGCCGGGGCGCGTCGCCGACCGGCGGCGGCGTGTCCCGGCCGCTTTGGTCGCGGAGCGGTTTCGCGGTGGGCCGACGCGGGGAACAGCCCCGCAGCGCACGCGCGCCCGTGTCAGCCGTCCCGTCGTACCGCTACGCGCCCGGAGGCCGCCATGCCCGCACCTCCCCCCGATCCGGTCCACCACCCGCACTTCGCCCGGTTCTACGCCCGCGCCAGCACCGCCGCCGAGACCCGCGCCGGCATGGCCGCCCTGCGCCGCGAGCTGCTGCACGGCGTGTCCGGTCGCGTCATCGAGATCGGCGCCGGCAACGGGCTGAACTTCGCCCATTACCCCCGCGCCGTCTCCGAGGTCGTCGCCGTCGAACCGGAACGCACCCTGCGCCATCTCGCGGCCGCGGCCGCGCTGCGCGCGGAGGTGCCCGTGGACCTCGTACCGGGGGTGGCGGAGGCCCTGCCCGTCAAGAGCGAGGCCTTCGACGCCGCCGTCGCCTCACTGGTCCTGTGCACCGTGCGCAACCTGCCGCGCGCCCTCTCCGAACTCCACCGGGTGCTGCGCCCCGAGGCCGAGCTGCGGTTCCTGGAGCACGGGCTCGCGCCCGGCCCCGGAATGGCCGCCGTCCAGCGGGGGCTGGACCGGACCGTCTGGCCCCGCCTGTTCGGCGGCTGTCACACCGCTCGCGACCCGCTCGCGGCGATCGAGGCCGCCGGGTTCCGGATCGTGTCGCAGCGCGCCTTCCGGTTGCCCGAGCGCGGGCCTGCCCTCCCCACCTCGTACTGCGTGATCGGCTCCGCCCGCCGCGTTCCCTGATCCGGACCGGGCGGCCCCGTCACCCGTCCGGCCGACCGGCGTCAGGCCGTCAGCGGCTTGACCCAGCGCGACCAGCTGTCCTGCGGGTGGTAGCCGGCCGCGTCCCACGCGCCGTGCGCGTCCTGGTTCCCGCCGAGCACCATCGCGTCGGCCCGTCGGCCGCCCAGGGCCACGAACCGCTCCTCGGCGGCCGTCAGCAGGGCCGTACCGATGCCCTGCCGGCGGTGGGCCGGATGGACGGCGAACCGGTACAGGTGGCAGCGCCAGCCATCGAACCCCGCGATCAGCGTGCCGACGAGTTCCCCGCCCCGTCGGGCCAACAGCAGGGCGTGGGGGTCCCGGGCGTACAGCCGCTCGACGCCGGCGAGGTCGTCGCTGATGCTCGTCCCCTCGGCGGCGTCCTTCCAGAACTCCAACACGGCAGTCAGGTCGGCCGGCGAGGCGGTGGCGATGCGCAGATCGTTCATGCGCTCATCCCACCATCCGCGCATGCGGGCCGGAAGGGCGGTCATTCTCCTGGGGTGTGTCCTTGCTGCCCGGGCGGCGGGCCCGTCGCCCGGGCGCGTCCGATCGCCCACGACCGAAGGGGTGTGAGCGTCCGTCCATGGGCGAGCCTCGCGGTACCCGGCCTGCGCGCGCGTCCTCACGACGCCGCGCGCCGCTCCTCCGTCTGACTGATCATGGGACGGAGGTGATCACCCGATGACCGAAGTGCTCCTGCTCGTCCTGGCGCTGCTGCTGTGCGCCGCCTGCGGCGTCTTCGTCGCGGCCGAGTTCTCGCTGACCACCGTCGAGCGCAGCGAACTCGAACGCGCCGTGGAGCGCGGCGAGCGGGGCGCGGACAGCGCCCTGACCGCCGTCCGCAGCCTGACGTTCCAGCTGTCCGGCGCCCAGCTCGGCATCACCGTGACCGGCCTGGTCATCGGCATGCTGTCCAAGCCGTCGATCGCCGCGCTGCTCCAGGGTCCGTTCGAGGCCATGGGCCTGTCGGCCTCGGCCGCGTCCTCGACCGCCCTGGCCCTCGGCACCGCGCTGTCGACGGTCGTCCTGATGGTCGTCGGCGAACTCGTGCCGAAGAACTGGGCGATCTCCTCGCCGCTGGCGATCGCCAAACGGGTGGCGACCGCGCAACGGGTGTTCAGCCGGGCCTTCCGGCCGCTGATCAGCCACCTGAACACCACCGCGAACCACTTGGTCCGGCGGTTCGGCATGGAGCCGGCCGAGGAGCTGGCGTCCGCCCGCAGCCCGCAGGAGCTCGTCGCGCTCGCCCGGCACTCCGCGAAGGCGGGCGCGCTGGAGGAGGACACGGCCGAGCTGTTCGTGCGGACCCTGAACCTGGCCGACCTGACCGCCGAGAACGTGATGACCCCGCGCGTGCAGGTCACCGCCCTGGACGTGCAGACCACCGCGGAGGACGTCGCGAACGCGACCATGGCGACCGGCCTGTCCCGCTTCCCGGTCTACCGGGGCAGCCTGGACACCGTCGTCGGCATCGTCCACATCAAGGACGTGCTGGCGCTGCCCGCCGAGGAACGGCACCGCCGTCCCGTGTCGCAGCTGCTGCGCGAACCGCTCCTCGTCCCCGAGTCGCTGACCGTGGACCGGCTGCTGGACCGGCTGTCCGGCCGGCGGACGATGGCCGTCGTCATCGACGAGTACGGGGGGACGGCCGGGGTGGCCACGCTGGAGGACATCGTCGAGGAGGTCGTCGGCGAGGTGCGCGACGAGCACGATCCGCACGAGACCTCGGACCTGGCCCCGGCCGGTACGGACGCGGCCGGCCGGCCCCTCTACTCCGCCGACGGCGCCGCCCGCACCGACCAGCTCCGTCAGATCGGCCTGCACGTGCCGGACGGGCCGTACGAGACCCTGGCCGGGCTGATCGCCACCGCGCTGGGGCGGATCCCGGCCGTAGGCGACCGGCTGGAGCTGGACGGTTGGCAGCTCGACGTGGTGGACGCCGGCGGCAGGCGGGCCGCGCGCGTCCTGCTGCACGTGCCGGTCACAGCCGTCGACGGCGGGGTAACGGAGGAGTCCCGATGACCGTGATCCAGTTGCTGATCGGCCTGGCGACCCTCGTCGTCAACGCCTTCTTCGTCGGCGCGGAGTTCGCGTTGATCTCCGTCCGGCGCAGCCAGATCGAACCGTACGCCGAGGAGGGCGACCGGCGGGCCCGTGCGGTCCTGTGGGGCCTGGAGCACGTCTCGGCCATGATGGCGGCGGCCCAACTGGGCATCACGCTGTGCACCCTGGTGCTGGGCATCGTGGCCGAGCCGGCCATCGCGCACCTGCTGACCCCGGTGTTCGACTTCATCGGGGTGCCGTCCGGGCTGACCCACGCGATCTCCTTCGTGGTCGCGCTGGCCCTGGCGACGTACCTGCACATGCTGTTCGGCGAGATGGTGCCGAAGAACGTCGCGCTGTCCGAGCCCGTGCGCACCGCGCTGCTGCTGGGGCCGCCGCTGGTGACCGTGACGCGGGCGCTGCGGCCGGTGATCTTCTCGATCAACGCCTTCGCCAACCTCCTGCTGCGGCTGCTGCGGGTCGAGGTGAAGGACGAGGTCGGGGCCACCTTCTCGGACGACGAGCTGGCTCGGATGGTCAAGGACTCCAGTGAAGCCGGGCTGATCGACGACCGGGCGAGCGAACGGCTCCACGACGCCCTGGAACTGGGCCGTCGGCCGGTGACCGATGTGGTGCTGCCCGCGGACCAGGTGGTTCCGGCCCGGCTGGGCATCACCGCGGCCGGACTGGAGCAGCTGTCCGCCGCGTCCGGGTACTCCCGCTTTCCGGTGGTCGATCCACAACACCGGATCCTGGGCTACCTGCACGTCAAGGACGCCCTGGACGTGACCGAGCGGGACGCCCCCTTCCCCTCGTCCGCGCTGCGCCCGATCGCGCAGGTCCGGGCGGAGACCCCGCTGGACGACGTGCTGACCGCCATGCGCCGCAGCCGTACGCACCTGGCCGCGGTGCTGGGGGCGGACGGCGTGATGACGGGGTTGGTGACGATGGAGGACGTCCTGCGCGAGCTGTTCGGCAGGCCGACCTCCGCCTGAGGCGGGCGGGGAGCGGGCGGGCCCCGGGGCTGCGGACGCCGGGTACCGCGCGGTAGCATCGCTCCCGCCATGGAGATGAATGCGTCTTACACCAGTTTCGTCGCGGTCGGCGACTCCTTCACCGAGGGCATGTCGGACCTGCTCCCGGACGGCTCCTACCGGGGCTGGGCCGATCTGCTCGCCGACCGTCTCGCACGGCGCGAGCCCGGTTTCCGGTACGCGAACCTCGCCGTGCGCGGGAAGCTGATCGGGCAGATCGCGGGCGAGCAGGCCCCGGTGGCCGCGACGATGGGCGCCGACGTGGTGACCCTCGTCGGCGGACTGAACGACACCCTTCGGCCCAAGGTGGACATGGGCCGGGTACGCGGCCACCTGGAGGAGGCCGTCGAGCTGCTCGCCCCCTCGTGCGGGCAGCTGGTGCTGATGCGCTCGCCGGGCCGCAACGGGCCCGTCATGACCCGCTTCCGCCCGCGCATGGAAGAGCTGTACGTCATCCTCGACGAGCTCGCCGAGCGACACGGCGCCCTGCTGGTGGACCTCTACGGGGCTCCCGTCCTCGCGGAGCCCCGCATGTGGGACGTCGACCGGCTGCACCTGACGGCCGAGGGCCACCGCCGAGTGGCGGAGGCCGTCTGGCAGGCCCTGGGGCTGCCCGAGGAGGAGGACTGGCGCGCGCCGCTGCCCGCCGCCGTCGCGATGGGCTGGCCCGCCCGCCGTACCGAGGACCTGCGGTTCGCCCGGCAACACCTCCTGCCCTGGATCGGCCGCCGCCTGACGGGCCGGTCCTCGGGCGACGGCCTGCCGCCGAAGCGCGCCGAGCTGCTGCCCTTCGGGACCTCGCCGGTCTCGTAGCAAAGCACCATCGCGGACGGTGTCCCGACCTGCGTAAACGCACAGCCGCGGCCCAAGTAGAATTCCTCCACGTGACAGCCAAGCCCCGCATCCCCAATGTCCTGGCCGGCCGCTACGCCTCCGCGGAGCTCGCCGTCCTGTGGTCCCCCGAGTACAAGGTGACGCTGGAGCGGCGGCTGTGGCTCGCCGTGCTGCGCGCCCAGAAGGACCTCGGCATCGAGGTCCCGGACGCCGCCCTCGCCGACTACGAGCGCGTCCTGGAGACCGTCGACCTCGCCTCCATCGCCGAACGCGAGAAGGTCACCCGGCACGACGTGAAGGCTCGGATCGAGGAGTTCAACGCCCTCGCCGGACACGAGCACGTCCACAAGGGCATGACCTCCCGCGACCTCACCGAGAACGTCGAGCAGCTCCAGATCCGGCTCTCGCTGGAGCTGGCCCGGGACCGCACCGTCGCCGTCCTCGCCCGCCTCGGCAAGCTGGCCGGGGAGCACGCCGAGCTGGTCATGGCGGGCCGCTCCCACAACGTGGCCGCCCAGGCGACGACCCTGGGCAAGCGCTTCGCGACCGGCGCCGACGAGCTGCTGGTCGCCTACGCCCGCCTTGAGGACCTGCTGGAGCGCTACCCGCTGCGCGGGATCAAGGGCCCGGTCGGCACCTCCCAGGACATGCTCGACCTGCTGGGCGGCGACACCGCCAAGCTCGCCGACCTGGAGCGGCGCATCGCAGGCCACCTGGGCTTCGCGCAGGCGTTCACCTCCGTCGGCCAGGTCTACCCGCGCTCGCTCGACTACGACGTGGTCACCGCCTTGGTGCAGCTGGCCGCCGCCCCCTCCTCGATCGCGAAGACGGTCCGCCTGATGGCCGGCCACGAGCTGGTCACCGAGGGCTTCAAGCCCGGCCAGGTCGGCTCCTCCGCGATGCCGCACAAGATGAACACCCGCTCCTGCGAGCGTGTGAACGGCCTCATGGTCATCCTGCGCGGCTACGCGTCGATGACCGGCGAGCTGGCCGGCGACCAGTGGAACGAGGGCGACGTGTCCTGCTCCGTGGTCCGCCGCGTGGCGCTGCCCGACGCGTTCTTCGCCTTCGACGGCCTGCTGGAGACCTTCCTGACCGTCCTCGACGAGTTCGGCGCGTTCCCGGCCGTCGTGGCCCGCGAACTGGACCGCTACCTGCCGTTCCTCGCCACCACCAAGGTGCTGATGGGCGCCGTCCGGGCCGGGGTGGGCCGCGAGGCCGCGCACGAGGTCATCAAGGAGCACGCGGTGGCTTCCGCCCTCGCCATGCGCGAGCGGGGCGCCGAGCGCAACGAGCTCCTGGAGAAGCTGGCCGCCGACGAGCGGATGCCCCTGGACCGCGCCCAGCTGGACGCCCTCATGGCCGACAAGCTGTCGTTCACCGGCGCCGCGGGTGACCAGGTGGCGACCGTGGTCTCCCGCATCGAGGCGATCGCGAAGCAGCACCCGGAGGCCGCCGGGTACGCGCCGGGGTCGATCCTCTGACCCCCGACGAGCTCGATGCCGCCCGCGACCGCGTCCTCCCGGACGTGGTCGCGGGCGGTCTGCGTGTGCTGTTCTGCGGGATCAATCCGGGGCTCCTCTCCGCCGCGACGGGCCACCACTTCGCCCGCCCCGGCAATCGCTTCTGGCCGGTACTTCACCTGTCGGGGTTCACGCCCCGCCGGTTGGCTCCGGAGGAACAGCGGGAGCTGCTCTCCTACCGTCTCGGTCTCACCAACGTCGTGGCCCGGGCCACCGCCCGCGCCGACGAGCTCAGCGCCGAGGAGTACGTCGAGGGTGGTCGGATCCTGACGGCCAAGGTGGAGGCCCTGCGCCCCCAGTGGCTGGCCGTGGTCGGCGTCACCGCCTACCGCACCGCCTTCGGCGATCGGAAGGCTGCCATCGGCCCTCAGGAACGCACCATCGGCGCCACCCGGATCTGGGCCCTGCCCAATCCCAGTGGCCTCAACGCCCACTGGACGGCCGATTCCATGGCCCAGGAGTACGGCCGCCTGCGCGCTGCCGCCGAACCCCCACCCGCGTCCTGACCCCGGATCGGCCCCGCGCCCGTTGCCCCAGCTCCGGAATCCGACCGGCCCACCACCGATCCCGACCGTCCGCCGACCGGACCCCGGGTTCACCGGGCCCCGGCGCGCTGCGGACCCCACCCCGGCCGGTCACCCGTGCGGCGGGGCCGGGATCGGTGGGCGCTACGGCGGGTCGACCACCGTGACTGCCGCCATCAACAGGTAGGGGTCGTGTTCGCCCCACTGGGCCACACCCGCCACCAACCAACTCTCCGCGGCCCGCCACAGGTGCAGGTGGTCGGTGGTGTGGCTCAGCTCCTGCCACGGCTGCGGTATCTCCTCTCCCGCGAGGGCGCGGAGGGTGAGGGAGTATGGCGAGAAGACCTGCGGTTCTCCCCAACGGTCGGTCAACGCTTGGGTGAGCGCCCCGTACTCGGCCCCGATCTGATCGAGTGCCTCGGCACGGTACGAACCGTCGTCCTCCCAGAAGTCCCGGGTCCCGCCGAGCCGGACGAGGTGGTATCCCGGGCCACTGGTGTGCCGGCCGAGCCGGACCGGCACGTCCACGAAGGCCTGCGCCCGCAGCCGGTCGATCAGGTCGAGTTGCTCTCCCGTGGTCATATCATCAGTATTCCGGGGCCCACTGACATCTGGCCCTTCGTCACGCGTCGCGGCGTCGCACCGCGAACCACCCGACGGTCAGGGCCGCCACAGCCCATATCGCAGTCACCCCGAGCCCCGTCCAAGGGCCGAGGGTTCCCGGCGCTTCCGTCCGCATCACCAGCTGGCCTGCCCGATCGGGCAGGAACTCCACGCCCCCGCCGACCACCTGACCGACGACGAAGGGCAGGATCAGCAAGAAGGGTACGAGCAGGCTCATCACCAGAGTGCCGCTGCGCACCAGGGCCGTCAGACCGGCCGCAAGGAGGGCGATCAGCATCAGGTAGACCCCGCTCCCGAACACGGCCCGGAGCGCCCCGGGGTCATCCAGGGAGAGAGCGTGGTCACCCCTCCAGGCCTGCCCGGCAAGGAAGGTGACGAGGCCGGTGACCTGCCCTACGGCGAGGACGAGTCCGGCGACGACGGTGACCTTGGACAGGTAGAGCGCGGTCCGGTTCGGCACGGCGGTGAGGGAGACCCGCAACGCGCCGTTGCGGAACTCACCGGCGAACGCCGTGGCACCGAAGGCGACGGCCGCTATCTGCCCGAAGTTGATGCCGAAGAAGGCTCCGAGCAGACGATCGTCCCCCAGGGCATCCGCCTCGGACGTACCGATCGAGGCGGCGGTGAGGACCGTGATGCCGGCTGTCGTGGCGAAGACCGCCAGCAGCGATCCGAGGACCGCTCGGGCCGAACGTATCTTGATCCATTCCGAGCGCAGCACCGGCACGGTCGGCAGGGCGGATCCGAGCCCCGCCGGTGTGGGCCGAGTGGTCGTGGTCATCATGGCTGTGACTCCTGTCATGACGTCAGGCGGCGTGGGCGGCGAAGGGAGTGCGGTCGGCGGTCAGATCGAGGTAGGCCTGTTCCAGTGAGGCCCGCTCGTCGGTGAGCTCCAGCAAGGGGATGCCCTCGCGGGCGGCGAGAATTCCGAGCCGCTCGGCGGCCATGCCGTCCACGAACCAACGCCCCTCCTCGGCGGGGGTCATCGCGAATCTGGCGTGGTCGAGCGCGGCCCGCAACCGGTCCGGCTCCGTGGTCCGCAGCCGCACCCGAGGTGTGCTGCGGGCGTCGATGAAGTCCTTCAGGGAGCTGTCGGCGAGGAGCCTGCCCTGTCCGAGTACGACCAGGTGGTCCACGAACGAGGCGGACTCGGACATGAGGTGACTGGAGACGAGGACGGTACGGCCGTCCGCTGCGAGGCGGCGCATCAGCTCGCGGATCCAGATGATGCCTTCGGCGTCAAGGCCGTTGGTCGGCTCGTCCAGCAGCAGTACCCCCGGATCTCCCAGGAGCGCGGCCGCTATGCCGAGGCGCTGCCTCATCCCGAGTGAGAAGGTGGCCACCCGATTCCTGGCCACGGCCGCCAGGCCCACCTGTTCCAAAACCGCGTCCACCCGTGGAACGGGAATGCTGTTGCTCGCCGCGAGGGCGAGCAGGTGGTCACGGGCCCGGCGTCCGCCGTGTGCGGCCTGGGGGTCGAGCAGGGCGCCGACCTCGCGCAGCGGATCGCGCAGGTCGGTGAACTTGCGGCCACCGATGGTGGCGACGCCGGTGGTCGGTCGGGTCAAACCCAGCAGGAGGCGCATCGTCGTGGACTTTCCAGCGCCGTTGGGCCCCAGGAAGCCGGTGACGCGACCCGGCAGGACGTCGAAGGTGAGGTGGTCCACGACCCTGTGGGTGCCGTAGTCCTTGGTCAGTTCGCTGATCTCGATGCGGTTCATGGCTCAAGATTCGCCCGCGCAGCGCCCTGCTTCCTCCCCCACGCGGGGGTGCCGTCTCCCCCACGCGGGGGAGACGCTCCAGGCAGGCGCGCTGCCAGGATGAAGGCATGTACAAACTGCTCCGTGCGCCGTTTCAGCCGGTGACGTACTCGCGTTGGCTGCACTTGTGCGTTCCCCTGCTGCTGCTGGCCATCTGGATGTTCATCAACCCCAGCCAACCCTGGATGCCCCTGTTGATCGTCATACCGTTCGGCTTCGTGCCGTGGGTGCGGCTGGCCGAGGGGCTCCAGGCCCAGTTCCTGCTGACCCCACAGAACCGGGACTCCCTGACAGGTGGCATGGGTGGCGTCAGCGGCTTGCGGGGCGCCGGCGACGCCGACGGCATCAGCACCACCGCGTCGGTGCGTTGGAGCGACCGGTGGCGGACGTTGCTGTGGCTGGAGGTTCGGCTGGTGGTGGCCGGAGCGGCCATGTTCGCGACGGTCTGGCTGCCGTTGATGTCCGTGGAGTTCGTCGCCACCGCTGTAGGGCATCCCCTGAACCCGGACCTGACGCTCTCCTTCGCTCCCCCGCGCTGGGTCTCGGCCGTTCTCGCACCCGTACCGCTGGTCGTGCTCATCGTCGTCGTGGTGCTGCTCGGCGAGATGATCACGAGGATCGCCCGGCGGTTGCTGGGGCCCTCGGCGGCCGAGCGGCTGACCGCGCTGGAGGCCCGCACGGAGCAGTTGTTGGAGCGGACCAGGATCGCGCGGGAACTGCACGACTCCATCGGGCACGCGCTGACCGTGGCCGTCGTACAGGCCGGGGCGGCGCGATCGGCCAAGGACCCGGAGTTCACCGACAGGGCGCTGAACGCCATCGAGGAAACGGGCCGGGCGGCGCTGGAGGATCTGGAGCGGGTTCTCCTGGTCCTGCGCGAGTCCGCGCAACCCCCTTCACAACGCCCCACGCTGGCGGAGGCCGACCGGCTCCTGGAGTCGGCCCGGGCTGCGGGGGCGCAGGTCGACGCACAACTGACGGGTGCGCTGGAGAAGTTGCCGGGACCGGTCACCCGGGAGGGGTACCGGATCCTGCAGGAGGCCCTCACCAACGTGCTGCGGCATTGCGGTCCGGTGCCCGTGCGGGTGCGTGTGGAGGTGTCACCGGGCCGGCTGGACCTGGAGGTGACGAACCCGCTGCCCGAACGGCCGGTACTGTCGAGCCGATCCGGGAGCGGACTCCGCGGGATGCGGGAGCGGGCGGCGCTGCTCGGGGGCGAAGCCGAGACCGGTCCGCGCGACGGCGGTTGGAGGGTGCACGCCCGGCTCCCGCTGGAGCGAATACGCTGACCGGATGCCGGTTACCGTACTGCTCGTCGACGACGAACCTCTGGTGCGCGCGGGTCTGCGCGCCGTACTGGACTCCCAGCCCGACATCGAGGTGGTGGGGGAAGCCGCCGACGGGGCCGCCGTCATCCCGCTCGTGCGCCAGTTGCGTCCCGACGTGGTGGCGATGGACGTACGGATGCCGCTGCTCGACGGCATCGAGGCGACACGGGCGGTCCTGCGGTCGGTGGACTCGCCGCCGAAGATCCTGGTCGTCACGACCTTCGAGAACGACGAGTACGTCTACCAGGCGCTGCGCGCCGGAGCGGACGGGTTCCTGTTGAAGCGGGCCCGCCCCGCGGAGATCGTGCACGCGGTCAGGCTGGTGGCCGAGGGGGACACGCTCCTGTTCCCCGCGGCCGTCCGGGCCCTTGCCGCCGAGTACGGGAACCGCGAGGCACGTACCGCCCTGAAGCGGGCGGCTCTGACCGAGCGCGAGGAGGCGGTCCTGCGGCTGATGGCGCGCGGACTGACGAACGTGGAGATCGCCGGCGAACTGATCGTCGGCACCGAGACGGTGAAGTCCCACGTGAGCGCCATTCTGGGCAAGTTGGGGGCTCGTGACCGGACCCAGGCGGTGATCACCGCGTACGAGTCCGGATTCGTCGCACCGGCCTGAGAGGAGGGGCCGATTCCGAACTTGGGGGGCTGCTTCTCGCCGCCGCGCCGGACAGGCAGTACCATCCGGCTGATAGGGCCGCTAGCTGGGAGGACACACGTTGGGGCAGCTGACCGGCGGGGATCCTTCTCTGCTCCGGCGAATCAATTCGGCCGTCGTGCTCCGGGCGCTGCGCGCGGCCGAATCGCCGACCCTCACGGATCTCACCCGGGTGACCGGGTTGTCCCGTCCGACGGTCGAGGGCGTCGTGGAGGGACTGATCGGGACCGGGCTCGTCGTCGAGGCCGACGCGGAGGAAGGCACGCGCCGACAGGGCCGGCCCGCGCGACGGTTCCGCTTCCGGGCCGAGGCCGGGCATCTACTGGGCATCGAGATCGGTTCGCACCGCGTCGCGGTCCTGCTGTCCGGGCTTGACGGTCGGGTGATCGGCGCCGGAACCAAGGACGTCGCCGAGAACGCGTCGGCCGATGAACGCTTGGAGCGGGTCAGGGCGGCCGTGGCCGACCTGCTGCGCCGGGCCGGGATCCCCCGCGACTCGCTGCGGGCGGTCGGCGTCGGCAGTCCCGGGATCGTGGAGGCGGACGGGACGGTCCGCCTCGGCACGGCATTGCCCGGCTGGACGGGGCTGCCGCTCGGGGAACGGCTGCGGCGTTCGTTCCGGTGCCCGGTGCAGGTGGAGAACGACGCCAACGCGGCGGCGGTCGCCGAGCACTGGAAGGGGGCCGCGCGGGACACCGACGACATGGTGTTCGTGATGGCCGGACTCAGCCCGGGCGCGGGCTCGCTGATCGGCGGCCGACTGCACCGGGGGTTCGGCGGCGCGGCCGGCGAGATCGGCGCCCTGCACCTGCTGGGGCGCGAGGCCACACCGGAGCGACTGCTGTCGACGACCGGCGAGCCGTTGCACCCCCTGGACGAGCCCGCGGTCGCCGAGGTGTTCGCGATGGCCAAGCGGGGCGACGAGCGGGCGGTGGCCGCCGTGGAGCGGTTCCTGCAGCGGCTGGTGCACGATGTGGCCGCGCTCGTGCTGGCGATGGATCCGGAGCTGGTGGTCCTCGGCGGCTGGGCCGCCGGTCTGGACGGGGTTCTCGAACCGCTGCGCCGGGAGCTGGAGCGCTACTGCCTGCGTTCGCCACGGGTGGTGCTCTCCATGCTCGGAGAAGCCGCCGTGGCCACCGGGGCGTTGCGGCTCGCCCTGGATCACGTGGAGGAAGAGCTCTTCGCGGTGGAAAAAACGGTCACCGCCCGCCGCTGAAGCCCTGGGCCGCGGCCGCGGCCAGAGGCGCGAGCCGGAGGCCGTACCCGAAGCCGGGCCAGAGGCCGGGGCAGAGGCCAGAGGCCGGGGCAGAGGCCAGAGGCCGAGGCCAGAGGCCGGGGCCGAGGCCAGAGGCCAGAGGCCGAGGCCAGAGGCCGAGGCCGTGCCCGAAGCCGGAACAGAGGCCGGGCCCGGGGCCCGAGGCCGGGGCAAGGCCCGAGGCCGGGCCGCGACAGGCCCGAGGTGGGGCCGTGACCCGGGCAAAGGCGGGAACCAGGGCCGGAGCCGTGCCCGGGGCTGCGGCCGTAACCGGAGCCAGGCCTGAGGCGGAGCCGGGACCGGCCCCGAAACCCAAGCCGGGTCGGGGCCGGCCGAGGACGGTACAGCGGTACTGGAGACGCCGCCGGGATGTCGGAGGGGCGAGGCTGTACGGGCCCGCGCTTCTTGCGCGGGTTCGAGGAATCCGGGCGGTCACCGTCACGTCGGCCGTGGCCGGCGGACCGCGGCTGGTCCGGCTCTCGCAACGGTGTCGCCCCGGGCGGGCGGGCCATGAAGACGTCGATCGGGTCCTGCGTCTCCACGACGAAACCGTGGCGCTCGTAGAGCCGACGGGCCGCGCTGCCCTGCAGGACGTTCAAGCCCACCGTCATGCCATGGGCGTCCGTCCGCTCCAGCACCGTGCGCAGGACGGCGGATCCGAGGCCCCGGCCCTGACAGTGCGGCGCGAGGTAGAAGTGCTCAAGCCACTGCCTACCCTCGGAGGGACGGACCGTGACGCACCCGACGAGTTCCCCGTCGATCGAGATGATCGACGTGTGCTGCGGCGAGAAGGAGTCCCGCAGCCGTTGCCGCACCCGGTGCTCGTCGTAGCGACCGAGGCGTACCAAGTCCGACCGCATGACCGTGGCCCGCAACCCCGCGATCACCTCGACGTCCGTTGCCGTCGCGGCACGCGATATCCAGCCCGCACCAGGCGCCGACCCCGTCCGAGCAGGCACCGTCACGTCCGATCGCCCCCCGCTTCGCGTCACTTCGTCACCCCGGCCCGAGTATCTCAGCCCGCGCGTCGGCGCGGCCGCCCGCTCCCGCTGCGACGGCGACGGCGACGGCGATGACGACCGGGCGTTACCTTCGGGGTCTGCGTCAGTCGTCGGTGTCATCGCCCCTGACCGGGTCCGAGGTCGCCCCGGTCGAGCGTGAGCTCGGGATTGGGATTGGGGGTTCGACGAGTACTGGCCCGCGGCGCCGGTGCGGATGCCGTTCCCGCACCCACCCCGACTCCTACGCCCGCGAAGACGAGTTGGCCGCGCGCGAACCTCTCCCGGAGGACTTCGCGGACGTGCGGGCGCACATCGCCGCCCACGACGCGTGGGACCAGGAGTACGAGGTCGTCCAGTACCTTCCAGTACGCCAAGACGACCGGGACCCTGCGGCTCCAGGAGAACGGTTGCGGCTTCAGTACGCTGCCGGCGGTGTCCGGTCCCCTCGCGGGCACGGTGTGGTGGGACGGCCGCGCCTCCCGTGACCTGATCCTCCCGCTGTCCCTCGACCACCCGGGCGGCGGCGCCCGGCCGGTCACCTTCGGTGAGTGGCTCCGCCACGACTCGTGGCGCCTGCTGCCACCGGACTGGGGCCGGCCCGACGCGGAGTGAGAGGACGCCCCTCGTGCCGTCGCCGCGGGGATGCCAGCCGTCCGGCTCCGCGGGACCGTGCGGTGCGGCGGGGGTGGGGGCGGGAGGGGCCCGACGGTCGTGGGACCCGCTCCGAGCGCCGCTCGGCGGCCCAGCCCCGGTGCGCGTACCGCCGCACCCCGTTCCCGGGGTGCGGCGTCGGGTCAGGACGCGGCGCGGATTTCGGTGATCTCGACCCCGGAGTCGCCGAAGGTGAGGCGGCAGGTGTCGGCTCGGTACGTGGCCACCGAGACGGCGGCGGTCCCGGCGGCGGTGAAGTACCGGGTGGTGACGAGGAGCACGGGGGCACCGGGAAGGCGGTCCAGTTCCTTGGCGTCGTCGGCGCGGGCCGAACCCAGCTCCACCGAGCGGTCCTGTCCGTCGAGCGCGAGGCGCTGGAGTTCCCGCAGGACGGCGCGCGCCCGGGCGGGCCCGGCGGGGGCGTCGATAGCGGAGAGCCCCGGTACGGTGGCCGCGGGCACGTACAGCAGCTCGGCGGCGACGGCCTGGCCCTGCGTGACGCGGGTCCGCCGGACGGTGTGCACGGGCTGGTCGGCGGGCGTGCCGAGGAGCTTCAGGACCGCGGCGACGGGAATGCCGTCGGTGGCGTCGACGGGCTCCCAGCCGTCAGCGCTCTCGCCGGGCCAGCTGTGCCGGGTGCTGCCGACGGCGACGCCCACGCGCGGCGGGGCGACCGTGGTGCCGACGCCGCGACGGCGCTGGAGGCGTCCTTCGAGTTCGAGCTGCTCCAGCGCCTGGCGCAGGGTGGCCCGGGCGACTCCGAAGCGGGCGGCGAGTTCGCGCTCGTTCGGCAGCACCTCGCCCACGGCGAAGTCCTGGTCGAGCGCCTCGCTGAGGACGTTCTTCAGGTGCCAGTACTTCGGCTCCGGCACTGATTCGAGCTGCGTGGTCCCCACCCTGACTCCTCCTGCATTCGCCGCTTCGCCGTGTACCAGCGGCGGTTGTGCGCCGCAGTTCCGTGCCTTTGTTTATTAAAGGTTCCTGCACTATCCCTGCGACGATAGGACGGCGACACCCCTTGGTCAAGACCAATCCTCGCCGCTTTGTCGGGCAGATCGGGCATATGTAGCAAGCCGTTCACAGGATGTTCTCGCTCCCACTCCTCTTGACGGAAGGCTTGTGGCCGCGTGCTACCGAGCGGTAGTGATGGGGGACGTCGTTACTGACGACCTGTCTCACACGCGTCCACCCGACGAGGAGCAGCATGACCGCCACGGTCTCGTTCACGATCGATTCGCCGCTGGGCACCCGGCCCGCCACCGTCTCCTACGAACGCAAGGGCGCGGGCGAGCCGCTCCTCCTGCTGCACGGCATCGGCCACCACCTCCAGGCCTGGCACCCGGTGGCCGACGTACTGGCCGCCGAGTACGACGTCATCGCCGTCGACCTGCCGGGCTTCGGCGCGTCGCCGGCGTTGCCCGCAGGTGTTCCGTACGACCTGGACACCGTCGTTCCCGCGCTCGGGGCGCTGTGTGCCGCACTGGGCGTGGAGCGCCCGCACGTGGCGGGGAACTCGCTCGGTGGACTGCTGGGGCTGGACCTGGGGCGCCGCGGCCTGGCCCGCTCGGTCACCGCCCTGTCCCCCGCCGGATTCTGGTCGGAGCCCGAACGGCGGTACGCGTTCACCGCGCTCCGCGCGATGCGGGCCGGCGCGGCCGCGCTGCCGCTGCCCGCGCTGGAGCGGCTCTCCCGCAGCGGCGCCGGTCGGGCCGCGCTGACGGGCACGATCTACGCCCGCCCGGCGCGGCGCGCTCCGGAGGCCGTGGTCGCCGAGACGCTGGCGCTGCGCGGGGCCACCGGGTTCGAGCAGACGCTGGCGGCGGGTGGCTCCGTACGGTTCCCGCACGACGTGCCGGGGCTGCCGGTGACGATCGCCTGGGGCACCCGGGACCGGCTGCTGCTGCGCCGCCAGGGCGTGCGCGCCAAGCAGACGCTGCCCGGAGCGCGGCTGGTGCGGCTCCCGGGCTGCGGCCACGTGCCGATGAACGACGATCCGGCGCTCGTGGCCCGGGTCATCCTCGACACCGCCCGCACGGCGGACCGGGCCACGACACCGCTCGCGGCCTGACGGGCGCCACCGGGCGCCGGGCGCCCGCCCGACGGACGCCGCCGGCCGCCTGGTGACGGTCGCCGGAGGCGGGCCGCCGGGCGGGCGGGGCGGCTGACCCGAGCGCCCGGGCCACGGCGGCCCCGGCGCGACGGGACGACCGGCGCGGCGGGCGATCGGCCGTAACGATCCACGCGACGAACGGCCGGGCGGCGGGCTCCGCGGCGCAGCCACGGACCGCCGCGACCGCCCGGACCCGACGCCCCCGGTGGGGCACCGCCACACGCCGCCCCGCGCCTCCCGTACGTACGCCCCCGCGCCCCCACCCCGCCCCCGCTGACGGCTGTTCATCCGCGGTTCGCGTGGGCGACGCGGGCGGGCCGGGGGGCGGCGGCACACTGGTCCGGCCCGTCCCCGCCGGCCCCTGGAGACGCACCGATGGCACCGATGCCGCACACCCGACGGTCCCTGCTCGGCGGTTCCCTCGCCCTGCCCCTGGGCCTCGCCCTGTCCGCCGCCTTCGCCGCGCCCGCCCTGGCCTCCCCCGCGGGCGCCCCGGCCTTCACCCGTTCCGGCCGCCCGGTCGCCCGGTGGGGGACGCAGTCCGGTGAGGTCACCGCGCACTCGGCCACCGTCTGGACGCGCTCCGACCGCCCGGCGCGGATGTACGTGGAAACCTCGCCGAGCGAGTCGTTCCGCTACGGGGTGCGCCGGCACGGCGGCCCCTTCCTCGGCCCGGCCACCGACTTCACCGGCACGACCACCCTGCGCGACCTGCCGCCGGGCCGGCAGATCCACTACCGGATCACCCTCGCCGATCCCGACGACCCGCGCCGTACGAGCGAGCCGGTGCGCGGCACGTTCCGTACCACGCCCGTCTCCCGCCGCCACGACGTGCGCTTCGTGTGGTCCGGGGACCTGGCCGGGCAGGGCTGGGGCATCAACCCCGACATCGGGGGCTACCGCGTCTTCGAGGAAATGCGGCTGCGCGATCCCGACTTCTTCCTGTTCAGCGGCGACGCGATCTACGCCGACGGTCCGATCCAGGCGGCCGTACCGCTGCCTGACGGCCGGATCTGGCGGAACGTGACGACCGAGGAGAAGTCGAAGGTCGCCGAGACGCTCGACGAGTTCCGCGGGAACTTCCGCTACAACCTGCTCGATCAGCACCTGCGGGAGTTCTACGGGCAGGTCCCCGTGCTCGCCCAGTGGGACGACCACGAGGTGCGCAACAACTGGTACCCGGGCCAGCTGATCGACGACCCGCGCTACACCGTCCGCGAGGCCGACGTCCTCGCCGCCCGCGCCCGCCGGGCCTTCGGGGAGTACTTCCCCGTCACCGACCTGCGCGGCGGCCGGGACGAGGGCCGGATGTACCGGGTCATGCGGCACGGCCCGCTGCTCGACGTGTTCGTCCTGGACATGCGGACCTACCGCAACCGCAACTCCCCGAACCGTCAGGCCGAGGACCCGGTCGGCATCCTCGGCCCGGAACAACTGGCCTGGCTGAAGCGGGAGCTGTCGCGTTCGCGCGCCACCTGGAAGGTGATCGCCTCCGACATGCCGCTCGGCATCGTCGTCCCCGACGGCGCCACGGACTTCGAGGCCGTCGCGCAGGGTGACCCCGGTGCCCCGCTCGGACGGGAGCTGCAGATCGCCGAGCTGCTGCGCCACGTCAAGCACCGGCACATCACGGGCACCGTCTGGCTCACCGCCGACGTCCACTACACGGCCGCGAACCACTACGCCCCCGAGCGCGCCGCATTCGGCGACTTCGAGCCGTTCTGGGAGTTCGTGTCCGGGCCGGTCGGCGCGGGTGGGTTCCCCGCCGGGCGGCTCGACGCGACCTTCGGGCCGCGGACGGCCTACGTCCGGTCGGCGCCGGTGGCCAACATGTCCCCGGCCGAGAACCCCCCGTACTACGGGGAGGTCGAAATCGACGGCGACAGCGGGGAGCTCACCGTCCGGCTGCGCCGCCAGGGTGGTGGCGTACTGTTCACGAAGGTGTTGCGGCCCGGTCTCGTGGGGCAGGCGTGAGGCATTCGGGGCCGCGCGCCCCGGCCCGGGCGCGGGTATCGGAAACCGGGCAGAAAACCGGCGGAAACCGGCCGGATCGACACTTAACCAGCCGGTCACAGATCGTTCGCGGTCACGCAACACCCCTGCGCCACAGTGGTGTGCATGACTGACCGTAACCTCGCCTCCGCGCCCCGTCCGCACCGTCACCACTGGCGCCGTGACCTCGTCGAACTCGCCGCCCTGTTCTGCGCCGTGGCCGTGGCGGACGGCATCGCCAATCTCGTCGTGCACGGTCCCCGGGGCCCGATCCTGCTGGTCGCCTCGGCCGTGGCGCTCCTGGTCACCGCGGCCTTCCACACCTGGTGGGCCCGGCGCCACAGTCATGCTCCGCCGCCGGCCGGGGCGCCCTCCGATCCGCCGCCCGTCCCGTCCGCGACGACCGGCGCGGGCGGCGGGGGCACGAACGGTACGGGTACGGCCGCCGCGCTGTGGCGGATGCGGACGACCGTACGGGACGAACCCGGCAGCCTGGCCTCGCTCTGCACCGCCCTCGCCCGTAACGGCGTGGACATCCTGACCCTGCAGACCCACCCCCTCCCCGAGGGCGGCACGGTCGACGAGTTCCTGCTCCGCGCTCCGCAGCAGTTGCCCTCCGCCGAACTCACCCGGGCCGTCGCCCGGGCCGGTGGCCACAGCACCTGGATCGAGCGCGCCGACGCCCACGACCTGGTCGACACGCCCACCCGGGTCCTCGGCCTGGCCACCCGCACCGCGCTGGACGCGGCGGAACTGCCCCTCGCGCTGCGTCAGTTGCTCGGCCGCTGCACCATCCACTCGATCCCGGCGACCACCCTGTCCGGCCGTCCCAACGCGGGCGCCGACGCCCCGGTGGAAGGCGTCCTGGAGGCCACCGTGATGCGGCTGCGCGATCCCTCCGGCGGAGCCATCACCGTGGAGCGGCCGTACCTGCCGTTCACCCCGACGGAGTTCGCCCGGGCCCGCGCCCTCGTCGAGCTCGACGCCCGGCTCGGCCCGCGCGTTCCCAGCGGTCGGCACGTCCTGACGCTGCCCGAGGGCAACGAGATCACCGTGCGCCGTGCCGACGGCTCCGACCTGCCGGCGGCCCGCGCCATGCACGACCGCTGCTCCGAGCGCACCCTCGGCCTGCGCTACCACGGCCCCGTCGCCGACGCCGACCGCTACCTCGGCCACCTGCTGAGCCCGCGCTTCGGTCGTACGGTCGCCGCGACGACCGCCTCCGGCAGGCTCGTGGCCCTCGGCCACCTGCTGTGGGACGGCGACGAGACCGAGGTGGCCCTGCTCATCGAGGACGAGTGGCAGCGTCGCGGCATCGGCTCGGAGTTGCTGAGGCGGCTCCTCGCGATGGCCGTCGAGGCCGGCTGCGACAGCGTGTACGCCGTCACCCAGGCCTCCAACACCGGCATGGTCGCGGCGATGCGCGGCCTCGGCCTGCCCCTCGACTACCAGATCGAGGAGGGCACCCTGGTGATCACCGCCCGGCTGGACGCGACCCCCGCCGGTTCGCGCCCCGCGTACGGAACCCCGCACGCCCCGGCCGCGTACGAACCGGGCCACCGGCACTGACACCCGAGCCGCCGGACGCCCGGTCCTCGGCCGCCCGCGGGCCCGGCATCGCAGCGGGGTCTCGGGCGCCGCTGGAGGCCGGACGGGGCGCGGGCGGAGCGCGGCGCGGGCGCGCTCCCGCCCACCGGGAACTCCGGGGCCCGGCTTTCGCCGGCCGCCGGGTCCGCCACCTCGCGCGAAGTTCCGTACGGGCGGCGCCCGTCGGCTCACGGGGAGCCGGGGGCCGGTCCTCAGGTGGTGCCCGCGTCAGGTCCCCGGGGCCGTCACGGTGATGACGCGGGGCGGTTCCGCGTACGAAGATGGCAGCATGTCAGAGACCCTCCACAGTGACAGCGCAGCACGTCTGCCCCGTCAGGTCGCCGACGCGTACGTCGACGACCTCATCGCCATCGACCCGATCACGGGCACCTACCTCGGCGTCGCGGCCAGCTCCGGCAAGCTGCCGGACTTCTCCCCGGCGGGCCGCGCCGCCGCCGCCGAGCTGTCGCGCGCCACCCTGGCCGCGCTCGACGCCGCCGAGCGGTCGCCCGGCGCCGACACCGAGGCCGAACGGCGCTGCGCCCGGCTGCTGCGCGAGCGGCTCAACGCCGAACTCGCCGTCCACGAGGCCGACGAGGACCTGCGCGTCGTCAGCAACATCCACTCCCCCGCCCACTCGGTCCGCGAGGTCTTCACCCTGACCCCGGCCGACACCGAGGAGGAGTGGGCCGCGATCGCCGAGCGGCTGCGCGCCGTACCGGCCGCCCTCGCCGGGTACCGCGAGAGCCTCGCGCTCGGTCTGGAACGCGGGCTGTACGGCAGCCCGCGCCCCGCCGCCACCTTCGTCGAGCAGCTCGGCATCTGGGCCGGCGAGGGCGAGGACGGCGCCCGGGACTTCTTCGGCGCCTTCGCCTCCGCCGGCCCCGAGGCCCTGCGCGCGGAGCTGGACGCGGCGGCCGCCGGTGCGACGGCGGCGGTGGCCGAACTGCGGGACTGGATGCGGGACGTGTACGCCCCGGCCGTCGCCGACGCTCCGGATCCGGTGGGCCGCGAGCGCTACGCCCGCTGGGCACGCTACTTCAACGGCACCGATCTGGACCTGGACGAGGCGTACGCCTACGGCTGGGCCGAGTACCACCGGCTGCTCGCCGAGATGAAGACCGAGGCGGCGAAGATCCTGCCGGGCGCCGGCCCCTGGGACGTGCTGCGGCACCTGGAGGAGCACGGCACCCACATCGAGGGCGTCGACGAGGTCCGGGCCTGGCTCCAAGGCCTGATGGACGAAGCCATCGAGAACCTGGACGGCACCCACTTCGAGCTCGCCGAGCGGGTCAAGCGGGTGGAGTCCATGATCGCCCCGTCGGGCGGTGCGGCGGCGCCGTACTACACGAACCCCTCCGAGGACTTCTCCCGTCCCGGGCGCACCTGGCTGCCGACCATGGGACAGACCCGGTTCCCGGTGTACGACCTGGTGTCCACCTGGTACCACGAGGGCGTTCCCGGTCACCACCTCCAGCTCGCGCAGTGGCAGCACGTGGCGGACCGGCTCTCCCGCTACCAGGCGACCGTGGGCATGGTCAGCGCGAACGTCGAGGGCTGGGCGCTGTACGCGGAACGCCTGATGGACGAGCTGGGCTACCTCAAGGACGCCGAGCAGCGGCTGGGTTACCTGGACTGCCAGATGATGCGGGCCGCCCGGGTGATCGTGGACATCGGCATGCACCTGGGCCTGGAAATCCCGGCGGACTCGCCGTTCCACCCGGGCGAGCACTGGACCGTCGACCTGGCGCAGGAGTTCTTCGGACTGCACAGCGGGCGGCCGGCGGACTTCATCGCGAGCGAGCTCACCCGCTACCTGTCGATGCCGGGTCAGGCGATCGGCTACAAGCTGGGCGAGCGCGCCTGGCTGCTGGGCCGGGACAACGCCCGTGCCGCGCACGGCGAGTCCTTCGACCTGAAGGCCTGGCACATGGCGGCGCTGTCCCAGGGCTCGCTGGGCCTGGACGACCTGGTGGACGAGCTCTCCAAGCTCTGAGCCGCTCCGCCCGCGCGGGCGTCGCCCCCGACGGGCCGCACGTTCCCCGCAAGGGGGTGTGCGGCCCGTCGCAGTGGCGGCGGCGGTTCAGCAGCCGCAGTCGTCGGAGTCGGTGGGTGCGGTCAGCGGGTCGGCCCCGGCGCGCCGTTCGGAGCCCTGCCAGGTCTCGACCTCGAATCCCTCGCGGATCCAGTACTCGATGCCGCCGAGCATCTCCTTGACCTGGAAGCCGAGTTCGGCCAGGGCGAGGGCGGAGCGGGCGCCGCCGTTGCAGCCGGGTCCCCAGCAGTAGGTGACGACGGGCAGGTTCCGGTCGAGGAGCAGGTCCGCCTGTTCCGGGACGAGGGCCGTGGGGAGGTGGACGGCGCCGGGGACGTGGGCCTGGTCCCAGGACGGGGTGGAGCGGGAGTCGACGAGTTGGAAGCCGAGCTCGGCGCCCCGTTCCCGATGGGCCTCGAAGGCGGCGGCGACGTCCGACACGTCCGCGTGGAAGGCCAGGCTCGCGGCGAAGTACGCGGCGGCGGCGGCCGGGGTGGCCGGCGGGACCCGCAGGACGGGGTTCGCGCCGGTGGTGGCGGGTACCGGGGTGTTCGAGGTCGTCGTCATGGACACGAATCTACGAACCGCAGGCTGCTTAGGGAAGGCACTTTCCCCGGCCTTCGGCTTGTTCGTCCGGGGATTCCCCTGCTACACCTGACGGATGACCGACTATTCCCCCGACGCCACGGACTGGCGCATCCTGAGCGTCCTCCAGGAGGACGGCCGCGCCAGTTTCACCGACCTCGCCCGCGCCGTGTCCATGTCCGCGAGCGCCGTCACGGAACGGGTCCGCCGGCTGGAGGAGACGGGGATCATCACCGGCTACACGGCCGTGGTCGACCACGAGAAGCTGGGCAAGGCCATCCTGGCGCTGGTGCGGTTGCGCTACCCGCACGGCAACTACAAGCCCTTCCACGACTTCCTCGAAGCCACCCCGGAGATCCTGGAGGCCCATCACGTCACGGGGGACGACTGCTTCGTCCTCAAGGTCACCGCCCGTTCGATGGGGCACCTGGAGGAGGTCACGGGCCGGATCTCGGGCCTGGGCCCGGTGACCACCAGCGTCGTGTACTCGTCCCCGCTGTCCCGGCGGCCGATCAGCCCGTGACGGCCGCCACGGCCCGCCGCGCCGTGTGACGGCCGCCGCCGGGCGACCGCCGCGGCCCGGGACGACCGATCAGGCCCTGCCGGCCGCCGCCGTGCGGTGGCGGACCACCGAACCGCCGCGCTGTTTGACGATCTCCAACTGGGCCTGGACCCGGGTGCGCAGGTCGCCGACGTGGCTCACGATGCCGACGCTGCGGTCCCGCTCGCGCAAGGAGTCCAGGACGTCGAGGACCTCGTCCAGGGCTTGGTCGTCGAGGCTGCCGAAGCCCTCGTCGATGAACAGGGTGTCCAGCCGCATCCCGCCGGCCTCGTCGGTGACCACGTCCGCCAGGCCCAGGGCCAGGGCGAGGGAGGCGAAGAAGGTCTCGCCGCCGGACAGCGTGGCCGTGTCCCGCTCGCTGCCGGTCCAGGCGTCGAGGACGTGCAGGCCGAGCCCCGAGCGGCCGCGACCGCCCGTCCTGGCGTCGGAGTGGACCAGGGTGTAGCGGCCGCCGGACATCCGCAACAGCCGTACGGTCGCGGCGGCGGCGACCTGCTCCAGCCGCGCGGCCAGCACGTACGCCTCCAGCCGCATCTTGCGTTCGTTGTCGGCGGAGGTGCCCGCGGTGAGCCCGGCCAGCCGGGCCACCCGCTCGTACGCGGCGCGCAGCGGGCCCAGCGCGCGCAGCTCGTGCTCCGCCTGCCGGGAGAGCCGGTCGAGTTCGCCGCAGCGGACCCGGGCCGCGTCGACGGCCGAGCCGGCGGCGCGCAGCCGGGCGGCGGCGCGTTCCGCGCGGGCCTCGGCGGCGTAGGGGTCGGCCGCGGGCCGGGCCGCCGCGCGGGCGGTGTCCTGCTCGGCGTGCCGCTCGGCCAGCATGGCCTCCTCCGCCTGCCAGGCGTCGGTGCGGTGCTGGAGGGCGGTGCGCTCGTACTCGGGGAGCACCGCGTCGGCGGCGGCCTCGATGGTGTCGAAGCCGGCCTTGAAGGCGGCATCGGCGAGCTGCCCGTCGGCCTCCTTCAGCCGGGCGGCGGTGACCTCGGCCCGGCGCAGCGCGCCGGCGGCGGTGGTGACCATCCGGATCCGGTCCTCCAGGACACGGGCGCGGGCGGCGACGCTGGGGGCGTCGCCCCGTACGAGGACCAGCTCCGCCTCCAGGGAGGCCTGTTCCCGGTCGAGGGCCTCGCGCCGCTCGGCGCGGGCGGCGGCCCGGCGTTCGGCGTCGAGCCGGTCGGCGCTGCGGGCGGCGTGCTCGCGCTCCGCGCGGCCCAGCCGTTCGCGGGCGGTGTGCAGGGCGGCCGCGTCGGCGTGAGCGGCGGCGTGCCGGGAGCTCAGGTCCGCGGTGAGGGCGCGCAATTCGGCCGTGGTGGATTCCCCGGCGGCGGACGCGGCCTCGGACTCGGCCTCGCGGACGGCCGCGAGCCTGCGTTCGACGCCGGCCCGGCGCTCCTCGGCGTGTTCGAAGCGGGCGTGCGCGGAGTCCTCGGCGTCCCGGTCCACGTGCCCGGGGGCGGGTCGGGCCGGGTCGGGGTGCTGCTCCGATCCGCAGACCGTGCAGGGTTCCCCGGCGGTGAGGGCTTCGGCGAGTTCGGCGGCGATGCCGCGCAACCGGGCCTCCTTGAGTTCCAGCCAGCGTTCCCGGGCGGCGGCCGACGCCTCGCGGGCCAGCAGCAGTTCGGCCGCGGCGGTCTCGGCGTCGGCGGCCAGGGCGTCCCGCCGGCCGGCGGCGGTGAGCTGCATGCGGACGGGCTCCAGCCGACCGGCGAGCTGTTCGGCGAGGGTTGCCGCCTGCTGGGCGGCGTCCACCCGGTCCTGCAGCGCGGCCCGGGTGTCGTCCCAGCGGCCGAGCCAGTCGAGGGACTCCTGGTGCTGCTCGTCGGCGTCCCGGGACTCGCGCTCCAGGGTGGCGCGCTCGCGGCCGATCTCGGCGCTGCGCTGTTCCGCGCGGCGGGCGGCGCCGACCGCGCCGAGTTCCTCGCGCAGCCCCTGCTCGACGGAGGCGAGCTGTTCGACGCCCGCTTCGGCGAGGGTCGGCGGGAGGACGGAGCGGGCCACGGTCTCGGCGTGCGCGGCGGTGAGGTGGGCGGCGGCCGCGGCCCCGCGCAGTTCCAGGGCGGGGGCGACGAGGGCGCCGCGGCGGGCCCGGTCCAGGAGGCTCCGTACGCGTTCGCGTTCCGGCGCGTCCTGCGCGAGCCGCTCCGCGCGCCGGGTGGTCTCGGCGTGCCGGTGCTGGAGCCGGTCGAGTTCGCGGGCGTCCTCGGCGGCCCGTCGGGCGGCGGCGTGCCGGCTCTCGACGGCGGCCAGCGCGTACTTGGCGACGGTGAGGCGTTCCCGGGCCGAGCAGCGGGCGACGGCCGCCCACGCGCGGACGGCCTCGGCGAGGCCCGGGTCGCCGGGCTGGTGCCGGGGCAGCGGCCAGGCACGCAGGTCGGCGCAGTCACCGGCCGCCTGGGCGAGCCGCTGGGCGGCGGCGAGGACCTTCTCGTCTCCGGCGCGCACCTTGGCCTCGGCGGCCCGGCGGCGTTCGGCGAGCAGCGCTTCGACGGCGGCGAAGCGGCGGGTGTCGAAGAGCCGGCCGAGGAGCCGGCCGCGGGCCTCGGCGCCGGCGCGCAGGAACTGGGCGAACTCGCCCTGCGGGAGGAGGACGACCTGGCAGAACTGCTC
Source organism: Streptomyces sp. NPDC048383 (assembly GCF_040651775.1). Classification (NCBI taxonomy): domain Bacteria; kingdom Bacillati; phylum Actinomycetota; class Actinomycetes; order Kitasatosporales; family Streptomycetaceae; genus Streptomyces; species Streptomyces sp. NPDC048383. Next base: position 32,595 of record NZ_JBEZKS010000074.1, read on the forward strand.
GCGGCTCATGCCGAGGAGCTGTTCGACCTCCTCGCCGATCTCCTGGTGGGAGCGGCTGAGGGCCGTCCACGTGCCGCCGGTGTGCTCGCGCAGCCAACTCTGCGGCTTGTCCTTGGTGGTGCCGGCGCCGCGCTTCTTGGGGCGGTCCTGTTCGGGGCGCCGGGTGATCTCCAACCGGCGGTCGCCCGCCGTGAGTTCGAGGGTGATCTCGGTCGGTACGTCGGGGGCGGCGTGGTCGCTGCGCAGGCTGGTGCCGGGTGCCTGCCGGGAGCCGGGCACCGAGCCGTAGAGGGCGTAGCAGACGGCGTCCAGGACGGAGGTCTTGCCGGCGCCGGTGGGGCCGTGGAGCAGGAAGATCCCGGCGCCGGACAGGGCGTCGAAGTCGATCTCCTGGGGTTCGGCGAAGGGCCCGAAGGCGGTGATCCGGAGCCGGTGCAGCCTCATCGGGCGGTCTCCTGACGGCTGTCCTGGGCGCGTACGTCGTCGAAGGCGCCCCGGAGCACGTCCCGTTCGGCGTCGTCGGGGGTGCCGCCGCCGCGTACGTGCGCGACGAAGTCCTCGGCGATCTCCTGGTCGCTGCGCCCCTTGAGCCGCTGGGCGTAGGAGGCCGTTCCGTCCTCCTCGCGGCCCTCGGGTTCGAAGGCGAGGCTGAGGGTGTGCGGGAAGCGGGCGGTGAGGCGGGCCATGGGGTCGGCGGGCCGGACCGGGTCGGTGAGGGTGACCTCGATCCAGTGGTCCTCGCGGGGGGTGAGGGAGGGGTCGTCGAGGATCTCCTCCAGGGGCCCGCGCAGCCGTGACAGTTCCCTCGGGACGGGCGTGTCGATCCGTTCGGCGGTGCCGATCGCGCCGTCGGCGTCGAGGTCGATCAGCCACATCGTCTTGCGGTGGTCCGCTTCGGAGAAGGAGTACGCGAGCGGGGAACCGGAGTAGCGGACCCGTTCGTTGATCGTCTGGCAGCCGTGGAGGTGGCCGAGGGCGGCGTAGTCGACCCCGTCGAAGACGGAGGCGGGCACGGCCTCGACCCCGCCGACGGTGATGTCGCGTTCGCTGTCGCTGGCCTGCCCGCCGGTGACGAAGGCGTGGGCGAGGACGATGGAGCGGGTCCCGGGCCCCCGGCCGGCCAGGTCGGCCCGGATCCGGTCCATGGCCGCGCCCAGTACGGCTTCGTGGCCGACCTTCTCCGCACCGAACTCCTCCTTGACGAGGGCCGGTTCCAGGTACGGCAGCCCGTACAGGGCCACCTCGCCGTGTACGTCGGCCAGCACCACGGGGTCGGCGCAGCCCGCCGGGTCGGTCCGCAGGTGGATCCCGGCCCGGCCGATCAACCCGGCGCCGACGCCGAGGCGGCGGGCGGAGTCGTGGTTGCCGGAGATCATCACGGTCGGCACGCCGAGGTCGGCGAGCCGGTGCAGGGCCCGGTCGAACAGCTCGACGGCGGGCAGCGGGGGCACGGCCCGGTCGTAGACGTCGCCGGCGACGAGGACGGCGTCGACCTCGTGCGCGCGGACGGCCGCGACGAGGTGGTCGACGAAGGCGGCCTGGGCCCCGAGCATGTTCACCCGGTGGAAGGACCTGCCGAGGTGCCAGTCCGAGGTGTGCAGGAACTTCACTCGCTCGCTCCGACCCGCACGCTTGATCTCCTTCGTGGCCCTGCTCCGACCCTCCAGGCTAACCCGTTCCCCGGTCGCCCCACCGCGCCCTTCCGCTCCTCGGACCTCAAGGGTGACGGGCCGGCCGCCCGGCCCCGCCGAGGGCGGCGGCGGGCTCAGCCCTCGCCGTACGCCTCGCCGCCGAGCTCGAAGCCGGCGGTCCCGGCGGTGACGTCGGCGAGCCAGGCGCGGAAGGCGTCGACGTCCGCCTCGGGGATCCCGATGTCGATGGCGACGGCCTCGCCGTAGCGGACGTCCAGGACGGCCCGGCCGGTGGAGCGCAGGTCGTTCTGGGTCCGGCCGGCGCGCTGGTGGTCGACGGTGACGGTGGCGAGCCGGTAGCGGTGGCGGGTGACGGTGCCGAGCACGTCGAGGGCCTCGCCGACGACTCCCCCGTAGGCCCGGATGAGTCCGCCGGCGCCGAGCTTCACGCCGCCGTAGTAGCGGGTGACGACGGCGACGGCGTAGCGGATGTCGCGCCGGGTCAGCATCTGCAGCATGGGCACCCCGGCGGTGCCGCCGGGCTCACCGTCGTCGCTCGCCTTCTGCACCGAGGCGTCCGCGCCGATCACGTAGGCGAAGCAGTTGTGCGAGGCGGTGGGGTGCTCCTTGCGGATCCGCGCGACGAACTCCTGCGCCTCCCGCTCCGTCGCCGCGGGCGCGAGCGAGCACAGGAACCGCGAGCGGTTGATCTCCGACTCGTGCACACCCTCGCGGGCCACCGTCACGTACTGGTCTGCCTTCACCGCTCCACCCTACGGGGAATCGGACAGGTGTCCTTTTCGTTGATCCGGCAGAGCGATCCGGCTCAGCGGCAGACCAGAACAGCAGGAGGCGGTACGCGTGTACGGCGACCCGGCGACCATCCGCAAGATCCTCACCGAACTCGGCGACACCTGGGCGGTGGTGGGGCTGTCCAACAACGCGGACCGGGCCGCCTACGGGGTGGCCCGCGTGCTCCAGCGGTACGGCAAGCGCGTGGTTCCCGTGCACCCGAAGGCGGAGACGGTGCACGGCGAGCAGGGGTACGCCTCGCTGGACGCGATCCCGTTCGAGGTGGACGTGGTGGACGTCTTCGTGAACAGCGCCCTGGCGGGCGCGGTGGCCGACGAGGCGGTGGCGGCCGGCGCGGACGCGGTCTGGTTCCAACTGGACGTGGTCGACGAGGCCGCCTTCAGCCGGACCCGCGAGGCCGGCCTGGAGATGGTCATGGACCGCTGCCCCGCGATCGAGATCCCCGCCCTGTAGGCGGGTATCGCCGCGGCGGACCGGGAGCCTCAGGCTCCGCCCGCCTCGGCCTCCGCCAGCTGTGCCAGCCCGCGCAGCTGCTCCGGTGTCATCCCGTCGGGGATCGGCACCGGGGCCGGCGTCCGCAGCGGCGGCTGCCAGCCCGTCGCGGGTTCCCAGCGGCGTACGATCCGTGCCGGCGCGCCCGCCACGACCGCGTGGTCGGGCACCTCGCCCCGGACCACGGATCCGGCGGCCACCACCACGTTGCGGCCCAGCCGGGCCCCGGGGAGGATCACCGCGCCGGTGCCGAGCCAGCAGCCGGGGCCGATCTCCACCGGCGCGTTGCGCGGCCACTGCCGGCCGACGGGCTCGTTCGGGTCGTCGTAGCTGTGGTTGGTGGAGGTGATGTAGACGCCCGGGCCGCAGAAGGTGTCGTCGCCGATGGTGATCCGGGTGTCGGCGATGACGTGGCTGCCCCGGCCCAGGACGACCCCGTTGCCGAGGACCAGGACCGGCTCGGCGCCGAGGTCGAGGTCGGGCATCATCCCGGCGGTCAGGGTGACCTGCTCGGCGATGATGCAGTGCGCTCCGAGCCGGATCCACCGCTCGCCGAAGACGGTGCCCTGCGGGAACGCGAGCCGCGTGCCGTCGCCGATGGCGTCGAAGCGCAGTCGTCCCGGGGTCTGCGCGGTGATGGCGCCCGCCTGCTGCATCCAGCGCCATCCCGCGTGCGCCACCCGGCCCGCGACGCGGCGGCGCAGGGCCGTCAGGGATGAGAACGTGTTCTGGTTCTTCGGCACCCGGCCACGGTAGTGGTCCGCGCGCCGGGCGTCGGGACGCCGGAGCTGTGATCTTCACCCCATCACCGGAGCGGCCGGGTGCGTGCCCTACGGTGCCGGTAGCGCGGCATCCGGAAGCAGAGGAAGAGTTCATGACGTATCAGGCGGGCCAGGCACTCATCGCGGGCGTCGGCGGGAAGCAGCCGACCGTCGACCCGACGGCCTTCACCGCGCCGACCTCGGTGGTCGTCGGTGACGTCACCCTCGGCGCCGGCGCGAGCGTCTGGTACTCGGCGGTGCTGCGCGCCGACTGCGGCCCGATCACGCTCGGAGCGGACAGCAACGTGCAGGACAACTGCACCGTGCACGTCGACCCCGGCTTCCCGGTGTCCATCGGCGAGCGCGTCTCCATCGGCCACAACGCCGTCGTCCACGGCTGCACCGTGGAGGACGACTGCCTCATCGGCATGGGTGCGACCGTGCTGAACGGCGCCGTGATCGGCGCCGGTTCGCTGGTGGCCGCGCAGGCCCTCGTCCCGCAGGGCATGGTGGTCCCGCCCGGCTCCCTGGTCGCGGGCGTGCCCGCG
>NZ_JBEZKS010000075.1:0-33750 GCF_040651775.1 Streptomyces sp. NPDC048383
TTGTGTTGTTGGTGGGTGGGGTGGGGGGGGGGGGGGGGTTTTGGGGGGGGGGGGGGGGGGCGGGGGGGGGGCCGCCCCCCCCCCCCCCCCCGCCCCGGCGCCGGCGCGGGTGTGCGCCGGCGGGTACGGGGGCCTTCGCGCGGCCCGCTCAGCCGAGCAGGGTGCCGCCGGTGGCGTCGACGAAGGAGCCGGTGATCCAGCGCGCCTCGTCGGTCGCGAGGAACGCCACCACGTCGGCGACGTCCTCCGGCTCGCCCACCCGGTTGAAGGTGGAGAGCGCCGCCATCTGCTCGACGGCCTCGGGGACGTCGAAGACCGGGTTGTCGTTGCGGGTGATGCCGGGCGCCACCGAGTTGATGGTGATGCGCCGCGGCCCCAGCGCCTTCGCGAAGTGCAGGGCGAGCTGTTCGAGCGCCCCCTTGCTCATCGCGTACGCGATCTCGTCCGGGTTCGCGAACCGGGTCAGGCCGGAGGAGATGTTGATGATCCGGCCGCCGTCCGGCATGTTCCGCAGCGCCCGCTGGATCAGGAAGAACGGGGCCCTGGCGTTCACCGCGAAGATCCGGTCGAACTGGTCGGGCGTGAGGTCGGCGGGGCCGACGCCGCCCATGACCCCCGCGTTGTTGACGAGGATGTGCAGGTCGGTGCTGCCGGTGCGGTCCAGCAGGTCCCGTTCCAGGGCGTCGAACAGGGCGTCCGCGTCCCCCCGGACCCCCAGCTCGGCCCGTACCGCGAAGGCGCGGCCACCGTCGCGTTCCACCTCGGCGACGACGGACCGGGCCGCCTCCTCGTCCTGGGTGTAGTGGACGGCGACGAGCGCGCCCTCCTCCGCGAGCCGGACGGCGGCGGCCCGACCCATGCCCCGGCTCGATCCGGTGACCAGCGCGGTTCTGCCCGTCAGCCTGTCCATCCCGCTCCTCCGCTCCCTCGCCACCCGTACGGCGGGGGAGGCCGTCACCGGTTCGCGACGGTCGGCGTCCCGCTGCGGGGCCCGGACCGGGACCGGCCCGAACCAGCGCTCCAGGGCGGCCGTGAACTCCTCGGCCCGGGGCGCTCCGTCCGCCGCGCCGGTTACCTCCGCCGACTCCGCCGACTCCGCCGACTCCGCCGCATCCGTCGCGTCCGTCGGCTCCGTCGCGTCCGACCAGACGACGTGCCCGTCCGGCCGGACCAGGAGCGCCACCGGTTCGTGGCCCTGCGTCGGGGTGGCGGTCGCCACCGTGAGCCGGTCCGCCCAGGGTTCGGCCGCGGCGCGCAGTTGGGCGCGCCGGGCCTCGTCGCCGGGTGCCAGGAGCAGCAGTCCGCGTCCGGGGCGCAGGAGTTCCGAGGTGGTGGTGGCGCCGGCCGCGGCCATCGCGCCCGTCAGCGGCAGGCGCCGGCCGAGCAACGGGTCGGCGCCGCCCGAGGAGACCTCGTAGCGGACGTCCAGCCCCGAGATCATCCCGGCCAGGTGGACCCGTACGTCCTCGTGCCCGGTCAGTTCCGCGAAGACCTCCCGGATCGCGTCGACCTCGCCGCCGCCGAGCAGCAGCAGTGCCTGGGTCCGGACGTTGCTCCGGACCGCCTGGCCGACGGTGTGGCGTTCCTCGTGGTAACTGTCGAGGAGCGTGTCCGCGGCCCGCCCCGCGACCGTGGCGGCGAGCTTCCAGCCCAGGTTGAAGGCGTCCTGCAACCCGAGGTTGAGTGCCTGGCCGCCGATCGGCATCTGCTGGTGCGCCGCGTCCCCGGCGAGCAGCAGCCGGCCCCGCCGGTAGTCCGCGGCCTGCCGGGAGGCGTCGCCGAACGAGTTCACCCACAGCGGGGTGCCGCCGCTGATGTCCTCGCCCGTGATGCGCTTCCAGGTGTCGGCGACCTCCTCGAAGGAGGGCCGGCCGGGCCGGGGGGCGGCCCCGAACTCGTGGACCATCACCCGGGTCACCCCGTCGGGGCGCCGGGCGGCGATGGCGAGTCCGCCCGGCAGCCGCTCGAAGCGGCGGGCCGGGACGTCGATGCCGGTGACGTCCGCGCGCAGCAGTTCGCGGCCCGCGTCGGTGCCGGGGAACTCGAAGCCGCCCAGCCGGCGCACGACGCTGTCCTCGCCGTCGCAGCCGACCGCGTACGCGGCCCGCAGCCGGACGGGCGTCCCGTCGGGTTCCCGCGCCTCGACGAGGACGCCGTCCCCGGTCGTGGTCAGGCCGGTGACCTCGTGGGCGCGCCGGACGTCGGCGCCGAGGTCGGCCGCCCACTGCCCGAGGACTTCCTCCAGGCGGGTCTGCGGGACCTTCCACTGCCCCGGGTAGGGGCCGGGGAGGTCCAGTCCGAGGGAGATCCCGCCGAAGTGGCCGGCGGGCTCGTTCGGGATGTCACCGAGCCCGTCGAGCAGGCCCCGGCTGTCGAGGATCTCCATGGTGCGGGCGTGCAGGGTGGACGCGCGCGATTCGGTGGTCGGGGCGGTGAGCTTGTCGAGGACCACCACGTCCGCGCCCGCCAGCCGCAGTTCCCCGGCGAGCAGCAGCCCGACGGGGCCCGCGCCGACCACGATCACCTGGGTGTCGGTGTAGTCCCCAGACATGATCAGGCCTTGTTCTCTGCGTGCTCGGCCGCCCGGTCGGCGCGCCCGCCCTGCTCGGCGTAGCGCTTGGCGTGGCCGAGGGTGGCGCGGCTGTTGGTGCTGAGGGCGTTGCGGACGAACTCCCGCGCGTCCTCCACGCCGGCCTGTTCGCCGAGCACCTCGGCGATGTTGTCGGTGTTGATGGTGACGGTGTGCTGCGAGGAAGCGGCGACGCCGTGGTCGTTCTCGGCGAAGGTCCAGTAGCCCGTGTGCAGGGTCATCAGGGCGGGCAGCACCGTCTGCTTGTAGGCGATCTTCTCGTGGGGGAAGGTCACCCGGTAGGACTTGGTGGTGTGGGTGGCGCCGTCCTTGGAGTGCGTGGTGTCCATCTCCAGTTCCTGGAGGCCGGGGGTGTCCTCGGTGAGGCGGACGACCGCCACGTGCGGGAGCCGCTCGGGCCACAGGTCGGCGCGGTTGACGAAGTCGAAGACGTCCTTGGCGCTGCCGTCGATCTGGACGGTGTCCTCGAAGGAGAAGGTGAGGTCCTCGGCGGCGTGGGCGAGCTCGACGTTGGTCTTCAGGGCGGCGAGTTCGGTGCGGGAGTTGCGGTCGACGGCCTCGTCGATCCAGGCCAGGGAGGCCGGGTCGTCGTCGATGGCCCGGTAGTCGTGCAGGAGCCGTACGCGGGAGGCGTCCTCACTCAGCGGCTCGATGATCCAGGTGCCGCCCATGGCCGCGATGGGGGGTGCGGGTATCTCCTGGCGGAAGGTGATGACGAGGCCCTCGGGGTCCAGGGTGCGGCGCGAGGTCCAGTTCTTCGGCTCGCCGTTGGCCGTGGCCCAGATGCGGATGCGTTCCTGGTGCGGGCCGTCGGGCGTCTGGTCGACGTAGATGGTCGGCGGGAAGATCCGGGGCCAGTTCCTGACTTCGGCGATCAGGCGGTAGACGGCGGCGGCCGGGGCCGAGATCGTGATCTCGTGCTCCACCTCGCGCAGGCCGGGCTGCGACATGCTGATGACTCCTCGGGAATCGTAAGGTTTTCGGGGTCGGCGGACCGCCGTGCGATCTTCGAGCGGCCCGGGCGGTACGGGCCGGGCCGACGGTGCTCCGTCGGAGCGTCGGCCGGCCCGTACCGCCGGGACCGCGGGGGGAACGCGCCTTCGGAGTGCTACCGGCCGCCGCCCGGAGGGCGGGGCCGGACCCGTCGCGCGGACGGGACCCCGATGGCACGGCCTGGGGCACGCCCTAGGCGTCGACGAGGGCCCGCAGGCTCTCGTTGATGGCCGCGACCAGGGACCGCGGCGTGGTGTGGTCGCTGAACACGTCGTCGTCGAGGGTGACGCCGAACTCGCGCTCGATCCGGCCGCCGGTCTCCAGGAGCGCGAGCGACTCGTAGCCCAGCGTCTCGAAGTCGCTGTCGAGGATGTCGCCGTCGAGGTCGACGCCCTCGTCGGCGCCGGCGCCCTCCAGGAGGATGCGCTTGAGGTCGTCAAAGGTGAATTCCTGCTTGGACACGATGGATCCCTTCATCGGTGAGCCGTGGCCGGTGGGTTCCGGCTACGGGGCACGGCAACGCCCGCCGCTGTCAGGGGGGTGGTGACGGTGACGGACGCCGGTTCGTGGGCCGTCAGTCGACGGCGCGCACCACGACGGCGGAGTTGAAGCCTCCGCGGCCGCGGGCGAGGACGACCGCGGTGCGCACGGAGGCGGTCCGCGGCCGGGAGGCCACCAGGTCGAGGTCGTGGGCCGGGGACAGTTCGACGTTGGTGGTCGGCGGGATGAGGCCCTCCCGCATGGCCAGGACCGCCGAGACCACGTCGACCGGCGCGCCGCCCGCGTTGAGCCGGCCCGTCATCGTCTTGGGGGCGGTGACCGGCACGCCGCGCGGCCCGAAGACCGCGGTGATGGCCTCGGCCTCCTGCCGGTCGAGCGCGGGGGTGCCCGCCGCGTCGGCGAAGACGACGTCCACCTCGGCCGAGTGGCAGTCGGCGTCGGCGAGGGCCGTTTCCAGGGCGCGGCGCAGTCCGGGTTCGCGTCCGCTGCCGGGCCGGGGGTCGAGCGTGGCGCCGTAGCCGGCGAGTTCGCCGTAGACGGTGCGCGCGCCGCGGGCCAGGGCGCTGTCCTCGTCCTCCAGGACGAGGAGGGCGCCGCCCTCACCCGGTACGTAGCCGCGGGCGGCCGCGTCGAAGGGCAGGTAGGCGCTGTCCGGGGCGGCGGCGGTGGACATCGTTCCGCCGGCGAGGTGGGCGGCCCAGCCCAGCGGACAGATCGAGGCGTCGAAGCCGCCGGTGGCGATCAGCTTGCTGCCCTTGCGGAGTTGGCGCCGGGCGTGGGCGAGGGCGTCGAGGCCGCCCGCCTGGTCTCCGACGATGACTCCGGTGGGGCCGCGCAGGTCGTTGCGGATGGAGATCTGGCCGCTGTTGACGGCGTAGAACCAGGCGAAGGACTGGTAGGCGCTGACGTGGTTGGCGCCCTGGCTCCAGAGCTTGCGGAGCTCGGTCTCGCCGAACTCGAAGCCGCCGGACCCGGCCGCGGTGACCACGCCCATGTCGTACGCGTCGATGTCGCCCGGTGTCACTCCGGCGTCGGTGAAGGCCTGGTCGGCGGCGACCAGGGCGAGCTGCGTCACCCGGTCGGTCTGTGGGACGAGCCGGCCCGGGAGGTGTTCCCCGGCGTCGAAGCCGTGGATCTCCCCCGCCAACCGAGCCGGGTAGGACGAGGCGTCGAAGCGGGTGACGGGACCGATGGCGTTCTTGCCGATCCGGGTCGCCGCCCAGAAGTCCTCGACGCCGAGCCCGGTGGGGGCGGCCACGCCGATGCCGGTGACCAGGGTCCTGGCGCTCATGCGGTCCTCCTGTCGGGCCTGGTCAGCACCATCGCGCTCTGGAACCCGCCGAATCCGCTGCCGACGGTCAGGACGGCATCGGTGCGGTGTTCCCGCGCGACGAGCGGGACGTAGTCGAGGTCGCACTCGGGGTCGGGGGTGTGGAGGTTCGCGGTGGGGGGCACCACGTGGTGCTCCATCGCGAGGACGGAGGCGGCGATCTCCATGGATCCGACGGAGCCGAGCGAGTGCCCGATCATCGACTTCACCGAGCTGACCGGGGTGCGGTACGCGTGCGCTCCGAGCGCCACCTTGTACGCGGCCGTCTCGTGCCGGTCGTTCTGCTTGGTGCCCGAGCCGTGCGCGTTGACGTAGTCGATGTCGGTGGGGTTCAGCCTGGCCTCGTCCAGCGCGACCGTGATGGCCTCGGCCATGTCGCGGCCGTCGGGGCGCAGGCCGGTCATGTGGAAGGCGCTGGAACGGGAGGCGTAGCCGGCGATCTCCGCGTAGACGTGCGCGCCGCGGCGGCGCGCGCTGTCCCACTCCTCCAGTACGAACACCGCGGCGCCCTCACCGAGGACGAATCCCTTGCGGGAGGCGTCGAAGGGCCGTGAGGCCGTTGCGGGCTCGTCGTTGAGCGAGGTCGTCGCCCTGATCGCGTCGAAGCACGCCAGGGTAAGCGGCGTGATCGGGGCGTCCGCGGCGCCGGTGATCATGACGTCGGCGGTTCCCTCCCGGATCAGGTCGACGGCGTGCGCGACCGAGTCGATGCCGGAGGTGCAGCCGGTGGAGACCACCGTCGCCGGGCCTTCGGCGCCGACGGTCCACGCGATTTCCGCCGCGAAGGAGCTCGGCACGAAGTGGTCGTACATGTGGCGCGGTGCGTACCTGTGGTCGACCTCGCCGAGCCGGCCGTCGTCGCTGACCACGCGGTATCCGCTGTCGAGGCTGCCGACGGCGCCCACGGCGGTGCCGATGCTGACGCCCGTGCGGTACGGATCGAACCCGGCGAGGTCGAGGCCGCTGTCGGCGAGCGCCTCGCGCGCGGAGACGACGCCGAACTGGGCGGCGCGGTCCAGCCGGCTGATCTCCTGCGGAGTCAGCCCGTGCGTGCGGGGGTCGAAGTCGGCTTCGGCGGCCACCCTGGAGCGGAACGGCGAGGGGTCGAAGAGGGTGATCCCCCGGGTCGCCGTCCGTCCGGAGCTCAGCAGGCTCCAGAAGTTCTTGGTGCCGATGCCTCCCGGCGCCAGCACGCCGAGCCCCGTGATCACTACCCGGCGAGCCACCGGTGCTGCCCTCCCCTCGTGTCGGACCGGCGGGACGTCATCACGACGCCGACCAGTCGTAGAAGCGGGTGGCCATGGCGTCGGCGGGGGTGCGCCAGGTCGCCGGGTCGTAGGGCTGGATGAACGGCAGCAGGTCGTGGCTGATCTTCATGAAACGCGGGTCCGTACGGGAGTCCTGGATCCGCTGTCCGCCGTCGTCGCCGGCGAAGTCCTGGAGGTGGAAGTAGAGGCCCTTGTACATGAACAGCCGGCGTCGCAGGGTTCCCATCCGCTCCGGCATGTCGGTGGTGTCGAACTCGGCGAACAGGCTGGCGACTTGGTCTTTCGACATGCTGTCCATCCGGGCCACGATCAGATTGCTGTGCTGCATCCGTTCTCTCTCTTCCGTGAGCTTCGGTGAGCTCGTGTGAGCTTCCGTCGGGGGCGTGCGTGCTTCAGGCGTGGTACAGGCTTCAGGCGTGGTAAAGGCGGATGAAGTCGGCCACGCCGTCGGCGATGAGCGCGTCGGCCTCGGCGTCGGGCAGCGGCAACGCCCCCAGGAAGGAGCGCTGGACGACGGTGGAGGGGACCAGCAGGATGAAACGTTCCGCCGCCTGGTCGGCGTCGGCGATGTCGAGCAGCCCCTTGGCCGCGACCCGCTGGAGCCGGCGGGCCAGCTCGCGCCGGGCCTGGCGGGGGCCGGCGTCCTGCCACTTCTGGACCGCCTCGACGGGGAGCCGGCTGACCTCGGCGCTGATGTGCCGGACGATCGCGAAGTGTTCGCGGAAGGCCTCCAGCGGCGCCAGCCAGGCCCGGCCGAGCGCGATGAGGTCCTGCTCCAGGTCGGTGATCTCCTCCAGGTAGCTCTCGGCCACCGACGCGAGGGCGGCCGCGACGGAGACCGAGCTGTCCAGCAGCACGCTGAGCAGCAGCTGTTCCTGGTCCGGGAAGTGCCGCTCCACCGTGTCCGTCGGTACGCCCGCCTCGACGGCCGTCGCCTCGGCGGTGCAGCGGGTCCAGCCCTCGCGGGCCAGGACGGTACGGGCGGCCCGGACGATGTCACGGCGTTCCGCGGTCGGTCCGGCGGGGGCGCGCTCGATCGTTGCTTGCGGCGTTGCCATGTGGGTCTCTCCTCGTGACGTGCTCGCACGACCGCCGGATGCGCCGGTCGTCAGGGGGTACCGGACCTCGGGCGTACCGGGTCCCGGGCGTACCGGTCTTCGCGCGTACGGGGCGCCGGGCGTGCCGGGCGCCCGGCGTGCCGCTCCCCTCGGGATCCCCCCGGGGCTCGGGCGCCGGTGGGTCGGGCGCCGGTGGGCGGCGCCGGGGGTCAGGGAGCGCCGAACCAGCGTTCGAGTGCCATGGGCAGGTCGTGGTGGCTGCCCGGTGCCGCCCAGGCCACGTACCCGTCCGGCCTGATCAGCAGGGCCGTGGTGGCCCCGTCGGGTCCGTCCGGTCCGTCGGGTCCTGACGGTGCGTACGGCCGGGCGGTGACGACGTCGACCCGCTCGGACCAGGCGGCGGCCCGCCGCCGCAGTCGGGGGTTGTCCGCGAGGTCGAGGAGGACGCCGCGCGCGGGGCGCAGCAGTTCGGTGCTGGAGGTCCGCTCGCCGGAGCCGGTCGTCAGCTCCAGGCGCGGCATGCGCCGACCGAGCAGCGGATGGCTGCCCCCGCCCACCTCGTAGGAGATCTCCAGACCGCTCACCATGGCCGCGAGGTGGCGGGCCACGTCCTCGTACGCCATCAGCTCGCGCAACGAGTCCCGCAGCGGCTGCACCTCCGCGCCGCTCAGGAACAGCAGCCCCTGGGCCCGGGTGTTCATCAACAGCCGCTTGCCGACCGCGTGCCGCTCGGAGTGGTAGGTGTCGAGCAGGCTCGGCGGGGCCGTGCCCCGCACCACCGCGGCGAGCTTCCAGCCGAGGTTGACCGAGTCCTGGATGCCGGTGTTCATGCCCTGGCCGCCCGCCGGCAGGTGGATGTGGGCGGAGTCGCCGGCCAGGATCACCCGGCCGCGCCGGTACTCGGTGACCTGCCGGGTCGCGTCGCCGAAGGCGCTCACCCACACGGGCTCGGCAGCCGATATGTCGTCCCCGGTCAGCCGCTGCCAGGCGGCGGCCACTTCGTCGAAGGAGGGCGGGCCCTCGCGCCGGCGCGGCGGCGTGCCCCGCTCGCAGACCACGATGCGGGTGGTGCCGCCGGGGAGCGGGCCCACCATCACCATGCCGCCCGGCAGGGTCTCGCCGATCATGCGGGGCTTCAGTTCGATGCCCTTGATGTCGGCGAGGTACATCTCCATGGTGGCCGCGGTGCCGGGGAAGTCGAAGCCGGCCGCCTTGCGGACGGTGCTGCGACCGCCGTCGCAACCCACCAGGTACGCCGCGCGCAGGGTGTGCCGGCCGTCGGGACCGCGCACCTCGACGTCGACGCCGTCCCCGTCGTCGTGGACCGCGACGACCTCGTGGCCGCGGCGGATGTCGGCGCCCAGGCCGGTGACCCAGTCCTCCAGGTGGGCCTCGGTGACGGACTGCGGGACGGTCTTGGCGGCTTGGCAGGCGCCGTCGAGCACCCCGAAGTCGAGGGGCAGGCCGCCGAAGTGGCCGAGCGTGCTCGTCTCGACGTCGCCGAACCGGGCGAGGATGCCGCGCTGGTCGAAGGTCTCCAGCGTGCGCGCGGTGAAGCCGAGGCCGCGTGATTCGCCCGTACGCCGTTCCAGGCGTTCCAGGACGACGACGGCGACTCCCGCCAGCCGCAGTTCACCGGCGAGCATCATGCCCGCCGGCCCCGCGCCGACGACGATCACAGGGGCGTCCATCAGGTCTCCTCGAATTCGCCTCCGGAGACAGTGCACCGGATCTTGACTACAAGGTTCTTCGGAGACGGGAGGGCATTCAATGGCGGCGGATTCAGGAGTCGGTCAGGTTCCACAAGGGCTGGTCCGTAGAGTCGCGACACGGCCAAGCGAAGGTCAAGCGCAGGTCAGACCGCTCGATCCGGGCCCTACCGAACGCTGTGCGCGCTTCCGCGCGGCACCATCCGAAATTCCGGGCCCGCCGTGCGCGTTCCCGCGCGTCGCCGTGCGCGTTCCCGTGCGTCGCCGTGCGCGTTCCCGTGCGGCAGCGTGCGGAATTCCGAGCGCCGCCGTGCCCGTTCGCACGCCTTCCCGCGCGGTTCGGCGCGCGGTCGCGTGTCCCTCCGCACCCCGGGGACGGGCGGATCGAGGTCGGTCGCGCGTACGGCAGGTCAGCCGCGAGCGGCCCGGCGGCTGAAGCAGGCACGGACGTCGGTCTCGCTGTAGTACGTGCGCCCCGCGCGGTTGCGCCTGCGCCACCGCTCCTCGCTCGCCAGCCGGTAGACGGTGCCCGTCGGGGCGTGCCACAGCCGCGCGATGTCCGCCGCGGTCAACCAGCGTTCGGTGGGGACGGCGGCCGCCGCGGCGTCCCCGGCGGCGGTCCCGGCCGGGCGGGTCGGCTCCATGGAGTGGCTCAGTTCGCTCCAGCGTTCGCTGGTCCAGCGGTGGCCCGGGTCGGCGTCGCACACGATGGTCGGACCGGCGGACCGGGCCCCGTCGCGTATGGCGAGGGCGAGGCCGCCCGCGCAGTCGGGCTCGGGGCAGGCACCGAGCCGGATGGTGCGCGTCGGGTCGGGGAAGGCGGCGCGGCGTCCCGCCCGGACGAGCCGGGCTATCTCCTCGGTGACCTCGGCCACCGCCGGATGGGCCGCGAGCCAGTCGGCGTTGCGCAGCAGGAACGCCGTGAGCGCGGCGGCCGTGCGCGGCGGCGGCGCGCAGCTCCGCTGCTGGGCGACCAGGCCGCTCCAGGAGCCGAGTACGGACACCATCCGGGCACGCACGTCGGCTGCCGCCGCGTTGAAGGGCAGCCCGGGGTGCTCACCGCCCGTGGTTCGTTCGCGCAGGCTGCCCGGGGCTCCGCCGCCGAGCACCCGCCCGCATTCCTCGTACAGGTGGGCCAGTTCGGCCAGGCCCGCGCCGAAGTGGTCCCGGCAGGACCGGCACAGCCGACTGCCCTGGACCGCACGCCGCCGGCCGCGTCCGTCGGAACGGTCGCCGCGGCAGCCCTCCCCGTGGCACAGCGCCGTCACGGTCATGTCCGTCCCCCTTGGTCCGCCCCGGCCCTGCTCGTCGTCCGCCCGCGCACCGCGGTGCGGTTGTGGTTCCGCGTCTCCTGCCGGACCGGGATCCGGGCACCGGAGTGGGACTCAGCCCTGGCCGAAGCGGAAGCCGACTCCCCGGATCGTGATGATCCAGCCGGCCCCGATCTTGTTGCGCAACGTGCTGACGTGCGTGTCGACGGTGCGACGGGACCAGGAGTCACCCCAGACCTGCTGCATCAGCATCTTGCGGGGGATGACGGTGTCGGGATGGGAGGCGAGGAGGTAGAGCATGTCGAACTCCTTGCGGGTGGTCTCGACGGGCTCCCCGTTCAGGGTCACCTCCCGCGTGCCCGCGTCGATCCGCAGCGCCCCGCAGGTGATGGTGGCGGCGACGGGGCGCGACGGCCGTGACCGGCGCATGACCGCTTCCATCCGGGCCATCAGCTCGCGGAAGCCGTACGGCTTGGCCAGGTAGTCGTCCGCGCCGGCCTGCAGGCCCAGGACCCGGTCGAGTTCGCTGCCCCGGCCGGTGACGGCGATCACCGGTATCTGGTGCGCCGCACGGATCCCCCGGCACACCTCCAGACCGTCCAGGTCCGGCAGTTCGAGGTCGAGGAGGACCAGGTCGGCGTCGGCGTAGCTGCGCAGCGCCTCGCTCCCCGTGGCGACGATGTCGACCTCGTGACCGTGACGACGCAGTCCGCGCGCCAGGGTCTCCGCTTCGACGGCGTCGTTCTCAACGATGAGGATCCGCCACAGCGCCGACTGGGCCGGGCCGTTCTGTGGCGCTCTCGGACCCTCCGCAAGCGAGAACCCTCCGCCCGCCCCCGCGGCGGCTGTGTGAGGTTCCAGCACAGCGTAGGAACGCTGGTTCATCTGCCCCCCTCCCTCAAGCTCGGTTGAGCCAACGTCAAGAAGATACAAACCGCTTCGTCGGTTTGTCAAAGGCTGTAAGTGCTGCCAAGTGAGTCAATAAAGACGTCAAATCGGGTCAAGTGCGGCCAGCGAACCTGACCAAACAGGCCACCGCCACCCCCCACTCTTTTACTCAATACCAACGGGACGGTTTAATATGAATAGGAAACTGATACAGGAGCCCTCCGTGATGAAACAAGAACGCGCTGTCCGAACCCGCCGGGCACTGATCGAGTCAGCGGCGGTGGTGTTCGGGCAGCGCGGGTACGCGGACGCGACGCTGAGCATGATCAGCGCCGGCGCCGGGGTGAGCCCGGGCGCGCTCCACTTCCACTTCGAGAACAAGGCCGCGGTCGGCGCGGCCGTCGAGGCCGCCGCCGCGCGGCGCCTGCGCGCCGCCGCCCGCACGGTGTACGCGGAGCGGACCTCGGCCCTGCAGGCTCTGGCGGGCAGCACGCTGGCCCTGGCCGGGCTGCTCTCGTACGACGTGGTGGCGCGGACCGGCCTCCAGCTCGCGCGCGAACCCGCGTACGCGTCACAGTCCGCCCTGCTCGGGGAATGGCACGTGTACGTGCACCGGCTGCTCGCCGAGGCGAAGCAGGAGGACGCGCTGGTCCCCGGCCTGTCGGGGCACGGCGTGGCCGCCTCGGTCGTGGCGGCCACGTTCGGTTTCGCGGTCCTGGGACGGGACGACCCGCAGTGGCTCTCCCCGCGCACGCTGGCGGGGTTCTGGCGGGTGGTCATGCCCTGTCTGGCCCGCCCCGCCCTGCTGGCGGGCCTCGACACCCCGAGCACCGGTTACTGAGCCCTCCCGAGGAGACGACCGGTGCCTCCGGGGTACCGTCCGGCAGGGCGCGGCGGATCCGCGGGCGCCCGGGACACGGGCCGACGGCAGGACCGGTGGAGCCGGTCCCGCCGCCGGGGCTCCGCGGTCAGACCGACCGGAGCGACCTGACCGATTCCCGAGCGTGCTGCTGCGCCGGCCCGAGCGTGGCCCTGCTCTCCGCGCCGAGCGCCTCGCGGACGAACCGGCGCGCCCGCGCGAGGTCCGCGTCCGGGCCGAGGACGCGTTCCACCATCCGCTCGTCCAGCAGGACGTCGTGCCGGGCGACGACGGTGACACCGGTCGCGTCGGGCTCCACCGACCATTCGCCGGTGTGCGCGCTCAGCAGGGCGTGCGGACGCAGCTGTTTGAAGACGATCCGGCCGGCCGCCGGGAAGCACACGCGCACCGCCTCGGTGGTGTAGGCGGAGCCGTCCCCGGCGAGGTTGACGACCGTGGCGTGTTGGACGCCGGGGCTGCCCTCGGTGACCTCGGCGCGCACGACGTGCGGCACCCGGCCGGGCCAGGACGCCACCCCGTACAGGAACTCGTAGACCGGTTCGGCCGGTCCCTGGATCCGTACGGACTCCTCGAAGGAGAACGCGGCCGCGTCCAGCCGCAGCCAGCCCTCCGCGGCGGCCCGCAGCCGGTCCAACGTGGTCCGTGCCCCGGCCCGCGCCGCGGCGAGGAGCCGTTCGGCGTCCGCGGCCCGCTCGACGGTGACGCTGACGTCCTGCTCCAGCGTCAGCCGGGACCAGCCGGGCGCGAGTTCCTCCACCCTCCAGCTGCCGCCGGTCGTGCTGACGGGGGCCCCGGACCGCTCCGCGCGGAAGTCGACCCGCCGGCGTCTCGCGTCCAGGGTGCGCCGCCACAGCGACGGTTGCGGGACCCCGTCGACGACGGCCCATTGGAAGTACCGGTCCGTGGTCCCGTCGAAGTCGAGACGCTCCACGTGAATGCTGTCCGGCAGGAGCAGCGGCCACTGGGTGGTGTCGGCCACCAAGGCGTACAGGACTCCGGCCGGCGCGGCCGCGTCGACCGCGTGTGACATCCGGTGTGATCGCTCGACAGACATCAGACACCCTCTCTCAACGCTTGACGCAGATCCTGTCCGCGTTCGCCGGAATCCGCGTGGAGCACTGGTGGAGTTCCGCGAGCGCCCGACGTCCCGCGCCGTGCACGGCCGACCGGGCCTGGGGAGCCGACCGGGTCGACCGTTGGGGATCAGACCCCCGCCCGGCTGCCCAGGACGGCGTTCACCAGGGCGAGGAAGCGGCGCGGGGTGTCGGCCAGTTCGAGGACTTCCCCGTCGAGCAGGATGTCGAACCGGCGTTCCACCGAGCCGGTGGTCTGCAGGACGGAGAGGCTGTCGTAGCCGAGCTCGTCCCAGTACAGGTCCTGTACTTCCTCGGTCAGCTCGACGCACTCGTCCTCGCCTCCCCATACCCGCAGGATGCGAGTCAGGTCGGTGAGTTCCAGCCGGTCCATGGCTTGCCCTTCTCCTCGTCCGCCGGCGCGGGTGCGCATACCGGCGCGACGTGAGCCTGGCGGGATCCGGTGGAGGGTTCCTCAAGCACGGTCACAGCCGCGCTGGAACGTGC
This sequence comes from Streptomyces sp. NPDC048383, assembly GCF_040651775.1. Lineage (NCBI taxonomy): Bacteria > Bacillati > Actinomycetota > Actinomycetes > Kitasatosporales > Streptomycetaceae > Streptomyces > Streptomyces sp. NPDC048383. The sequence goes on from NZ_JBEZKS010000075.1 coordinate 14,069, forward strand.
GGGGGACGCCCGGCGGCCGCGGGATGCGCGCTCAGGCCGCGTACAAGTCGAAGGTCGAGCCGCGGCGCGGTCCGGCGACCACGTCCAGCGCGGGGTCCACCCGCAGCATCGCCTGGTGCAGGCGCTGGAGTTGCTGCGAGGGCTCGACGCCCAGTTCGCCGATCAGCCGGGCCCGGAGCCGGCGGTACACGTCGAGCGCGGTCGCCTGCCGCCCCGAACGGTACAGGGCGACCATGGCCTGCGAGTGCAGGCCCTCGTGCTGCGGGTTGCGGGCCATCAGCTCGGTGAGTTCGGCGAGGAGTTCGGTGTGCCGGCCGAGCCTGAGGTCGACGTCGATCCGCCGCTCGGTCGTCACCAGGCGGCTCTCCGCCAGCCGCAGCACCTCGATCTCCAGGATCGGCCCCACCCGTACGTCGACCAGGGCCGGCCCCTGCCACAGGGCGAGCGCCTTGCGCAGCAGGTCCGCCGCGCGCTCGTCGTCACCGTCGTCGAAGGCCTGCTGGCCGCCCGCGACGAGGGCGTCGTACGCGTGGACGTCCACGGACTCCGGCGGGATCTGGAGCAGGTAGCCGCCGTGCCGGGTGGCGAGCACGTCCTTGGCCGTTCCCGGGGCGCCCGGCCCCATCGCGGTGCCCAGCCGGCGGCGGAGCTGGAGGATGTACGTCTGCAGGGTGGTGAGGGCGCTGTCGGGCAGCTTGGTCCCCCAGATCTCCTCCATCAGCGTCGGCACGGGCATCACCCGGCCCGGGTAGAGCGCGAGAAGCGCCAGGATCTGACGCGGCTTGCCCGCCGTGGGAACGATCGATGCCCCGTTGACCTCGGCACTCAACGGACCCAGAACCTGAATCTTCACGGTCTCCCGTCTCCCCTCCGTATTTCGTCGACGTACTCTCGGTTTTCAGCATTCGACCGGATGACGATATGTCAGGCGGATCCCAGGTCACCCGCATCTCAAGCCGACATCGAGCAGATCTCCGCAGCGGACGAACATCCGAAGGATTCCACCCGGATGATTCCGGTTGGTGCCCATAACCCCGTTCCGACGACCCAAAGGACCGGGGTCAATACGTTCCGATTCGCCTCTCGGAAATCCCTTTTCAGGAATGCGGAATGCCCTCTGCACCTTTCGAGGGTTTTCGAAGGAACCTTGCGCGATTGAGCGGAGCGCGATGTTCTCCCGGCGAATCAACCCACTTGTGCCAGCCGCTTTCGGGCTGCCGCCGGGACCGCGGCCGGGTTTTCGGGACCGGTCATCAGGATCGACCGCTGAAGGCTGCGCAGCGCGGCCGAGGGCTCGATGCCGAGCTCGCGCACCAGCGTGGCGCGCAGCCGCTGGTAGACGCTGAGCGCCTCACCGCGGCGGCCGGAGCGGTGCAGGGCGAGCATGAACTGGCCGTGCAGGTTCTCGTGGATGCGGTAGCGGCTCGCCAGGACCGTCAGTTCCGCGAGGAGCTCCCGGTGCCGACCGAGCTTGAGGTCGGCCTCGATGCGCTGGTCGAGGGCGCACAGCCGGGTCTCCTCCAGCCGCCGCGTCTCCATGTCGAGCTGCACCCCGCCGTGAACGTCCGCGAACGCCGGACCCGACCACAGCGAGAGGGCCTCGCGCAGCAACCGCGCCGCACCGGCCGCGTCCCCCGCGTCCATCGCCCGGTAGCCCAATCCGGCCAGCCGGTCGAATTCGCGGACATCGCTGGTCCCGCCGGCGCTGTTCAGCATGTAGCCGCCGGGCAGCGTGACGAGGACGTCCTTGGGGGTCCGGGTTCCGTCCGTCTCCTTGAGCGCCGTCGCGATGAGGGCGCGCAGCTGGAGCACGTACGTCTGCAGGGTGGTGCGGGCGCTGCGCGGCGGCTCGGTACCCCACAGCTCCTCGATCAGCGCCGCGACCGGGACGACCTGGTCCGCGTGGAGCGCGAGCAGTGCCAGGACCTGGCGGGGCTTGGCTGCGGTCGGCGTGATGGAGACCCCGTTCTCCCGCACGGCCAGTGCGCCCAGTACATCGATGTCCACGCCGTACTCCCCTGCTTCGTCCATGGATGAGCCCTTGACTTTCGCTGGAATGAGCAAAAAACAGCTGAGCCGGTTTGTCAATACCAAACCGGCTGTGCCGTTTCTCTCCCGAATCGGACACACAAAGCGGCCAAAACACGTCCTGAGCTGGGAAGTTGGCCTCAAAAGGGGGCTTCGGAGCCGCTTTCGGGGGCTCAAGGATCCAAGAAAAAAACCCCTCGGAAACCCGTCCGAGGGGTGTGGAGCGGCCAGAACCAACCAACCGGTCCGGCCACTTGGTCCCATTGATCAAGGTCCGCACCGCGGGCCGTGCCGGCCGAATCCGACAGGCAGCCCCAGGAACGGCCACCGGGATGCCCTCGAAGTGGCCCCGGCCGGACGGGATTTCGGCGACGTGAGCCGGGTCGGTTCAGTGGGGCTGCGAGGCCCGGACCGCGCCCGAGCCGGCCGGTATGAGCTCCCCGAGGGAGCCCTGCGCTGCGAGCCGAGGCAGCATCAGCTGCCAGTACGGGGTGACGCCGGAGGGGCCGAACCGGCGGGATCCTCCGGCTCCGAGGACCCCGAAGCCGACCATCGCCGCCACCACGGCGGCAGCCGCCGCCTGCGGGGACACCCCCTCGGCCAACCGACCCTCGCGCTGCGCGGCGCGGAACATGCCCTCGACCCAGCGCTGCCACTGCACGCGCAGGTCCCAGCCCGCGCCGCCGCCCCGCGCGGTCAGGGTGACCGCGCCGGTGCCCGCGCACAGCCCGAAGCCCGCGTTGACGACGGGATCGCGGGCCAGCAGCTCCATCAACTCGTGCGTGGAGTCGACGAGCGCCTGGAGGGCGTTGCCGTCGGAGACCCGGGACACCGTGATCGTGCGCAGGGTCGCCGACGCCCGCCGCGCCACGGCTTCGGCCAGCGCGGTCTTGTTCCCGAAATGGAAGTGCAGCCCGCCGGCGCTGACGCCGGCGCGCTTGCTGATGGCCGCGATGGAGGCGGTGACGAACCCCTCCTCCGCGAACACCTCGGCGGCCGCTCGCACCAGGACTTCACGCGTGCGGGCGGCACGTTCCTGCTTGACCATGAGGACTCCACAAACCGCCCCGGCGGTTTGCCGGAGCTATGAACATCCCCCATGGTCTGTGCCGATCATCGAACCGGATTCGAGCCGCGCTGGAGCGCGGCTCAGGTGCGGCCGAGCACGGCTCAGGTGTGAACGGGCTCCCCGACCGAGGCGGCCGCGGCCGCCTCGTCCAGCAGTCGGATCTCCGCCGCCACCGTCGCGCCCCGCTCGGGGCCGAGATCCAGCCGCGCCAGCACCGCGGGAACCGCGATGCTCGGATAGAAGTGCTGATAGAAGACCGAGACCCGGTATTCGATGTCCGCGCGGTCGGTCAGGGTCTGCGAGTAGATCTGCACCCCCGCCCAACCGGCGGACAGCGCCCAGGCCGCCTCGGCGGTGTTCACGTGGGGGAGCAACTCCCCCTGCGCCTTGGCCTGGAGGAGCACGTCCTCGGTGACCTGGATCCAGCCGGGCACGGACCCGCCGCCGAAGATCTCGCGCATGTCCGGCCCCAGGGAGAGCCTGGTACCCGCGCTGAGCAGGGGGTTGTGCTTCGTCCGGTAGGCGAGCACCATGCCGAGGTCGAAGAGTTCCTGAAGCTTGATCTCACGCGGCGGAACGGTTCCCTCGGTGTACTGCTCGTCGAGGATGCCGCGGGCAAGGTCCTGCTTCGACGCGAAATGGAAGTAGAGCGCGCCCTTGGTGACCCCGGCCTTGGCGAGGATGTCAGCGATGGTGGCGGCCTCGAACCCCCGCTCGTCGAAGACTGCGGCTGCCGCTTCCAAGATCACACGACGCGTGCGCACTGCACGCTCCTGACGTGCCACGATGCCTCCGATACACAGTGGGTGACTACGGACGGATCCCCTAGAGGACCCCCTCCCCCCATTAAAACCAACCAGAAGGTCCGTATTTTATCAACCCGCAAACCATAACGCCTAGGGACACACGAGCCTCCCTCCGCTGCCGCGCGGGGCACGCGGGGGGCACTCGCGGGGTACGCGCGGTGATCGACCGGACGATCACGAGGCGCCCCGGCCGCCGATTTGTCGCTAGAGGATGACTCGCAGTCACCTCCAAGAAACAACCGCCTGGTCGGTTCTTTATCTGCCCCGTATGGCTCAATCCACACCCCCCCACGTCGCCCCTCTGATAGGCCTCCCGCCCCGTGGTTTCCCCTGTGCGGCCTGCGGGCGCACCGTCGGCCCGCCACCTCCACGCCCCTCCGCCGAACCCGTCCGGTCGGGGCGCGTTCGATAAGTGGAAGGCGCTATTTCCTTGCAAATAAAACCGGAGAGTACGTATCTTACGTCGCAGAGTGCTCGTTCCATCCGTCAACCTCGGCTCTGCGGAGAGGTCCATGACCCTGCTCACGTTCGAGAACAACACCACCGCACCGACTGCACCGCGCACGGAGGGCGGTCGGTGGACGACGCGCTGTAACGACATCCAGCAGCAGCTCACCAGCACGGTCCCCCGGGAATACGTACACCGGAGCGCGGTCGCCGAGGTGTTCCTGACGGGCTACGAGCGGATGGGCGACGACGTCTTCCGGGTGACCGCCCAGTGGCCCCGCGCCCACATGTTCTTCACCAGCGCCGACGGCCTCAGCCACGACCCGGTGCAGGCGGCGGAGACGATCCGCCAGGCGGGACTCCTGCTGGCGCACGCCGAGTACGGAGTGCCCCTCACCCACAACGCCTTGGTCTGGAGCCTCGGTTTCAAGACCGAACCCGCCGAGATGTTCATCGGCAACAGCCCCAGCGATCTCGAACTCATAGTGACCTGCCGGGACTTCGCCTGGCAGGGCAACAGATTCTCAGGGTTCGTCGAAGTGACGGTCCGACGGGGGGACCGGATCGCGGCGACCGGCTCGGGGCTCTTCAGCTGCGTGTCCCCCGCGGTGTACCGCAGACTTCGCGGCGAGTACGCCAAGGCGTCCTCGTCGCTCCGCATGGGCCCCTCCCCGGCGCCGATCCCCGCACAGTCGGCCGGCCGCGTCTCGCCGACCGACGTCGTCCTCGCCGCCGGCGACCGGCCGGGCCGCTGGCTGCTCAGCCCCAACTTCGGGCACCCGGTCCTCTTCGAGCACCCCAACGACCACCACCCGGGCATGGTGCTGATCGAGGCCGCCCGTCAGGCGGCCTGCGGGGTCCTGGAGGGCGAAGCGTTCAAGCCGACCGGCATCGACAGCTTCTTCCACAGCTACGCCGAGCTCGACGCCCCCTGCTGGATCGACACGGAGGTCGCCCACTCCACGGACCCCGCCGTCCGCATCGTCCAGGTCACCGGACGCCAGGGTGACGTCAAGACCTTCGAGGCCACCGTCACCGGCACCGTCTGAGGCGGGCGACGGCGGCCCAGGGGCACGCGGCGCGCTCAGAGCCCCAACCGCTCCCGGTACCAGGGGGCGTACGCCCCGAACCCCTCGGTCAGTCGCGGACCGGGTTCGGCACCGACCAGTTTCCACAGCGCGCCGCTGTCGTACCAGTGATCGGTGGTCAGCAGGGAAAGTCTGCGCCGGGTGACCGGATCACCGGCCGCCCCCCATCGTTCCAGTGCCTCGTCAAGGGTGATGTCGCCCTCCGGCAGGGCGACACCCAGTGCCCGCCCCACCGTCGTGATCAGCTCGCGGGAGGTCACCGGCTCCGGATGACTCGCGTGCAGCACCTGCCCGCCGGGCAGCGCGGGCAGCCGGGCCAGGTCGACGAGGGCCCCCGCGAGCGCATCCGCGGAGATCAGCGAGATGCGCGCACGGCCGCCGTCCACCCAATGCGGCAGCATTCCCATCAGTTGCACCAGAGCGGGAACGAGCCAGATGTCGCCGCGCCCGTAGACCAGGTGCGGGCGCAGGACGGTGCCGCCCGCCGCGAGGACCAGCCGCTCGCCCTCCAGCCGCGTGACGCTGGTGGGGGAGGACGGCCGTTCCTCCAGCTCGCCCTCGGCCTCGCCCCGGTGCGGAACGTCCCGGTACACGGCGGCGGTGCCCAGGTGCACGAAGCGCCGTACCCCGGCCCGCGCGGCCTCCGCCAACAGCGCGCGGGTCCCTTCCGTGTTGACCGTCCGACACTGCTCCTCGGTGCCCCCGATACGGGCCGCCAGGTGCAGGACGGTGGTGACGCCCCCGCAGATCCCGTGCAGCGAGGCGGGATCGGTGAGGTCGCCGGTCACGACCTCGACGTTGCTCCCGGCGGCCGCCGGGCTCCGGTGGTGGGTCAGCAGCCGCAGCAAGGGGCCGCCGTCCTCGGACAGCAGGGCCGTCACGTGGGAACCGACGAAACCGGCGCTTCCCGTCACGAGTATCCGCTCGGGTGTCAACTGCTGCCTTCCGCCGGTTCCGTGGTCATCCGTCACGCAGTTTATGACCTCACGGCCGAACCGTACGCTTGGAGCATGATCAGCTCTTCACTTCGCCTCGTGCCCGTCACGGAGGAGAACTTCGACGCGGTGTGCGCGGTACGGGTCGCCCCGGCCCAGGAACACCTCGTCTCCCCCGTCGTGAAGTCGCTGGCGGAGGCGTACATGCACGGACCGGTGGCCTGGCCGCGGGCCGTCGTCGACGGCGACGAGGTCGTCGGCTTCGTCATGGCCTTCGTCGACATCGTGTGGAATCCCGCGAAGGACCCGGACGAACGCCGCTCCGGCATCTGGCGGCTCAACATCTCCGCGGGACACCAGGGCAAGGGCTACGGCCGTTTCGCGGTCGGCGCCGTCCTCCAGGAACTGCGCACCCGTGGTGCGGCCGAGGCCCACGTCTGCTGGAGCCGCGCCGAAGGCAGCCCGGAACCGTTCTACCTGGGCCTGGGCTTCCGGCCGACGGGCGAGTTCAGCGGCGACCAGACGGTCGCCGTCATCCCCCTGCCCTGAGCGCCCCGGAAAGGCCCCGCGGCGCCGGCCGGTGCGGCGGCTACGGCAGCACGACGGTGCGCCCCACCCCCACCCCCGCGGGGGACGGGGCCGCCCCGGCCCGGTACTCCTGCGGGCTGACCCCCCGTACCCGCTTGAAGGCCGCCGACAGCGCGAACGGCGTGCCGTAGCCGACCCGGCGGGCCACCGTCGCGATCGTGGCCTCCGGCTCGCGCAGCAGGTCGGCGGCCAGGGCGATCCGCCAGCCCGTCAGGTGGGCCACCGGCGGCTCGCCGACGAGCTGCGTGAAGCGGCGGGCCATCGAGGCGCGCGACACCCCGGCCTTGTGGGCGAGTTCCTCCACCGTCCAGCCGTGCGCGGGGTTCTCGTGCAGCAGCCGCAGCGCCACCCCCACCACGGGGTCGGCCTGCGCCCGGTACCAGGCGGGCGCCCCCGAGCCCGGCGCGGCGAGCCAGGCCCGCAGGACCCCGATCAGCAGCAGGTCGAGCAGCCGGTCGAGGACGATCGCCTGGCCGGGCTCGTCCCGGGACACCTCCGCGGCGAGCAGCGTGATCAAGGTGGCGTCCGCGGTGCCCGCGGGCCGGACCAGCACCGTGGGCAGCGCCCCGAGCAGCCGCCGGCCGATCTCACCGGGCGCCTGGTAGGTGCCGCTCAGCAGCACCACCGATCCGGCGTCGACGGCCCGCGCCCCCCAGGTGCGCACCCCCAACGCCATGGTGTCCGTGACGTCCTCACCGTCCCCCGTGCTGCACCGCTGGTCCGCGCCCACGGTGACCTGCACCGGGGTGCCCGGCGCGTCCGCCACGGTGTACGGCACGGGTCCCCGTACGACGGCCACGTCACCGGGGCCGATCAGGACCGGCTCGCCCGCGTCGGGCACCAGCCAGGCGGTGCCCCGTACGGGCGTCATCACCGAGAGCGGCGCCCGGTCCTCGATCCGCAGCGACCAGGGCGGGTTGAAGACGGACTTCTGCAGGTAGGCGCCGCGGGCCTTGGGCCCTTCGAGCAGTCCGGTCAGCGTGTCCATGACCCCATCCTCCCCGTACCGGGCGGCTGTCGCCCCCTTCAGTCGTTCCACACCCCGGTGGCGGCCGCCTCGCGGGCGTAGTCCGCGAAGTCCTTGGGCCCCCGCCCGAGCACCTCCTCCACCCCGTGCACCAGGTGCGCGTTGCGTCCGTCCAGGATCAGCGCGAACAGGTCGGCGAAGTCCTCCGGCAGGCCCTGGTCGCGCAGCACCGCCCGGTAGTCGGCGTCCGACACCGGCACGTAGGCGATCTCCCGTCCGGTCACCTTGGACAGTTCGGCTGCGATGTCGGAGAAGCTGAGCAGGCGCGGCCCGGACAGTTCGTACGTCTTGCCGATGTGCCGGTCGTCGGTGAGCGCGGCCACCACCACGTCGGCGATGTCGTCGGCGTCGACGAAGGGTTCGACGGCGTCGGCGGTCGGCAGGGCGATCTCCCCGTGCCGCACGGGGTCCAGGAAGAAGCTCTCGTCGAAGTTCTGGTTGAACCAGCTGGCGCGGACGACGGTCCAGTCCCCGCCGGAGGCCTTCAGCAGGTGCTCGCTGTGCTCGGCGGCCTCCTCGCCGCGCCCGGACAGCAGCACCAGCCGGCCGGCTCCGGCGGCCACGGCCTGCTCGGCGAACGCGCCGATCTGCTCGGCGGCGCCGGGGAAGGCCAGGTCGGGGTAGTAGGTGACGTACACCCGGTCGACGCCCTCCAGCGCCGGCCCCCAGGTGGCGGGCTCGTGCCAGTCGAAGGCGGGCTCACCGGCGCGCGATCCGATCCGGACCGGCCGGCCCCGGTGCGCCAGCTTCTCCGCAACCCGCCGACCGGTCTTGCCGGTACCGCCGATGACCAGGGTCGCCTTCTCGTTCTCGTTCTTCGTCATGCCCTCAGTCAACCGCCGGGCGGTGCGACGCGACATCGTTGAAGAGCTCAACCGCATACGCGTGCGTCCACGTCCCCGTTCGACCTCAACGTCAGCCGGAGGCAGGGAATGTGATCACATGACCGTATGAGGACCCTCTACCTGTTCTGTTCCGCCGCCCCGCCCGTCTTCGACGTGGCCCACGTGATCGAGGACGCCCAGTCGCGCGGTTGGAACGTGTGCCTCGGCCTCACCCCGACAGCGGCGCGGTGGGTGGCCGGCAGCCTCGACGGCCTCGCCGCGCTGACCGGCAACCCGGTGCGCTGGCAGTACAAGATGCCCGGCGAGCCGGACGTGTGGCCGGCCGCCGACGCGCTGCTGTTCGCGCCCGCCACGTTCAACTCGGTCAACGCCTGGGCGCTCGGCCTCACCGACCGCTTCACCGTGGGAGTGGCCGCCGAAGCCCTCGGCAAGGGCGTTCCGGTGGTGGCCATGCCCTGCACGAACGCCGCTCTCGCCGCGCACCCGCAGTTCGAGCAGTCCCTGACGGTGCTGCGCGGCGCTGGAGCCGAAGTCCTGTACGGAGAGGGCGGGTTCGTTCCCGGTCCGGCCGGTCCCGACGCCACGCCGCACTTCCCGTGGCAGGTCGCGCTCGACGCCGTGGACCGGCCGGGCACCGCGCCGGCCTGACCGGCGGCGGGCCCGCCCGTCCGTCGGCGGCTACTCGCCGGTGGCCCCGTCGATCGTCTCGCGCAACAGGTCCGCGTGCCCGTTGTGCCGGGCGTACTCCTCGATCATGTGCGCCAGGACGTAGCGCAGGGAGTACCCCTCGTCCCCGTACCGCCCCTGCACGTCGAGGGCTTCGGCGGCGGCGACGATCGCCCGGGAGCGCTCGCAGGTGTCCTCCCAGATCCGGAAGGACTCCTGCGGGTCCGCGTCCTCGACGTCGAACTCGGTCCGCTCTCCCGCCGCGTTCTGCGGGAAGTAGCCGCGTACGTCCTCGCCGCCCACCACGTTGCGGAACCAGCCCCGCTCGACCTCCGCGAGGTGGCGCACCAGCCCGAGCAGGCTGAGCCCGGACGGCGGCACGGCCCGGCGCCGCAGCTGCTCGGCGCTCAGCCCCGCACACTTCATCATCAGGGTGTCGCGCTGCCCCTGCAGCACGCTGGTGAGGGTCTCCCGCTCGTCACCGGTCAGTACGGGACGGGTCCGCTGCTCATCGTTCATCGAGCGATCATCACAGCGGTACGGCCCCACCCCCACCGGATTTCACATGCCGGACGGCCGGACGGCCCCGGCGAGCTCCCGGAAGAAGCCGCGGACGTCACCCACCAGCAACTCCGGCACCTCCATGGCGGGGAAGTGCCCGCCCCGGTCGTACGAGGTCCAGCGCACGACGGAGTCGGTGCGCGCGGCCACGTGCCGCAACGGGACGAAGTTGTCCCGGGGGAAGTCCGCGAGGGCGGTCGGGGTGGTCGACACCTCGGGCGGCAGCCCGAAGTAGTCCGCGTGGGCCCGCTCCCAGTAGATCCGGGCCGCCGAACCGGCCGTCCCGGTGAGCCAGTACAACATCACGTTGGTGAGCATCTGGTCCCGATTCACGGGACACCGCGGGTCGCTCCATTCGGCGAACTTCTCGCCGATCCAGGCGAGCAGCCCCGTCGGGGAGTCGTTCAGCGCATAGGCGAGGGTCTGCGGCCGGGTCGCCTGGATGTCGGCGTAGCCCTGCCGCTCCTTCGCCCAGACGCGGTACCGCTCCCAGGAGGCCCGGGTGCGTTCCCGTTCGGCGGGGCTCAGCCCGGACAGCTCCGCTTCCGTGGGCTCGGCGGTGGCGCCGGCTCCGGGCAGCAGGTTCAGGTGCACGCCGATGACCCGCTCGGGCCGGACGCGGCCGAGCTCGCGCGAGATCGCGGCTCCCCAGTCGCCGCCCTGGACCCCGTACGTCCCGTACCCGAGCCGTTCCATCAGCACCGCGAAGGCCCGCGCGACCCGCTTGAACTCCCAGCCCCGCTCTGTGGTCGGCCCGGACAGCGTGAAGCCGGGGATGCTGGGCAGCACCAGGTGGAAGGCGTCCGCGGGGTCACCGCCGTGTGCCCGCGGATCCGTCAGCGGGCCCGCGACCCGCTGGAACTCCACGAACGAGCCGGGCCAGCCGTGGGTCATCAGCAGCGGTGTGGCGTCCGGTTCGGGGGACCGCAGGTGCGCGAAGTGCACCCGGGCCCCGTCGATGACGGTGGTGAACTGCGGCCATGCGTTCAGCCGCGCCTCGGCGGCCCGCCAGTCGTACTCCTCGCGCCAGTACCGCACGAGCTCGCGCGTCTCCCCCAGCGGGATCCCGTAGTCCCAGCCGGCCCCGTCGAGTTCGTCGGGCCACCGCACCCGCCGCAGCCGCGCCGCGAGGTCGTCGAGTTCCTCCTGCGGTACGTCGAGTCGGAACGGAACGGGGGTCTCACCAAGATCTTCCATGCCCCCCACCATGCCTGACGGGGCCCCGGCCGCCCTCCTGCGGCAGCCGGGGCCCGGTCCCGCGTACGACCTGTCGGGCCGCGTACGGCCCGTCAGGCCGCGTACAGGTCGAAGGTGGATCCCCGCTTCGGTCCCGCCGCCACGTCCAGCGCCGGATCGACCGCCAGGATCGCCTGGTGCAGCCGCTGCAACTGCGGTGACGGCTCGACCCCCAGGTCCCCGATGAGCCGCTGCCGCAGCCTGCGGAACACGTCGAGCGCCGCCGCCTGCCGGCCGGACCGGTACAGCGCGACCATCATCTGGGAGTGCATCCCCTCGTGCTGCGGGTTGCGCGCGGTCAACTCGGTCAGTTCGGCGAGGAGTTCGGTGTGCCGCCCCAGCCGCAGGTCGACGTCGATGCGCCGCTCCATCGTGACCAGCCGGCTCTCCTCCAGCCGCAGCACCTCGATCTCCAGCACCGGCCCCACCCGTACGTCGACCAGCGCCGGCCCCTGCCACAGCGCGAGCGCTTCCCGCAGCAGCGCCGCCGAGCCCTCGTCGTCGCCGGCGTCGAACGCGGCCTGGCCGCGCACCACCAGCGTCTCGTAGGCGTGCACGTCCACGGACTCGGGCGGTACCTGGAGCAGGTATCCGCCGTGCCGTGTCGTGAGCACTTCCTTCGCGGCCCCCGGCCGACCCGGCCCCATGGCCGTGCCGAGTCTGCGGCGCAGCTGGAGGACGTACGTCTGCAGCGTGGTCAGTGCGCTCTGCGGCAGGTTCTGCCCCCAGATCTCCTCCATGAGGGTCGGCACCGGCATGACCCGCCCGGGGTACAACGACAGAAGGGCCAGGATCTGCCGCGGCTTGCCGGCCGTCGGCACGATCGAGTCTCCGTTGACCTCGGCACTCAACGGACCCAGAACCTGAATCTTCACGGTCTCCCCTCCGCATTCCGTCGAGTCGCCTCGATCACTTCCGACTTGCTTGCCCTGCGACTGCGCCGCAGTTACCGCTGCGCCCCGGTCCCTTGGAACTCACAGCGCCCTTCGGCTCCGGTCCCCCAGGTGCGCGCCCCGACGGCTCCCGTCCGGTACTCGCCGATCCGTGTCTCCCCCACCAGACTGGGGAGCAGCAGCCCCCACAGGGCGGCCACCTTCCGCTGGAGCTCCCCGTAGGAGAGCCCGGTTCCCGCCAGTACCTCGATCCCGCAGAGCGCGGCGGCCACCAGGGCCTCGGCGCTCTCCCAGCGATCCACGGTCGGCGTGGTGTCCCCGACGTCCCTGACATCGCCGATGTCACCCACGTCACCGACGTCACGCACGTCACGCACGTCACCGCGACCTCGGCCAGGACCCGCCCCGCCGGCTGCGGCGAGCGGTTCGGCCACCGGCAGTTCTCCGGTGTCCCGGGCCGTGCTGAGCAGTTCGCTCACCACGGTCAGCCAGGCCCCGTGGAAGTCCACCGCGCTCAGGTGCTGGCCGGCGCACTCCTTGGTGATGCGGAAGCTCGCCGGGATCGCGGGATCCTCGTGCAGCATCCGCGCCAGCCAGTGGGTCGTGTCGATCAGCGCCTGCAGGGGGGAGGCACCGTTCTCCCTCAGTCCGCGCACCGCGTCGTGCAACAGCCCGCATCCGCGGCGCTGCACGGCGTCGGCCAGCTCGTCCTTGGAAGCGAAGTGGAAGTACAGCGCCCCCTTCGTCACCCCGGCCGCGCCGGCGATCTCACCGAGCGTCGCGTTGGCGTATCCGTTGCGGTGGAACATCTCGGCCCCGGCGAAGACCAACCGCCTACGGGTCCGCTCCGACCTCTCCTGCACCGCTCGTCTCCTTCCGCCCCCCGCTGCGTCCACGCTCTTCCCCCAGCGCCGGCACCCGGGCGCGCCCGGCGCCGGCTCAGGCCCGCACGAGCCGCTCCGACCGCGTCCCCGTACCGGCGACCGCCGCCACGGCGGGAACCTTGGGCATGCCCTCCGGGGCCGCCATCAGGATCGAGCGCTGCAACCGGCGCAGCGCGGGCGACGGCTCCAGGCCCAAGTCCCGTACGAGCGTGGTGCGCAGCCGCTTGTACACGTCCAGCGCCTCGCCGCGCCGTCCCGAACGGTGCAGGGCCAGCATGAACTGACCGTGCAGGTTCTCGTGAGTGCGATAGCGGCTCACCAGAACGGTCAGTTCCGCGAGGAGCTCCCGGTGCCGGCCCAGCTTCATGTCGGCCTCGATGCGCTGGTCGAGGGCGCACAGCCGGGTCTCCTCCAGCCGCCGCGTCTCCATGTCGAGCTGCACCCCGCCGTGAACGTCCGCGAACGCCGGACCCGACCACAGCGAGAGGGCCTCGCGCAGCAACCGCGCCGCACCGGCCGCGTCCCCCGCGTCCATCGCCCGGTAGCCCAATCCGGCCAGCCGGTCGAACTCCCGTACGTCGCTGGTCCCGCCGCCGCTGTTCAGCAGGTAGCCGCCGGGCAGGGTGACGAGTACGTCCTTCGCGGTCCGCGTGCCCTCGGCGTTCTCCAGGGCGGTCGCGATGAGGGCGCGCAACTGGAGCACGTACGTCTGCAGGGTGGTACGGGCGCTGCGCGGCGGCTCGGCGCCCCACAGCTCCTCGATCAGCGCCGCGACCGGCACGACCTGGTCGGCATGGAGGGCCAGGAGCGCCAGGACCTGCCGGGGCTTGGGGGCGGTCGGCGTGATGGAGGTGTTGTTCTCCCGCACGGCCAGCGCGCCCAGTACATCGATGTCCACGTCGTACTCCCCTGTCCTTGGATGAGTCGCAAGAGTCAGTAAAAAACAGTCCCAGCGGTTTGTCAATACAAAACCGGCCGTACCGTTTCTCCTGCGACGATGGTCGGGCTGTGCTCAAAAACCCACACTGAGCTGCGCATTTACCGAAGACGTGGGCGCATCCCCAGCCGCTACGACCAGCGCGGACCGGGCCCCGACAGGGTCATCTAACACTCAGAACGGCCGTAAATCAAACCGTTCGGTCTGTTTCATGGTCGTCTCGGCGGGCGGCCGCGATACCGGACAGCAGGACGGACCAGATCCGGGTGAGGGTCTCGGCCGCGAACCAGCCGGGATCGGCGGCCCCCAGCACCTCCAGTCCGACGATCGACGCCACCACCGCGGGCGTCGCCTGCTGCGGGGACACCCCCTCGGCGAGGAGCCCTTGTCGCCCGGCGGCTTCGATCAACTCGCTCGTCCACTCACACCACTGCGCGCGGAGGTCGACCTGGCTCCGGTGGGTGACATCGGCGGACAGCGCGAAGCCGGCGCGCACGACGACGTCCCCCGCGAGCAGCCCCAGCAACGTGTACGTCGAATCGACCAGCAGCGTCAGCGGGTCATCGACCGGGCCGTCCGGTTCCCCGGCGGTGCCGGTCACCACCCGCAGCGCGGCGGCGGCCCGCCCTTCGACGGTCCGGGCGAGTTCGTCCTTGCCGCTGAAGTGGAAGTGCAGGGCACCGGAGGTCACTCCGGCCCTCCCGCTGATCCCCGAGATCGAGGCGGTGGCGAACCCCTCGTCGGTGAACGCCTCCGCGGCGGCGCGCACCAGGGATTCGCGCGTGCGTGCCGCACGCTCCTGCTTGACCATGGGGGCTCCACACCGCGTTCGCCGCGTTCGCGGCTGTCCCCCAGGACAGGGGTACGAGATCCTGGCGGCCACAGTCGGTGGCCGCGCCGGAGGCGGGCCGGACTCTCGCCGGAGCCAATGGATCTATAACCGGTCACCGGGTACGGAACACCTACTGACCAGCGATCACTTCGCGCCGTGTTCGCGTGTTAGGTTCGCGCGATGGAGACGAAGGACAGCACGGGAACGCTTGCGGGACGATCTGCATTGATCACCGGCGCGAGCGCCGGCATCGGAGCGGCCGCCGCACGCGTGTTCTGCCGCGAGGGCGCTTCGGTCACCCTCATGGCCCGCCGCGAAAAGGAGCTGGCGGCGCTCACGGAGGAGCTCCGGGCCGCCGGTCACGAGGCCCGCTACGTCATCGGCGACGTCGCGCGTTCCGAGGACGTCGCCAGGGCCGTCGAAACGGCCGTCACCTCCTTCGGCCGGCTGGACGCCGCCTTCAACAACGCGGGTACGGGCACGGTTCCCGCGCCCATGCACCTCCTCACCGAGGAGGACTACGACACCGTCATGGACACCAACGTCCGCGGCGTCTGGCACTGCATGCGCCACGAGATCCGCGCGATGCTGGAGACCGGCGGCGGAGTCATCGTCAACAACAGCAGCACCGCGGGCCTCGTCGCGACCCCGGCCGCGTCCCCGTACATCGCCTCGAAGCACGCCGTCCTGGGCCTGACCAAGGCCGCCGCCTCCGAGTACGCGGCTCAGAACATCCGCATCAACGCGATCGCGCCGGGCACCACCCGCAGCGAACTGATCGACTTCTGGCTCCAGCAGAACCCGAACATGGAGCAGGTCCTCCTCAACGCGGCCGTCCTGCCCCGCATCGCGGAACCCTCGGAGATCGCCGAGGCAGCGGCCTGGCTCTGCAGCGACCGAGCCTCGTTCGTCGTCGGCACCACCCTCTCGGTGGACGGCGGCTGGACCACCCGCTGACCCCGACCGTTAACGGCGTTAACGCCGTTAACAATCGGAACCCGCTCCCTCACTTAACGCCGTTAACGCCCCCGCCCCGACGCACCACCAATCAGTAACACGCCAAACCGCCCCACAGGCCCCCACATCACCTCCTCCCGCCGCCTAAAAAGTACTTGTCGACTGGTTTTCTTCGAACCGGCCGCACTACGCTGAGCCCCGTAACACCGAGCGGAACCGGCATCAGGAGAACCACGTGGCGCGGGTCAGGCAGGGACGGGCCGAAATCACTCGGCAGGCGATCCTCAACGGCGCGGCGGTCGCCTTCGACCACGGCGGCTTCGGAGGTACCAGCCTCAGCGACGTGGTCCAGCACGCCGGAGTCACCAAGGGCGCCCTGTACTTCCACTTCCAGTCCAAGGAAGCCCTGGCACGCACCCTGATGGACGAGCAGTTCCGGGTGTCCGAGGGCGTCCACGAGATCGTGGACCCGGGCCTGCAAACGGTCATCGACCTGACGCACGAGTTGGCGTACGGGCTGCGCACCAACGTCCGCATCCGCGCCGGCATCCGCCTCGTCATCGAGTTCGGTTCGTTCACGCACCCGGACCCCTCGCCCTACAACGCCTGGATCGACACCTGCCACGGCTGCCTGACGCCGGCCCAGGAGCGGGGCGACATCCTCCAGGCGCTCAACACGTACGACCTCGCGACGCTCATCGTCGGTTCGTTCACCGGCATCCAGGTCACGTCGCACGTCCGCACCGAACGCGAGGACCTGCACGCCCGGGTCGTCGACCTGTGGAAGCACCTCCTCCCGGGCATCGTGCCGGCCGACCGCGCGATCCTCTTCGACCCCGCGGGCTCGTTCGCCTGCCGGGCCCGGCTCGGCCTGTTGACCCAGCGCGCCCCGCTCGCCCAACCCGCCCCGCACCCCATGCCTTCGCACCGCACCTCCCCGAACCCCGCAGCGGTCACGGCCGGCTGACGGTACGTCCAGGGCGGTCCCGCACACGTCGTGGTGGACCACGGGGGTGCTCGCCACGGCGAGTGCGGGGCCGCCCTGGCGTGTCTCCGCCCACTTCGTTAGCAAAACTCAGGCGTGGCGCTCACTAACACTCCAGAACGTTAGTAAAGTCCCTCTCATGACTTCGCCCTCGTCCCAGAGCGACCGCGAGAAGGTCGTCTCCAAGCTCCCCCCGTGGCTCCGCCAGGAACTGAAGATCCGCACCGCCCAACTGCGGATCGACATCCAGGACGCGGTCCACCAGGGCATCGCGCAGTGGAGCGCCCTCGCCTCCGCCCCCTCCCCCGTCGACACGTCCGGCGCAGAGTCGTTCTCCACCTGGCTGCCCGCCGGCCAGTGGGAGTCGTTCCGGACGGACGCCAAGGACCGCGGCGTCTCCCTCACCCAGGGACTCGCCCAAACGGTGCGCCTCTGGCTGGAGATGAACCCGGCGCCCACCGTGAAGCGGCCCACGGTCGTGCGCCGCATCGTGGTCTGCAACCAGAAGGGGGGCGTCGGCAAGACGGCCATCACCGCCGGCACCGCGGAGGCCCTCGCGGAGGACCCGGAATCCCTCCACCCGGTCCGCATCGCGCGCCAGCTGGCCCGCCTCACCCCGGTGGAGGACCCCGAGGACCCCGAGCAGGCAGCACCGACCAGCACCTCGCCCCTGGACCTCGAAGACCTCCCGGGCCTGGGCATGCGCGTCCTGCTCGTCGACTTCGACCCGCAGGGCCACCTGACGAAGCAACTCGGCCAGCAGCCCCTCCCCATCGGCGGCGACAGCCTCACCTGCCACATGGCCGGCGAGGCCAAGGGACCGCTCTCGGACCTCATCGTCGCCATCCCCGACGACCGCTTCGGCGACCGCCTCCACATCCTCCCCGCGTGCACGGACGCGTTCCTCCTGGACGTCCGCCTGTCCACCGTCCGCGCCCGCGAGGCCGCCCTCGAACGCGCCCTCACCCCCGTCGAGGCCGACTACGACGTCATCCTCATCGACTGCCCGCCCAGCCTCGGCCTCAGCATGGACGCCGCCATCTACTACGGCCGCCGCCGCGACACCGAACAGCCGGGCGCCTCCGGCGCGCTGATCGTCGTACAGGCCGAGGACTCCTCGGCCGACGCGTACGACCTGCTCACCTCACAGATCAACGATCTGCGCGACGACCTCAGCCTCGACATCGACTACCTCGGCCTCGTCGTGAACCTCTACGACGGCCGCCGCGGCTACATCGCCACGTCCTCCCTGCAGGCCTGGTTGGACATAAAGGATCCGCGGGTCGTGGCGATCGTCCCCGACCTCAAGGAACAGCGCGAGGCCGTACGTGTGAAGCAGCCACTGTTCGTCTACGCACCCAAGGGCGAACAGGCCGTCGCCCTGCGCGCGCTCGCCAGGGAGATCTCATGAGCAAGGCCGACAAACTCGGAGTCTCGGCTTCCTTCGCCCGCGCACAGCCGGTCGGCGTCAGCTCCCGCCGCGCGGCCATCGCCGAGGCGACGGGCGCCCCGACCTCCGGGGTCGTCCCCCCGTCCGAGGTGCCCATCGAGGCCCTCGCCCACAACCCCTTCAACCTCCGCGAGGACCTCACGGACCTCGACGAGCTGGCCCAGTCCCTCACGGTCCGCGGCCAACTCCAGCCCCTCGCGGTCGCCACCCGCATGGCGTTCATGGAGGCCCACCCGGGCCAGACCGACGGCCTGGGACGGGCCCCGTACGTGGTCATCGACGGCAACCGGCGCCTGGCGGCCGCCCACCTGGCCGGCCTCAAGACGATGCACATCCACGTGAACGACTCCCTGTCCGCCTCCGCGGCGGACATCCTCGAATCGGCACTGATCGCCAACGTGCACCGGGTCGATGTGGCCCCCATGGACCAGGCCCGCGCCCTCCAGGACCTCGTCGAGGTCCACGGCTCACAGGCCCAGGTCGCGAAGCGGCTCGGCAAGACACCGGCCTGGGTCTCCCAGCGCCTGACCCTGCTCAACCTGACCCCCACCCTCCAGGAGAAGGTGGAGACCGGCGAACTCAAGGTCGAGCCTGCCCGCCGCATCGGCCGCCTCCCCCAGGAGGACCAGGCCGCCGCGGCCAACGACACCATTAACGCCGTTAACCCCCCGCGCCAGCGCACCCGCCCGACGCCACCGACCGTTAACGGCGTTAACGCCGTTAACACCGTGAAGACCGCCCCCTCCCCCGCGCCCACCCCCTCCTCCCGCATCACGATCTCCACCCAATCCCCGGAGACCATCGCGGACGCCCTCACCGCCCACCTCACTCCGGACGACCTGAAGGCGGTCACCGAGCTGTTGATGCAGCGGATCTGAGCCGGGCACCCACGCCGGGGGCGGTGACGGCATTAACGCCGTTAATGCCCCCACGTGCGTTTCATGTGCGTTTAACAGTGCGGTTCGCATAGGCTGCACCCGGAGGTAGTGATGAGCGAGATGAACGACCAGACCGCCCTCTTCGCAGCGGTCGACGCGCTGCTGGAAGCGGCGGCGGCCCAGGACGGCCTGCCCCACCCGGACGAACGCAAGCGCCTGCGCGAGGCCGCCGGCCTGAGCCAGGACCAGATCGCCAAGGCCCTGTCCGTCCGCCGCGAAACGGTCACCTCCTGGGAGACCGGCCGCACGGCTCCGCGCCCCCCGAAGCGCGCCGCCTACGCCCGCCTCCTCGAAGGCCTCGCCACCCTCCACCCCCTCGACGGCGTTAACGCCGTTAACACCCCGTCCCCTCCCCCCGCGACCGTTAACGGCGTTAACGCCGTTAACGCTCCAGCGCCCCCCGCCCCACCTCAGCCCCCTGCCCCCGTTAACACCGTTAACGCCCCCGCCCCCACCGACCCACCCCCGACCCCGGCACCCGTTAACGGCGTTAACGCCGTTAACACCGCT
>NZ_JBEZKS010000076.1:0-33073 GCF_040651775.1 Streptomyces sp. NPDC048383
GCGCCTCCGGGTCGCGCCCGCTGAGGCTCGCGCCGCCGCCGATCACCACCTTGCGCCGCGGGAGTTCCCCAGCCGCCGATTGGTCGGTCAGCTTCCGGTCGACCCGGTCGCTGAGCTGATCCCGGTATGCGGCCCATTGGGCGGAGGCGGGTTCCAGCTGGTCGCGGGCCAGCGGGAGCCCGTTCTGGTCGTAGCCGGGCATGGGCATGGTGACGTCACGGCGGCCGATGAACGCCTCGACCTGGCGCTCGGCGATCATGGCCGCGTCGCGGAAGGACTGCAGGGCGGCGGCCTCAGCGGGCGGGAGTTGCTCGATGGGGAGGGCCAGGGGACCGAGTAGCCCCAAGGCTTTGTCCGTGAGAGCCACCATCGCAACCAGGCGCCGGATCTCCGCCGCCTCGTCCTGGGCAGCGAAATCCGCCGCCTCACTCATCGCCGCGGTAGGGCGCATTCCGTACTGGTCCAGGAGGGCGGAGAAGTCCGTACGTGCCCTGGTGCGCTGTTCTTGGGACAGCCGTGCGGCGGCACTCTGCTCGGCGAGCCAATTGAGCTCGCCGATGCGTCCCATGTCCGCAGCGGACAACTCGGCCTGCGGGGAAAGTGCCGTGCCTCGGCCCAGGAGGTCGTCGCGTACGGGAGTCAGACCTGCCGCCGCGCGCTCGCGGATGGCAAATGTTTCGCCCACCGCGTGGGCGAGTACCCGCCCCACAAACTCGGTCGGCAGGCGGTCGGAGATCCGGAGGACGTAGTGGTCCGACGTCGTGTTCGTCGCGGTGCTGGCGATCGTTCCCGTGTCCAGTGGGATGGCATCCACCCAGATCCTGACGGACCGGACCTGGCTGTCCCGCCTGTCGGGCAGGTCGAAGAACCGACGCCCCTTCTCCATCCCGGGCAGCGGGGAACCGAACCGATCGCCGAGGACGAGGGGCACCACCAAGCCCATGTCCCGCTCGGCGGCGGCCAGCAGTGCGCCCTGGTGGTTGGGTACGCTCAGCCGTCGTTGCCCGCCGGCCTGCCGCCCCAACGTAGCCATCAGGATCCGGGGATCGGTCGACCTGTCCACGTGATGCCCCTCTCACGTCGCCGGAGCGACGTCACCGCGCAACGAACCTTAGGATCATGCCATGTTGAGAGCCCGATCCTCGTCCGAAGCACACCTCTACATGGACCTGCACGCATGCGAGTGCGGCAGCTTCGACTTCGACCGGCAGCACCGGTTGGAGTTGCGGAGCGACGAGCTCGTGGCGGTGTACGAGGGCGTTTGTCGGCAGTGCGGCCGCGCCCGGCACTTCGAGTTCCAAATGGCGGAAGAAATCCCTCCGCCCGCGCCCGCCTTCGGCGGCCCCGAACCTTCCCGAATCATCGACCCCGGGGAATTCGCGGACGTCGGCTACCGGATGTCCCGCTCCGCCGGACTCGAACTGCTCAACCAGCCCAAATCCGAACACCACAAGTACCGCGCGGCCATGGCCTACGCGCTCGCCGCCTTCGAAGAGGTACTGAAGTTCGTTCCGCCCGGACATGACGCCATCCCAGCGGACGCCTTCACCTCCGAAGCGGGCAAGGCCCTTTATCGGAACGGACCGGGGAAGTTCCGGCGGGACCTCATCCAGATGCACATCGACAGCACGCGGCGGGTGCTCGCCAATATCGACAAGGCGATTCCTCCGCGCGACTGAACCGGCCCAGGAGGCCGCAGCCGGTGGCCCGGTTCATCCGGGCCCAGTTGTCCGTCCCGGCGCCGTGGGAGTGCCGGAACGGGGGGCGGGCGCGGCTCCCTACTCCATGTGTCAGCAGCACCCTGGAGGTCAGATCCGCTGAGGCTCGCGCCGCCGCCGATCACTACCTTCCGCTGCGGGACTCTCCCCGTCACCACCTGACCATAGGGTCGCAACATGTTGAACGCACGCTCCTCGTCCGAAGCACACCTCTACATGGACCTGCACGCATGCGAGTGCGGCAGCTTCGACTTCGACCGGCAGCACCGGTTGGAGTTGCGGAGCGACGACCTCGTGGCGGTGTACGAGGGCGTTTGTCGGCAGTGCGGCCGCGCCCGGCACTTCGAGTTCCAAATGGCGGAAGAAATCCCTCCGCCCGCGCCCGCCTTCGGCGGCCCCGAACCTTCCCGGATCCTCGACCCCGGCGAGTACGTGGCCGTCGCCTACCGGGCTTCCCGGGCCGCCGGACTTGAGCTGCTCAACCGGCCCGATTCCGAACACCACAAATAGCGCGCGGCGTTGGCCTACGCCCTCGCCGCCTTCGAAGAGGTGCTCAAATTCGTTGCCCCTGGACAGGACACGATCCCGGCGGACGCCTTCACCTCCGAAGCGGGCAAGACTCGCTACCGGAACGGGCCGGGGAAGTTCCGGCGGAACCTCATTGAGATGGACATCGACAGCACGCGTCAGGTGCTCGCCGATATCGACAAAACGATTCCTCCGCGCGACTGAACCGGCCCCGGAGGGCGTAGTCGGGGCGTGACCGCATGCGCGTGAACGTTGACCGGAGCCCGTCGGGCTGCTCGGTGTACGGGCTGATCCACCGTGGGAAGGCCGCCGAGGTGCCGAGTGTGGCCGTTTGGCCGGGGGCGGAGTTCGCCCGGCCGGGGTGGCCACTGAGCGACGAAGGCGTTGTGGTCCGTGGGTTCAGCGGAAGGCGTCGATGTTCTCCGAAGCCCACTGCCGGAAGGGGCGGGCCGGCGTCCCGGTGATGCGGGCGACCGTGTCACGGACCCTCAGCAGCTCGTCGTTCACGTCTCCGCCGGTGACGTCGAGCACGGCGTCTGCGGCATCGGTCCCGAAGACGGCGACCATCCGTGCGTGGGCCTGCTCGCGGCTGATTTCGGCGAAGGGCACCTCCCGGCCCAGTGCTGCCGCGATGGCCTCGACCTGTTGGCGGGCGGTGACCGGCTCCGGACCGGCCAAGGCATAGGGGTACCCGTAGTGGCCGGGCTCGGTCAGCGCGATCCGTGCCACTGCCGCGATGTCCGCGGGATGGATGGTCGGCAGCGCGGTCGCGGCGAACGGGGCATGGACGGTGGTCTGGGCACGGATGGTGTCCGCCCACATCAACGCGTTCGAGGCGAACTGTGTCGGCCGCAGGATCGTCCAGGCCATTCCGCTCGCCTTGAGCAGTTGCTCCACCTCCAGGTTCTCGCGCGCCGGGCCGAGGTGCGGGTGGGTGTGGACGGTGGGCGGAACGCGGGCGCGTCACCGGCCTGGCCAGGCGTGAGGATGAGGGCGAGCGGGCGGCAGCGGCTGTCCGAGGCAAGGTGGATCTTGGTACTCAGCCCGCCGCGGGACCGTCCGAGGGCATGATCGTCCGGCTCGCCAGCCGGGGCCCTTTTTGTCCCGGCGGCGTGCTGGTGGGCGCGACGATGGTGGAGCCGACCGCGACGACCCAGTCGAGGTCGCCTTCCGCGTCGGCCCGGGCGAGCAGGCCGGTGAAGACCTTTCCCCAGGTGCCGTCGGCGGCCCGCTTCCGCAGCCGGTTGTGAGCGCCCTTCCAGGAACCGAAGTGGTCGGGAAGTTCCGTCCACGGCGTGCCGGTGCGGTACGTGAAAGCAATTGCGTCGATTACCTGCCGGTGATCACGCCACCGTCCACCCCGTTTCGGAGCCCGGTCCGGCAGCAACGGCTCGATTCTCGCCCACTGGGCGGCAGTCAACGACACACCCGATCAACGATCAGGTGATCTGCCGACTACTGATCAACTTCCTTGGTGCTGCTGATGCTCTCGGAGCCGCCGCACATGCCTGGCTTACTGCCCAGCCTGTGACCTTTGGGCTCGATCGATTGAAAGCACCTGGGGATCTGCCATGCGCTCGTACAGCTTGACTGCCCTGGCCTTCGACGGCTCCACACAGCGGGGGTTCTTCCTCGGGAGCCCCGTACAGGGCGGTGCCAAAGCCGCCTGTCCACCTGAACAGTCCAACCGGCGTGACGCACCGCTTACCACTGACGTTGAGAGTGACGACACGTGCCCGCCGCCCCGTCCATCCGGGCCGGCAACGTGTGGCGGCCCCGCCACCTCGCCCGGCGGCGGGGCCGCCGTCCCCTCGACAACCCGATGGACCGGATCACCCGATACGCGTCGTGCGCCGATCCGTTACGCGGCCCGGGACGGCGTCACAGCGCGCGGGCCGCTTCGGTGCCGTCCGTCGTGGTGAACAGGGCGCGGACCTCGGTGACGTCCAACAACCTGCCCAGGCGGTCGGGTAGCGGACCGGCCAGGACCAGACGGCCGCTGCGCAGCAGGAGCAGCATCAGGTTGAGCATCGAGGAGTCCGCGAAGGTCACCGCGGTGACGTCCAGGACGATCCGTCGTACCCCCGGATCGTCCACGGCCGCCGTCCCGACCTCCCTCAGGAGACCGAGGGTGTCCTGGTCGAACTCGCCCCCGCACACGATCACGCGAACGCCGTCCTCGTCGGGCAATACGCGCACCAGCTGTTCCACCGCAACTCCCAGCCTCGCCCACCGACGCACAACCACGCCCGCCCCCTGCGGCCAAAGTACCCACGCCCCTCCCTCACCAGGCGGGACCCGCCCATGATCCACAACACAGAGCAAGCCGGCAGCTCCACCCGGCGCAATCTCGGATGCGTGCCCAACGACCGCTGACCGTCTCTCCAGGCCGCCCTTACGGGGTGGGGGTGGGGCCGGGGTGCAGGGGGGTGGTGCCGAGGTTGTGCTGGTCCTGGGTGCCGAAGGTGGACCAGAGCGCTGCGGTGAGCAGGAGGAGCGCGCCGAAGGCGAGGTACACCGGCCTGCCTCCGAAGCGGTCGAAGAGGAAGCCGGTGGCGAGAATCGCCCCGGCGCTGACGATGCGGATGACGGCGTCGAGGAGCCCGTGCCAGGTGCCGAGCACGGCGGCGGGGGCGCGGAGCTGGACGAGGAGTCCGGCGGACCTGAGGTAGACGGTGAAGCCGAGGCCGAAGAGGACGAGGGCGGCCGCGAGGGCCCACTGCGTCCCACCGAGGAGCGCCGCGGTCAGGGTGCCGGCGCCCGCGAGGGCGGTAGCCCAGCGGAGGCTGGCGTAGATGCCCTCCGGGCCGGCCTTGGCGACGACGAGGCCACCGATGATGGCTCCGACGGTGGAGAACGCCAGGAAGGAGCCGGCGCGGGCCGGTGACATGTCGAAGGTCTCCCTCATGAGGGACAGCAGGGAGAGGATGACCGTCGAGAGGGCGAGCACGGTCAGGGCGTGGAAGGTGAGGAAGCGGCGCCAGGCCGGGCTGGTGACAAGGGTCCGAGCCACCACGCGGCGGGACGGGAGGGGGGTGGGGGCGGGTTCCTCTTCGGGCGCGGCGCCGGCGGTCTTCACGCCGACCGTGGTGTCAGACCCCTGCGCGTGGACGGACTTCGGATGCGCGGATCCCGGCTGCCGGATCACCACGGTGATGAAGCCGGCGAAGACGGCCAGGGCGAGGACTTGCAGGCCGGCGGCGACCAGGAGGGCACGGGAGCCGGGGAGCAGGGCGATGACCAGGCCCGCGACGACTGGGGAGAGGAGCTCGCTCACCGAACGGATGGTCGCGCCGATGCCCTGGACCCGGACGAGGGTCTTGGCGTCGAGGATCCGCGGCAGGAGCACGAACAGGGCCATCTCCCCGATGTGGTGGACGAGGTCCACCGTGGCCGCCGCGACGACGATCGCCCATAGGTGGGACGAGAGGAACGTGGAGCCGATGCCGATGAGGACGAAAACGCCGATCTTGACGAGGTAGGCCACGACCAGGACGGTCTTCGGGTTGCCCCGGTCCAGCAGGGGGCCGGCCGCGACGGAGGCGACGACCTCCACGCCGTAGCCCACGCAGTACACCAGGCCGACCGTGCTGACGAGGCCGGAGAGGTCGAGGGCCAGGTTGGCGAACGCGATGTCGTAGATGCCCTCGCTCATGGATCGGGACACGACGAGCACGGCGAAGACCACGACCAGCAGCGTCAGCCAGCGTGACGCGGTGGCGAGCACGGTGGGGCCGGTCCTTGACTCTTGCTCGGTCGCCGTCACTGGTAGGCCAGCTCTCGGACGACGTTGCCCGCGAGAGCGGCACCCGGCGCGTCGAAGGTCGGCAGTAATCCGTCGGCGGGGACAGGGACGAAGAGCTCGGGCAGGCGCGAACCTTGGGAGTCGTGGACTTCGTACTCCACCCGGTAGTGGAGCGTCCCGCTGCCCCTAGCCCGCATGAGCACACCCGGTTCGATCGTTAGGACCGCCCGCGAGTCCTGCGGAAAGGGAAGGACCTGGCCGGCCCCGAAGGTGGGAGAGTCCGCGCGGCGGTCGATGAGTTGGAGTTCCATCTCGGGATTGTCATCCAGCAACGGGGACAGCTTCAGGGTGAGATGGGGATGAGCGCTGAGATACTGCGGCCGGGACGCCGGAATGTCGTAAACCATGGTGTCGGCGAGCCCGTTCTCGACGTTGGAGCCGATGCCGTACGAGTCATCGCGGATCGACTGGTAGGAGCCGACCCCGGTGGTGACGTGGCGAGTTGAGACACGGGCAGAACGGGCTGCTGCCCGGCGAGGTCATGCCAACTTCCCCGAGGACCAGGCTGTCGTCGACGCGTTCCGCGCGATGCTCGCAGCCGTCCGTGAACCCGAGGGATCCCCGGCCTTGCCCAGGACGTCGCCGTCCGGATCGGACCGCACGCGTGCCGCAGCCCTCATCCACCCCGACATCCCGCACCTGCCCTACGGCCGCCGCTACGACATCGGCTGGTTGCGCTGCGAGACCAGCACCATCCTCGGCACCTGGCACCCGGCTACCGGCTGCTCACCCACGCCGCAGCCGGCCTCGAGCTTCACGACAACATCGGCCTGAGGTCGGCGCGCTATGCCTTCCCTGTCGAAGGTCGGCACCCCGACGGCACCCGGTACTCGCTGTTACGCCTGAGCCCGTACATCCAGTGCAGTCACACCGACAGTGATGTCTCCGCGCTGCTGGCAGCAGCCGCCGCACGAACCGGTGTGTGATTGAAGCAGCTCGTCAATGCTGCCCTGCGAGCGAGAACGTCAAAGGTCCGTACCCCCCGACACAGGGGGTACGGACCCCTTCGCGCTGCCCCCGAACTGTGTCGTTCAGGAGGTGGCGTTCGGCGATGGTCGGGACTGATGTGCCGTTGGAGGCATGCACCAGCTGGGGGCCGCTTTCCTCGCGTGTTCGGCATGGGGTGCCGAGGGGTTCTTCTGCCGAGCCTCGCGAGCATCACCGCCGCACGTCTTGCGGACGTGGTCGCGTGCGGAGCTCCGCTGTTGGGCGAGTGGCCGCCTTGCGTAGGGAGTTGGTGCCAGCTTTTCACGTTATCGAATCCCGCGGCGTCCAGCAGGCGCCGGACCTCCCGTACCAGCTCAAGATCGCGGTCCACGCGCTCACTGTAGAGGGCGTGGACGGCGAGGGTCGCGGGGGTAGGGCAGGGCCCGCCCGGGGTGCGGCCCGGGCGGCCCACAACGTGCCGGCGAGGGCTACCGCTCGTCGTCACGCATGTCGTCGTCCAATTCCAGCTCGCGCTCACGCAAGGGGTTCTGGATCTTCCGCTCGTGGGACGGCAGGCCCTGCATGTCCTTGGGCTCGTCCTGGCCCGGGCGCTGGGGCTTGGGGCGCTCCTGCTCCTCGCGGCCCTTGCCCGGCTGCTGGTGCTTGTCCTGCATACCGCTCATCGCGCACTCCGTGATCGCTGGGACTGTTCCACCGCCACGCTGCCACCGACCATCACATACCGCATCATGTGATGACGGAAAGCGATTCACTGCAATCGTGCGACCGGCGATCATCGCGCCCGCCCTCTCCCGAAGGAGAACACCGTGCTTGAGCATCAGCGACGCAAGGGCCGTACCGAGGTCACCTTCGTCCTGCCCGCCGACACCCCGCCCGGGCCGGTCAGCGTCGTCGGAGACTTCAACGAGTGGAAGCCCGGCACCCACGAGCTGACCCGGCGCCCCGACGGCACCCGAGCCGTCACGGTCACCCTGCCCGCCAAGGCCAGCCACTCCTTCCGCTACCTCGCCGCCGGCGACTACTGGTTCAACGACGACAGCGCCCAGGGCCAGGACAACGGCAACAACCTGCTCACAACCTGACACCGAACACTCGGCCGGCCGTACTTCACAAGGATCCCCTCGACGCCGGAGACGTCCGTCCAGTCCTCCAGCCACTCCCTGGCCTTGTCCGGATCCGTGCTCATGGGGCACAGGGGCCAGGGGGCGGTCAGTGCGCGGGCCGCGAAGAGGACCTCAAGGCGTCGGCGGCGCTCCCGGTAGGGCCGGGCCAGGAGTTCGATGCCATCGGCCGCGGGCGGCGGCCCTGCGTTGGAGGGCGTCGAAGGACAGTCGGCCGGCTTCAGTGTCCCGGACGACGAGCTCGCCATCGAGGACCAGGCCCTCGGGTAGTTGCTCGGCAGCGGCGACCAGGTCGGGGAACCGGTCCTGGATGAGTGAGCCGCGGCTGCCATCACTGATAGAACCTCTTCCCCTGGCTATCGCAGGGGAAGAGGTGTCGTTTTGCGGAAGAGGCTTGCCCACCGGGTTTGACCTGCGAAGATAGAAGATCAACGGATTCGGGGGCTCACACCTGCGGTCACACCCCCGGTCCCCGTTGAAAGCAACCGTCCGGACAACCCTTCAGCCCCCTTCCGATGCAACCCTCCGCGGCGGCGAGGGCGTGAAGGTCAGATGCCGATGTGACGGCCGTAGTACCGGCCGACCTCGTCACGGTAGGCGGCGTCGCCGCGGTGCTTGTCCTTGTCGTACTCGGGAGAGTCCTTGATCTGCTCCTTGGTCAGGTTGACCAGGACCTTCTCCTCCTTCATGTCGACGCGCACGACAGTTCCGGCGGGCAGCAGGACCTCCTTCCCGAAGATCCACGGGCCGGTGTCGACCACGATGTATGAGGAGTCCACATCCTCGGTGGCCTCGTCGACCTTGCCGATGTGCCCATCGCTCGCCTCGACCTTGAAGCCGACCAGATTGGTCCCGGGGTTGTAGTGGGACTCCGGGTTGTAGCGCCACATGTTCTCGATCACGAGGGACCTCTCCTTGGGAACGGGGGCAGCCGCAGGCCGCCGGTGTTCGCGGCCACGGCTCGCCATCCCTGCCCGTTGCACCCACGGCCATGGCGTGGGGCTACGCCAACCGCCACAGCTGCCACCCGGACGAGAGACCCTCCGCGCGCTCCGGTCGCGGGTCCGGGCGGCGCGACCAGGGATGCGGACAGCCCGGCGTATCCGCTCTCTGCCGGCGACGACCGCCGCGAAGGCCCGAAGGGCACCTTCGCGGTGTGGATGGCCCGTCGCCGCAGTGGGCCTGATCGTCAGGTCGATCAGTGCTGCGAGATCGCCTCGAGCAGGTCACCGACCTTCGCCTCGGGCAAGGCGCGGGCAACGTCGGCCAGGGCGACGATGCCGACCAGGGTGTGGCCGTCGATAACCGGCAGCCGGCGGACCTGGTGGGCGCCCATGGTGCGCAGGATCTCGTTGGCGTCGTCGTCGGCGCCGATGGTGACCGCTTCGCCCTGGGCGAGGTCGCCCGCCTTTACCGTGGCGGGGTCCTTGCCCGCCGCGAGGACGTTCACGACGATGTCGCGGTCGGTGAGCATGCCCTTGAGCTTCTCGTCGGTGCCACAGATCGGCAGTGCGCCAACCTTGAGCTCGGCCATCTTCTTCGCGGCGTCGAGGACGGTCTCGTTCGCGCCGATACACGTCGCGTC
Organism: Streptomyces sp. NPDC048383; assembly: GCF_040651775.1. Classification (NCBI taxonomy): domain Bacteria; kingdom Bacillati; phylum Actinomycetota; class Actinomycetes; order Kitasatosporales; family Streptomycetaceae; genus Streptomyces; species Streptomyces sp. NPDC048383. Next base: position 9,706 of record NZ_JBEZKS010000076.1, read on the forward strand.
GGCCGTCATGATGTCGCGGGCCTTCGTCATGCCGTACTCCTTCGTCTCGCCTGCACGGGTACGGGCCACGTCCACCGGCACGCGGCCACGGAACCATGGGTGCCCCCTGCCCTCGCCCGGTAACGGGTTTCACCCTTTCAACCGCTCCCGAGGCCACGTGCCCGTCTCTTTCCTTCAGCGAGCCGCACATCAGCCCTGGAGAGTGCCGCGCCAGGATGGAGGACCGCAGGCGTCGGCGTGCGGTCGGCGCGAGGAGAACCCATTGATCACTGTCAACACCCAGCACCGCGGTACCACTACCCTGCTCAGCGCCGTCGGCGAGCTCGACCAGGACGCGGGCCGGGCCCTTCAGGAAGCGCTGGACGGTGTCACCACCGCCGTACGGGACCTCCTGATCGACCTGCACGGCGTCCCGGTCATGGACGCCGACGGCCTGCTCCACCTCCTCGACGCCCACCGGCGCGCGGAAAGCCTGGGCCTTCGGGTCCTGGTCACCGGCTGGCAACCCCAACCACAGCAGTGCATGGCCGAGGCCGCCGGCATTCCCGGCCGCGGCTCGGCCACCGGCGAGCGGTACGCGGCGGCCGGCTTTCGCCGGCTCATCGGGGAGCGGGCACGAAACGCTCGGGACAGCGCGGACTTCGCCACCGGGTGGCTGCCCCGCGCCTGACGGTTTCGGGACGCAGCCGGTGTCCGGAGCAGGACGTCCTGCCGGGCCCGGGCCGCTCCGGCCTCGCGAGCGGCAGCAGCGCAACCCTGCGGGGAGCGACGCAGCCGCCGGGTGGGCCCGCCGGTTCCCTTGCGTCCGGCGGGCGGGTAGAAGCCGTCGACGAGGTCCATGAGGCGCAGCGGCTGGAGTTGCCAGTTGTAGGCGAGGAACGCGATGCCGCAGGTGTCGAGGCGCGGACGAAGTCGGTGAGGCCGTGCAGGCCGGTGACGTCCATGAACGTCAGGTGCCGCATGTCGAGGCCACCACGGAGACGCCGTCGAGAGCGGACGGCACCTCGTCGAGGGCGGTTCTGGTGTCCAGGTCGAGCTCGCCGGTCGGGGTGAGGTGCACGGTAGGCCCGTAGCGTCTCAGCATAACGTCCCCGCCCGCAGCGAAGCGGTCGCGGAAGCTGGCTGCGCATGGTCGACCCCCAGTCCCCAGTGGGACTCCTGATGCGCAGCAGCCACCTCACGGAGGACCTCCCCCAGTACCTCCCGGTGGCCGACGCACTCCACCACCACCCGCACCACTGCCCCACTCCCGGCAAACACCGCACCCGCAGACGGTCCGGCTCCGCAGGCGGGGCACACCCTGACCCCGGGCCCGGCGGGCAAGCCCGATGAGGGGCACTGGCAAGCGGTCGCTGGCGGCGAGAGCACCGTGAGGCGTCGCTGCCCGCCCGTGTGTACCCATACGCGGTTTCGGCCGACCGGTGGCCCGCATCGGCCTCCTCGGGTACCCGGAGGGTGGGAGACGGAGAGACGCATCCGAGCGTAATGCTTCGGGTGGTCACCACCCACACCTGAGCGGTGACCACGGGTGCGGGGACGACACGGCTACCCCGGGCACGATGTCCCTGCCCCGCCCTCACCGGGGGCGCCGGACCGCGCCTGTCCGACCCGCACATGTCAGACCATTGAACCGCTGAACGAAAAAGCTACGGGCTGAAGAGGTGCAATCCCTACTCCGTGCAGGCAATCCCGTAATAGCCGAAGTTGGCGCCGGCGTTACTGCTGAACCGTTTGGGCGAGATCGTTCCGTCGAGGTAGTACTCGCCGTTGGAGGCCCGGTCCCAGATGGTCGCCTTGACCGACATGTTGTTCACATATGACTTGACAGAGGTGAGACCGTAATTCGGCAGGTCCCAGCACGAGTCGATACTGCCAGTTGATAACTTCATATTGGTGTAGTTGGTACCTGCGTACAGACAGAGCTTCCCAGCCGGACAGCCGCCGACGGCAGCCGCCGGGCTCGCAGTGGCGGCGAGGCCACCTGTCGCCATCACCAGTGCGCCGGCCGAGAGAGCCATCTTTCGGTACCACGTCATGCTGAGTCCCTTCGTTACGGCGAGGAATGCCTCACCTGGCCCGAAAAGCTACGTCCGCTCCGGTGCGGAATACCAGCTTCCCCCAACCCATTGGCCGGATTACCGGGCCAGGCGCACTTGCCTGGCTTAATCGAAGCGCGCTGGCCATCGGGGCCTGAGAGCTCGTCACACGACCTTGCCAGGGCCGTCTTGAGGCGTACTGATCGAGACCACCGGCCAACTCGACGTCCTGACCGTCCCTCCACTTCAGTACGATCTCCGTGCGGTGCTGGCCGGCCCAAGATGCCGCCGGGTGATCCTGAACCTGACCGCAGTGACGTTCACCGACAGCCCCCCTGCCCACCCTGGTCTCCGCCCGCAGCCAAGCGGTCGAGCGCGGGGGACGGCTGCGCATGCTCTACCCCACACCCCAGTGGGACTCCCGATACGCACCGTTCACAGCCCCCCCTCCCACGCCCCGACACCCACCCTCACGTCGCCGGTGCCGCACCAAGCCGCGCGCGTCGGCGGCCGGGGCCTGCTTCGCCTGAGTCGCCTGCTTGGTCTGGTCGGTCTGCTCTTCGACCGTGCGACTACGGGCTTCGGCCGCGGGTAAGCGCGGCGACCCGGGCGAGGTTCTGCGGTGAGGTCATCCACGTCGCGGGGTCCGTCGTGCGGCCCGCCAGGTACTCCTGCGGCATCGCGGCCTGCTGGTGGGCGTGAACGGCAGCGGCCCGCTGCGCCGGAGTCAGGGCGGTGTCCCGGCCTGCGTGGTCGGGCGGTACGGCCGAGGCAGTCGCGGCCGGAGCTCCGTCCCGTACGGCGGGGCGGCGCGGTGAGGGCGGCGCGGATCGCGTTCTGCAGGGTGAGGCCGGCGACCCGGGCCCGCTCGTACCGGCTCGACTCCCGCGGCGGATTCCCATCGCTGTCCGCGATCCACCAGCGAACAGGCCAGGCGAAGTCCGCGGTGTAGGAGAGCTGATCCGGGTCCGGGGTCCGCCGGCCCTTCTGGGGCACAGTGAGCTGACGGCTGTAGCGCTGAGGGGCCCGGGCGGCGATGTAGCTGTCGATGCCGGGCACGTGGGCGCGGCCGCGCAGGGTCTCCAGCGGTGTCGGCGCGCTTCGGCCAGGACGTGGCGGTGGGCGTAGATGTGCCCACGGTGAAAACACCGCGGCGACGTCGACGATGGCGAGCGCGGTGTCCACGCGCGGCTTCACCCGGGCCCGGATCGCCGCCCCGGCCGCCTGGCACCGCTGAAGCAGCCCGTCGACCATCCGCTGCCCGAACTTCAGGAGCGCGGAGACCCGCGATCGAGGAGCTGACGCAGGCGATCACCACGCCCCCGGCCGTGTCAGATGTGCTCGAAGGCAGTCTTCAACAACGGGGACCTCGGCGGGTACGCCGCCCGCTCATTCGCCCCACTCGCCGTCCATGCTCCCCGTCCCGTCCTGCCCATGATCATGGATGCCCTCAGTGCGACCAGCACCACCGCCGCTGAGGCCGTCACCGCCGCACCCCAGAACACCCTCCCCAGTGAAGGCCAGCCCGGAACATCCTTCACGGACCTCGACAAGAGCACCCAGCGCATCCAGCGGGCCGGCTGTTCCGCGCCGGCCACCCGGGCCTGCCGCTCATGGAGTGGACGGCCCGGGTGGCCCGGCCCGACGTCAGCCGGGCGCGTCGTGCGACTCGGTGGCGCGAGGGCCGCGGGCCCGCCTCAGTTGCCGATGCCGGAGCTGCCGAGGCCGGAGTTTCCGATGCCGTGGCTTCCGATGCCCGTGTTGGCGATGCCCGCGTTGCCCAGGCCCCAGTTGGCGATGCCCGCGTTGCCGATGCCGTCGTTGAGCGCGCCCGAGTTGCCGACGCCCGAGTTCCCGAAGCCCGAACTGCCCACGCTGTCGGCGCCGGCCGCGCCGGCGCCGCAGACAGCCAGAACCGCCACGGCACCCAGCGCGGTCGTCATGCGAAGAAGAGTCGTACGCATCGTCAGATACCTCCTATTTAGGACACTTTTGCTTGCCATCCCTAACACGAGGTCATGCCAATCAGGCGGAGGAATGATCCGAAGCCGCCGTGTCGCACACCGCACCAGCGTATGAATCGCCAACCAGGACCACGCCGCGACCACCTCGACCACACGCAGCTCGCGGCGCTCGCCAAGCTCGGCGTGGAAGGGGCCGGCGTCCGAGCGCAGGCGCCGTACGCCGATCCGTAACGCCGACCACGGCCCCGGGGCGCCACGCTCACAACGCGCGCGCCGCCTCGATGCCCTCCGCCAGGGTGAACAGAGCCCGGGCCTGCGTGATGTCCAGCAGCCGGGCCGGCTGGGAAGGCAGCGGGCCGGCCAGGACCAGATGGTCGGTCCTGCGCAGCAGCAGCATCAGGTTCAGCATCGAGGAGTCCGCGAACGCGACCCCGGACACGTCCAGCACGATCCCGTCGTACGCCGGGATCGTCCACGGCCGCCGTACAGGCCTCCCGTAGAGGGCCGAGGGTGTCCTGGTCGAACTCGCCCGCGCACACGATCACGCGGACACCGTCCACGTCGGGCAACACCCGCACCAGCTGATCCACCGCACCTCCCAGCCTCGGCCACCAACGCGGCACCACGCCCGCCCCAGAGCGCCTACGTACCGCGCGTCCTGGCGGCCGGGCCGGGTCAGCGGGTCGTCATGGTCCTCGCAGAGGGCTCTCACCAACGGGTCCTGATGTCGTCCGCGACGCGTGCTCCTGCGAGTACGGCCCGGCGTACGACTCCGAGGGGGGGGCCGTGCGGGTGATCGCCGTCACGCGCCCGGAGTACTGCCCGCGAGCGTGCCCGTGGCCCGGGGCAGGGATGGCACGTCATGGCCCCCGGTTGGTGAGGAGTTGTCTGTCGATGCTGGAACGGACGCGGGGCAAGAAGCGGACCGAGATCACGTTCGTCCTGCCCGCCGGCCATCCGGCCGGTGAGGTCAGCGCGGTCGGCGACTTCAACAACTGGCAACCCGGCCTCCATCCGCTGCACCCACGCCCCGACGGCAGCCGCGCCGTCACCATCGCCCTCCCCAGCGGAGAGCGGCACGGGTTCCGTCACCTCGCCGACGGCGGCAACTGGCTCGACGAGGAGGAAGCCGACGGCCACGACGGCCGCAACAGCCTCCTGACCACCTGACCCCCACCACGACAAGGAGACACCCATGACCGACATGTGGAACTACAACCCCGAGTCCCACTACACGCCCGGCACCCGACTGATCGGCTTCAAGGTCGAAGCATCCGACGGGCACATCGGGAAGGTCGACGAGCACACCGAGGACGTCGGCTCCTCCTACATCGTCGTCGACACCGGCCCCTGGATCTTCGGCAAGCACGTCCTGATCCCCGCCGGAACCATCGTCCGCGTCGACGCCAAGGAGGAGAAGATCCTCGTCCACCTCACCAAGGACCAGATCAAGGACTCCCCCGAATACGACAAGGACAAGCACCGCGGCGACGCCGCATACCGCGACCAGCTCGGCACCTACTACGGCGGCCACCTCTAGGCAGCACACGACGGCTGCGGCTCCCCCACCACGCAGGAACGGGGCCGCAGCCCCACACCCGCCCACGGCCCACCGCGCTGCCCGCCGGAGGCGGCATCGCCGTCGGGCCTTGATCCGGCAGGGAAGGGCCGGCCACGCCTCCGACGAGCGGAGCTCGATCCTCCGTCCGGTCACGCCAGGAATGGAGGCTGTCGATCGCGGCGGCTCACGGCGCGTGTGACGGCTGCCGGCCAACCGCGACCGGCAGCGCCACGGGGGCCGGGAGCGGCGTCCGGGCCGCTCCCCTCACCACCCATTCCCGCCCCCACACCCCCGACCACCACCTGACGCACAGGAGACCGACCGAGGAACCACCCCGACGGACGACGCACCCACCAACCGGCGCCGCTCGGACACGGTTCGCCAGCCGTTTCCGTAGCCGAGGCCGCCGGGGGTCGAGGTCACGGCGTTGAGGTGTTCCAGGTAGCGGGTGGCGGCCTTGTCCTGCGCTTCGGACAGGACGATCGGCCCGCCGGGAAAATCGGTCGACGGCGAGGGTGCCCCGATCGCGCAGGGCGGCGGTCCTCCGCGAAATGGGCAGGGTGCGGGCAGAGTCTGCCAGGACCCGGGCCGAACCATTTCGATGGATGGGGGCGGGACGCTCTTCGCAGACGGTGCCCGGATCGCGGACCGGCGGCGCCCGGATCGCGGACGTGGTGCCCTGGGTGACCCTGCACGGCGAGGACGTCGGTTCACCACTTGACGCCGCGACTTCAGCAAGCTGAGGAGGGTGACGCTTGGCTTCTGGGCTCGTTGATCGTTTCTGCACGGCGAACGCGTTCGCACGGGCCCGGCCGTGGCACTCGCGTGGCCGGCAGACGGTCCCGAGCCGGAGGTAGACCGCCCGTGGCGGCGAACGACAATCCCACCGTCCGAAGGCGCCGGCTCGGCGCCGAGCTACGCCGGCTCCGTCTGGACAGTGGCCTGACGAGTACCCAGGTGGCCGAGCGGCTGCTGATCTCGCAGCCCAAGATCAGCAACCTGGAGAACGGCCGCCGCATCATCAAGCCCCGTGACGTGCGGGACCTGTGCGGGCTCTACGGGGTAACGGACCCCCAGGTCGTCGACGCGTTGATGTGGCAGGCAAGGGAATCAGGGCGCCACGGCTGGTGGGTCGCCTTCGGGGAGGTGCCCTACGCCGTCTACGTCGGCCTGGAGACGGGCGCCTCCTCGATCCACTCCTACGAGTCCCTGGTGATCCCCGGCCTGCTGCAAACACCCGCCTACGCGGCCGCGGTCATCGCGGAAACGATCCCTCAGGCCACGCCCGGACAAAGAGCAGCCCGACTTCAGGTACGGCTGCGCCGACAGCACCGGGCCCACCACCCCGCCCGTCCCTTCCGCTTATGGGCCGTATTGGACGAATCGGTACTGCACCGCGCGGTCGGCGGCCCCGACATCATGCGCGAACAGCTCGAGCACCTGAACCGCCTCAGCACCCAGCCGCACATCACCGTGCAGGTCCTCCCGCACGAGGCGGGAGCCCACCCGGGCATCTCGGGACAGTTCTCCATTCTCACGTTCGCGGACGCCCCCGGGAAGGGCACGGTCTATCTGGAACGGTTCACCAGCGACCTCTACCTGGAGAAACGATCCGACGTACACCACTACAACGTCATGTACGAGCACCTCCAGGCCCAGGCACTGAACCCGGACAGCACCCGCCAGATCATCAACCACGCCGCCAAGGCCCACGCCCGAACAAGTGGCGCCAGTACCCACCAACATTCCGAACGGACCAATCAGGAACCGATGTCAAGATCCACCGACATTCGCTCTTCGTCTTCAGCCATGTAGCCAATCGGTCGAGTCCACATGACAGAACCCGGCCGGCGTGACTACGGTCGCCGTCCGGGTCCTGTGTTCAGGACGTCCGTCGTCGACACGGTTCCCACCCGCACCGTCCCACGCCCCGACCACCGCCGGGACTCCCCGCGTCGCCCGGTCAGGCCCCGGTGCCGTCCCGGATCTCGAACAGAAGCAGGACGCCCCTCATCTCCAGCAGCCGCTGGAACTGACTCGGCACCGGACCCTGGTGAGCGCGGACCGTGGCGAAGTCCACGCTGACCAGCGACAAGCCCGTTCTGCCCGCTGGAGCGGAACCGACAGGTCACCCCCTCGAACTGCTTCCGCAACCGCTCCGGATACGGCCCGTACCTGCCGATCGGCAGGTACGGCTCGGTGAACTTCCACTGGGCATGCGCGAGTTGCCTCCGTTTCACAACCCGGTCCTATCGAATCCCACCCCACGAAGAGAGCAGAACCCAGCAGCTGATCAGGACATCGCAGAGACCCCTAGGTGAGCGCGGTGATGACCTCGCGGGCCGCGCGTTCGCCTTCGGTGGCACCGCCTTCCATGAAACCCTGGAAGTCGTAGCTGCAGTGCTCGCCGCCGATGTGAACGTTGCCCTGGGCGGTGCCTTCGTAGCGGGCGTAGCGGTGGAGGTAGCCAGTGGGCCAGTAGGAGTATGCGCCGAGGGAGTAGGGGTTGCGGTGCCAGGCCGACAGTTGGGCACGTCCGTTCCAGGCGTTCTTCGTGCCGGGGAAGAACGCGTCAATGCCGGTGAGCATCCGGTTGGCGAGGGTGCGTACGTAGGGGTCGGTCTCGGTGGCGAAGGGGGTCGCGGGGGTGAGGGCCCCGGCCAGGGTGCCTCCCCCGTACTGGAGCAGAATGCCGCCGTTGCCGGGCTGGAGTTTGGTGGTGTCCCAGGTCTGCTGGACGTCGGAGTCGGTGAAGCAGTCGCCTGCTGAGACGCCTGGCCAGGGGCCGCTGCCGCGCCACGGCCGGCTGGTGAACTGCATGTTGAGTTTGGTGCAGTGGCCCATGCGCGCATCACGCAGGAGGTTTTTCATGAGGGGGTCGAATGCGGCTGCGGTGAGGTCGACGCGCTGGAGTACGGGCAGGGGCAGGCACAGGATGGTGTGGTCGGCGGTGACGGTGCGGGTCGTGCCGGAATCGTTGAAGGTGAGGGTCTGGGTCCCGTCGGCGTTGGCTCGAACGGCGGTGAGTTCGCGTCCCATCAGCAGGGAGCCTGGGGGCAGGGTCTGTGCGATGGCGTTGGGGAGTTGGTCGTTGCCGCCGGTGATGTGGTAGCGCTCGTTGGACAGGCCCCAGACGTTGAAGTGGCCGGGGTTGGGCTGGTAGCCCATGAGGAGGACCAGAGCGAGGGCGGACTGGCCGGTGGTGTCGGCGCCGTACTCGACGTTGTAGGCGACGTCGATGAACTGGCCCAGGGGTGAGGTGTGGCCGCCGGGGACCCGGGTCTCGATCCACTGGTACAGGGACATGTTGTCCAGGGTGGTGCCGGCGGGGGTGGTGGAGTTCCAGGTGACCTCGCCGGCGTCCTGGAGGTCGCGGCGCAGGGCCTGGTAGACGGCCTTGAAGTCTTCGTCGGCCTGGGCGCGGGGGTAGTAGGCGCCGTCGAACCAGAGGACTTCCTCGGCTCCGTTGGGTCCGCCGCCGAGGAAGTCCTCGGTGGGAAGGTTGAAGCGGCGGCAGAGCTCGAGGATCTTCTTGTGGCTGGTGTCGATCAGCTCGCCGCCGATCTCGGAGGTCTGGCCGTAGGCCCAGTGGTCGCGCTGGCTCCACATGCGGCCGCCGACACGTGTGGGGTTGGCTTCGTAGACGGTGCAGGCGATGCCCGCGTCCTTGAGGGTGAGGGCGGCGGTCAAACCGGCGATGCCCGCGCCGACGACGGCGACGCGAGGGTTGCCGATCGGCGGCTTGTTGCCGTCCGGAGCGGTCTCGGCCCGGGCGGGAACGGTGGTGGTGGCGCCTGCCACGGCGGTGCCGAGGCCGAGGGCCGCGGCGCGCTCCAGGAGGGCGCGGCGGCTCAGGCCCCGTACGTCGGCGGTGGGCAGGGAAAGTCGGCGGGCGGTGGCGTGTTCGGCGGCGAGTTGCTTGAGCGTGTGCATGACGGAGGTTCGGGCCATGGCGGGTGGCTCCTCGGGTGTCAGACGTTCGCGGCGGAGGGGGAAACGGTGTCGGTGCTGGGGTCGGTGCGTTCGGTGGCGTCTTCCAGGACGATCCGGCCGATGACCTCGTAGCGCTCGGGTGCTCTGAGCTTGAGGTAGAGGCCGAGAGCGAGGCCGCCGAGGAAGACGGCAGCGACGATCCAGGGGATGAGGGTGAAGACGAGGGAGTCGGCGGCGAGTCCGGCCGCGGTCTTCATGTTGACGACCAGCAGGACGACGACGGCGCTCATCGCGATCCCGCCGAGCAGGGGGGCGGTGAACGTCTTGAACCAGTGCCGATCCTCGGGGTGGTTCTTGCGGAAGTAGCCGATCACGGCGAAGGAGCAGAGGGTCTGGACGATGAGGATCGCCATCGTGCCGAGGATCGCGAGGAGGGTGTAGAGGTGGATGTAGGGGTCCTGGCCGGTGAGCCAGAACGCGGCGACCAGGGTGATCGCGATGGCGCTCTGCACGAGGGAGGCGACGTGCGGGGATCCGTGGCGGGGGTGGGTGCGTCCGAGTGCTGGGTGGAGGAAGCCTTCGCGGCCGATGGCGTAGAGGTAGCGGGCGGCGCACTGGTGGAAGGCCATGCCACAGGCGAAGGAGCCGGTCAGGAGCAGCCACTGGAAGGAGTCGACTGCCCAGGACCCGATGAACTGTTGCGTGGGGGCGAAGAACAGGTCCAGGGGGTTGGCGGAGGCGGACAGCTCCACGGACTTGGACAGGCCGTTGCCGGCGATGGTCATCCAGGAGACGAAGATGTAGAAGAGCCCGACGCCTACGACCGAGATCAAGGTGGCCTTCGGGATGACCCGCTTGGGGTCGCGGGATTCCTCGCCGTACATGGCGGTCGATTCGAAGCCGACCCAGGACCAGAATGCGAAGAAGAGACCGAGGCCGGCGGAGGCGCCGGTGAAGGCGTTCTTCGGGTTGACCGGTTGCAGCGGGATGCCGTCCGGGCCGCCGCCCGCGACCAGCACCGCGACCGCGACGGCGAACAGGACCGCTATCTCCCCGACCAGCATCACCCCGAGCGCCTTGGCGGTGAGGTTGATGTCGAAGTGCGCCAGGCCGGCGGTGACGCCCAGCATGACGGCCGCGTAGAGGATCCAGGGGAGATCGACGCCGAGCTGGTCGTGAACCGTCGTCTTGGCGAAGTACGAGAAGACGCCGACGATCGACGCCTCGAAGACGATGTAGGCGAGGACCGCGAGCATCCCCGACGCCATCCCCGCGATCCGGCCCAGGCCGTGTGAGATGTAGCCGTAGAACGCCCCGGCCGCGGTGATCCGCTTGGCCATGGCGACGTAGCCGACGGCGAACACCGTCAGGACGACGGTGGCGAAGAGATATCCGGCCGGGGCCCCGATGCCATTACCGAAACCGACGGCGATCGGCAGGTTTCCGGTCATCGCGGTGATCGGCGCCGCGGTGGCGACCGCCATGAACACCACCCCGACCAGACCGACCGAGTTCGCCTTGAGCCGGTGGACTTCACCGCTGGGACTGTGGGACATGAACGCCCTCTCGATACTGGCGGCCGGTAGCCGACGGGAAGGCCGCCACTCTCGCCCTGCGTGACTCACACCACAATCGACAGACAGATATGCAATCGGCACGTGGAAACGACGAGTTGTCGGTCCGTCAGGCGGATGGATCGAATGCGTAACCGTCCGGTGATGTTCACGGAACCGGGAAGAAGTTAGGACTGCGCCGTCGGGCGACTCGCCACGCGGCAGGAGCACCGATCCGGGCGAGGCAGGCAGGATCACCTCGCCCCGCTGGGTTGCTGCCTGGCAGGGCGAAGTGCCGCCAGGTGGGAGACGCGGGGGTGTGCTTCGCTCGGGCTGGTCCACGCGTTGAGGCGGGTGATGTTGATTGCGGCAGCGGTGCGCCGGCGCTGGAGGCGGGCTTGGCAAGTCCTCGGTCGCAGGCCTGTCGTACTACCGGCGATGTGGACGGCATGGAAGACGGTGCCTTCGATGCCTTTGCGGGCCGCGTGTCACTTCCGCCATTCCGGGGTGCCGTGGTCGGCACGTGCCTGCCGGATCGCTTCGCGCTCTGCCCTGGCCGCAGGGTGATGGACCGGTAGCGCTCCCGGGTCGAGCAAGCGGCGGCGGGGTTCGTTCACCGCCCCTTGTCCTTCTTCCCTTTGGCCTTCCCGGGGATCTCCTTCGTCTTTGTCGGACCAGGAGCCTTCGCCGGGCGGTCTGCGACGGGCGGTGCGGCGTATGAACCGGTCGGGCCGGTGAACGCCCCAGGCTCTGGCGTGGTGGAAGGCGCCGTGCCCGGCTCCTGCGGGGTCGACGCCGAGGTGGCGGGATGCGAAGACGCGGGCGACATGCCGGGGGCCCCTGCCGGACCGGCCACCTCGGTGTTGTGCGACGCCGATGGTCGCCCGTGCGAGGGAGCCGAGGTGGGTGTGTTCTTCTCTGCGGAATCAGCACCCATCACCAGCGCGCAGCTGCCCGCGACGCTCATGGCCGCGAGGCCCAAGAATGCTGCCCGTCGCCTGCTGATAGCCCTGCTCCGCGTTCGTGTGGGCGTTCGCGCGAGGCGAGTGCCGGGGGGCGGCGGAGAGGAGCGGTGTGTGGAGGCGTCGGTGAGCGCCGTGCGCACCGCGGTGCGAGGCCGCGGTGCCCGCGCGGCCTCTTGCAGGCGCTGGTGGACGGCGGCGGCATCAGGACGTGCCGCGGGAGCCTGGTCTGTCATCGCCTTCAACAGGCGTGCGAGGTCCTCCGGCAGTTCTTCGGGTATTCGGGGCGGCCGCAGGAGGTGGGCGGTCCCGATCTCCACGGGGGTTCCCTGGTACTCGCGTCGGCCTGTGAGCGCTTCGAGGAGGGTGACTCCCAGAGCGTAGATGTCGCTGGCCGGGCTCGCGCCTTCGCCGAGGAACTGTTCCGGGGCCATGTAGGCGAGGGTGCCCACCAGGGTGTCGGGCGCGCTGTGGGAGTGCTCGTGCACGGTCCTGGCGAGCCCGAAGTCGGCGAGGTGCGGTGCCCCCTCCTCGCCCAGGAGGATGTTCGAGGGTTTGACGTCGTGGTGGATGACGCCATGGGCGTGTACATGGTCGAGGGCTGAGGAAATGTCGGCGCCGATCCGGGTGACCTGGACGGGCCCCAGAGGGCCCGCGTCCATTCGGGTGCGCAGGGTGACACCGCGAATCAACTCGGTGACCATGAAAGCGCCCTGGCCGTGACGGCCGGCGTCATGGACCGTGACGAGGGCGGGATGGGACAGGCGGGCCAGTGTGCGGGCCTCATCGCAGAAACGGTCGGCAGTGACCGTGTCCGTACCCGCGCGGAACACCTTTACGGCCACCTCGCGGCCCAGCACCTGGTCGATGGCGCGGAACACGTCTGCCGTGCCACCGGACCCTATGGGGCTCTGGAGCCGGTAGCGACCGCCCAGGACGACGTCGCGTTCAGGCGGTGCTCCGTGCTCCGGGACGGACCGGGCCGTCATACGGGGTCCTCCTCCATTGGCGGGTAGTGGCGCGCCCCTACCCTGTGGGGGTCGCCCTACGCCCCTGTCTCCAGGCGCAATCACCGGATGCAACGCCCACAGGTGCTGGGCCGGCCGGAGAACGGCCCAGCTTCTCCTGGAGCAGCGGGAGCGCTGCGAAGCTGGGCACAGCAGGCGTTCCAGCGCGGCCTGAAGGTTCTCACGCAGTGGGTCGAGCGGGAAGGCGCGGATCGGCCGGTCCCTAGGGCTCACGGGGAGGAAACGGTCAAGGGCGAGGCAGAGCCGGTAACCGTGAAGCCGGGCGTATGGCTCTCCAACACCAAAACCCGACGTAACAAACTCAACGCCGAGCAGCTGGACGCGCTGCGGAAGCTGCGCGTGGACTGGGCATGACCGCGCAGGCGGACAAAGCAGGCCGCCGGATGGGCCCTGACGTGTTGCACCCCGGCTCGCCTGCCCCGGTCAACGGCCCGGCGCCTCGGCGAGCTCGTGCAGGAACTCCTCCAGAGGGGGCCGAGGTCGATGATGTCGCTCCAGCCGTAGGCGTTCAGGAGGTCGGTGGCCGCGGCCTTGGCGCTCTCGTGGTCCCCGGCGAGGAACATGGTGTGGTCGCCGCCGCCGAACTCGGCGGGGTTGACGACGGTTTCCTGTTCCTGGGTGACGAAGGCCTTCACGACGCGGGTGTCGGGCAGGGCGCGCTGGATCTGCTCGGCGAGGCTGTCGGTGTCGACGGGGTCCAGGCGCGGCATGGCGCCCCAGGGGGTGGGCCACGGGTGCTCGGCGTCGCCGGGCTGCTGGTAGACGTACGGGACCGCGTAGTCGATGAGGGTCTTGCCCGCGAGGGCGCCGGCCGGCAGGGCGGCCAGCGCGGTGACGGCGTTGGCGCCGTCGATGCCGTTGATGACCAGCTCACCCGCATCGGCCGCCTCCGCGAACGTGGCCAGCGTCAGCTGGGGGTGGGCGGCGAGGAAACCGGCGAAGGGCTCGGTACCCATCATGTCGGGCTCGGTGCGGGCCAGAGTGGCCTTCGGGTCGCGGGTGCCGACAGTGACCCGGTGGCCGAGCGCGATGAGCTTGGCGGCGTGGCAGCGCGCACCGGCGCCGGTTCCGAGCAGAGCGATCTTCATAGGGTTCTCCTGTCGAGAGTCAGCCGGGTCAGGTGCAGTGCGGGCCGGGCCGGGCGGGCCGTGTGTCGGCCTGACGGGCGCTGGGGCCTGCGGAGAGGGCGTGTCCTGACCACTGAACGGTACTGTTGTTCTGTACCGTAACAGGAATGTCCGATTTGAAGCAATAGGAGTGGCTATGGCGGATGCCGGAATGAGCGACGAGCAGCCCGGCCCGGCGAAGCCCCAGCGCCGCCGGCGCGACCCCGAGGCCCGCAAGAGGGAAGTGATCGAGGCCGCCGAGCGCGTTATCGCCGCCCACGGCCTGGAAGGCCTCACCCACCGCTCCGTCGCCGCGGAAGGTGACCTGCCGGTCGCCTCCACCACCTACCACTTCGCGACACGCGACGACCTGATCCAGCTCGCCTTCGCACGCTCCGTGGATCAATTCCTCGCCTACCTGGAGCACCTCGACGAGCAGCAGCCGGTCGCCTCCACCACCGATCTGGTGGAGCGCCTCACCGACGCCGTGGTCACCGCCTGCACCGGCGGCGACCAGGCGCACTGGACCGTCCAGTACGAGCTCTTCCTCGCCGCCATGCGCCGCCCCGCGCTGCGGCCGATCGCCGACCGCACCATCACCGTCGGCCGGATCTCCCTGGAGCGCTACCTGCCGCCCGCCCGCGCCTACGGCGTCTCCGCCGCGCTCAGCGGGATGATCCTTCACGGCCTGGCAGGCACCGAAGCCCCCGACCGTGCCAGCGTGCGTGCCGCGCTCGCCGCGCTCTGCGGCACCACCGAGTAGGCCCAGCCGTCCGCCCGCTCCAACCGGCAGAAGTCCGCACTCCTGCGGTACGCGGCGTCCTGCCCCTACGCCCGCATCACCTACGACCCTGACCCCTGACCCGGCCCGCAGCCTGGCCGCGGGCCGGGGCGGAGGACGCCGCCGGCCGGGGCAGTACGGCGGTGCGTGTCTCGTGCAGCCGACCCGCGTGTGCCGAGCAGCGTCTGCCGTCCACGGCCGCGCGGCCGCGGTCGCTCACTCGCGTCCCCCTTCAAGGACGCCCGTCCGTCGGCTCCGTCGAGTTTGGCCAAACACCACGCTCAGGAGACCGACGAGCTGCGCGTGTCACGGACGTTCACGCAGCCGTGCGAGGCCCCGCCCCGTTCTGCGAGCCGGGAACCACGCGCATGCGCAGGCACGCACTGAATTACCACGCACGCGGGAAAATGGTCAGAGAACTGAGGCAGGCGCTTGAGCAGAACACCTGGCACAGGCTTCTGGAGCCACGATGGACTGCCACCACGCCCTGGAGCACCTGCGCCGGATCCCCGCCGACGCGACTATCTCCAGCCACGAACCCGAGACCGCGCTGACGGCCCTCTGTTGGAGCGCTGCGGGCGCAGTACCGGCCGGGGGGAGTTCTCGCCGCTGCTACGACCTTCGAGTACGACGACACCAGGCTCATCTTCGGCGGACTTCTCGACCCCCGGACGGCACACCCGAGCCCACGCCGGGCTCCTGAACCGACACTCACAATTCACGCCGTTCGAACAGGGCGCGTTCAACAGCCCTCGCCCGTGCGGCCGAATACGGTGTCCACGCCGCCCGCACACCGCCCGGCATGCGGCAAGGGCGGGCGGGCAGCGCCGACGCAGTACGGGGAGGGAGACCGGGATGACGCAGGCCGCAGCAAGTGAGCTCGATGAGCGGGTGCCGGGGCGGCGCTGGACGGTGCGTCTGGACGCCGCCGGCCGGGGCAGTACGGCGGTACGTGTCTCGTGCAGCCGACCCGCCTGTGCCGAGCAGCGTCTGCCGTCCGCGGCGGCCGGCCGCGCGGCCGCGGTCGCCCACATCAAGGCCCACCTGCGCACCGCCCCCGCCCCGAGAGCCACGGCGTACTGCGCGTGCCGGCTGGCGGACTGCCACACCCATCTGCCCGACACTGGCCGGGCACGTACCGAACCCTGGCGGTGCGGCGGCCCCGTCGTCCTGGCCGTGGTCACCGACCGAGAAAGCCGCTGGTGGCAGGTGATGGAGTGCTGCTCCCGATGCGCGGCCGCCACCCCCGGAGCGAAGACCGCGGCCACCTCCCAGGGACCCACCGCCCCGGACCACCCGTGTCCGACCACGACAACGTCCCCGGCCCCGCCGCCGGCGCCGGCAGGGAGCGCGGGTGCGGGCGCACCGCAGTTTTCCGACCACCAGGCCACCACCGCCTCGGTCCCGGCTCCCCGCACCACCCCGGCGCGACGCCGCCCGCCACAGACGAAGATCGCCCAGCGGGTCATCCCCCACGACCTGCGGCCCGTCGTCCTGCGGGACGAACTCATCGAACTCGGCGATCTCTTCCGCGCCTACCAGCAGCGCGACGAGCCCGACCTGGCGCTGCTCGCCGACCTCCAGGAGCGCAAGGCCCGCGCCTTCACCACCTGGGCCGACGTCACCAGCGAGGGTCCCCTGCGATGGGAGGCCCGGCGTGCCGAGCAGGCCGCCGCCACCGCCCGCCTCCAGCACCAGCAGCGCACCGGCGGCATCACCGGTGGCGACCGGCCAGTTGCGGATCGGTTGTTGACCGTTCCGACGCAGTGGGAGCACGCGCGCTCGGTCCTCGCGTACGTGGCCGACCACACCCCGCTGCCCGGCCCCGACGCACGGCTGCTGGTGCTGATGCTGACCCTGCGTACCGCGCACACCGGCGCCGGCAACCTCGTAGGCCAGGACCTCACCGCACTGGGCCTGAGCGATCCGGAGGACCTGGTCGAGAAGTTGACCGGCTGCGGCTGGCTCGAGCTTCCCGGCACGGCCGCCGACCTGCTCGCCTCGAGGCCGGAGAACGCCACCCCGATCACTGTCCCCTCCCTTGCGCACCCCGAGGACGGGACGGGCCCGTTCACGTTCGGCAAGAAGATGCGGCCCAAGCTCTCCGGCTGGGCCCAGAAGGTCATCTCGGACAAGAAACTCCGCAAGGCCAAGGCCACCTCCGCCACCCGGCTGCTCGCGCTGACACTGGCCACCCGGACAAGCGGATCGGGAGGCCTGGGGCCCGGCGGCCACGGCATCGCCCTGAACACACTCGCCGGCCTGGTTCCGGCTGGTGCCGGTGAACTGGAGCGCCTGGCCGACCAGCTGACCACAGCGGACTGGCTCACTGAGGCCGCCCTCACCGACACCCGGCTCACCGGGCAGCTGACTGAACGTGTCCTGCCCCTCACCTGCCCCCTGCCCGCACCGTCCCCCGAGGCCGGCCCCCGGTAACCGGGGGCCCGCCTTTTCCCTTCCGGAGTACAGCGTGGTGCCGGGTCCTGGGCGTCGACGCCGGTGGAGGTGGAGGCGTCCTTGGCGCCGCTGGGGCTTTGGGAGCGGCCTCGGCGGCCGGTGTCGTACATCCCCCTGTCGCCGGAGCCCTTGCTCTGTTACTCGCCTGCGGGCGACGGCGAGTCAACGCAAGTCCAGCAGTTGGCAGACGCCTTCGCGTGTTGACTGCGCGTCGCGTTGCCCGCACCGGCGCTCCGCAGGGGTGCCAGTCGCACCGGCGCGCGTTGACTCTCTCCATGGCGGCCACGTCCGCCAACACCGGAAGCGTGGTCTGCGGGGGCCCTGCCGGAGCGGTGAGCGGGGCTGGGAGGATGCGGGTATGGACATTCGACGCAGGAACAACGTCACCGTCATCGGGAACCCGCGGGGGCCGGCGGTGGTGCTGGCTCACGGGTTCGGCTGTGACCAGAACATGTGGCGCCTGACGGTGCCGGCTCTGGCCGAGGACTACCGAGTGGTGCTGTTCGACTACGTCGGTTCGGGCCGCTCGGACCTGTCCGCGTTCTCCGAGGACCGCTACGCGTCTCTGGACGGCTATGCCCGGGACGTGGTGGAGGTGTGCGAGGCCCTTGATCTGCGCGGTGCGGTGTTCGTGGGGCACTCGGTCAGCGCGATGGTCGGTGTACTGGCAGCCGGGATGGCCCCGGAGCGGATCGGGGCGCTGGTGATGGTCGCCCCCTCGCCGCGGTACATCGACGACGACGGCTACCGGGGCGGGTTCAGCGCCGAGGACATCGACGAACTGCTGGACTCCCTGGAATCGAACTACCTGGGCTGGTCGGCCGCGATGGCACCGGTGATCATGGGGAACGCCGAGCGGCCCGAGCTCGGTGAGGAGCTGACCAACAGCTTCTGCGCCACCGACCCGGAGATGGCACGCGTCTTCGCCCGGACCACGTTCCTCTCCGATACGCGGGACGACCTGAAGACCGTACGGGTGCCGACGCTGGTGCTGGACTGCACCCAGGACGCCATCGCCCCCCGGGAGGTCGGCGCCTTCGTCCACCAGGCGATCCCCGGCTCGACTCTGATCACCCTCGATGCGACCGGGCACTGCCCGCACCTGTCCGCTCCCGAGGCCACGAATGATGCGATCACCGGGTTCCTGGCAGGCCTGCGTTGATGTGCCGCACCGGACGGGAGCCGGACCCGTACGAGGCGGACGAGGAGGAGACCTCGGACGCGGTGTTCGCGGCCCTACTGGAGGACAGCGCGGAGGAACTGTACGAGAGCGCCCCGTGCGGGTATCTGTCCACGTTGATGGACGGCACCATCGCGAAGATCAACACCACTCTGCTGAACTGGCTCGGCCTGGAGCGGGAGGCGGTGGTGGGCCGGATGCGGTTCACCGACTTGCTGACCGTGGGCGGCAAGCTGTACCACGAGACGCATTTCGCGCCGCTGCTGCGCATGCAGGGCGAGATCGGCGGCATCGCCCTGGAGATCAAACAGGCGGGCCGCTCCCGAATGCCCGTCCTGGTCTCCTCCGCGGTCAAACACGGCAGTACCGGCGAGCCTCTGCTGATCCGCACCACCATCTTCGACGCCCGGGACCGCCGCGCCTACGAGGAGGAACTCCTGCGCGGCCGCAAGGAGGCCGAAGAAGCACGCAGACAGGCCGCCGCGGCGCTCAAACAGGCGGAGGCCGATCGGGCCCGGCTCCAGGACGCCCTCGCCGTGCTGCAACAGTCGCTGTTGCCCGCCACGCTTCCGCCGCTGCCCGGACTGGAGACAGCCGCCTACTACCACACCGCCTCCCCCGACCGGCTCGGCGGCGACTTCTACGACATCTTCCCCATCGACGGCCGGCGCTTCGCATTCTTCCTCGGTGACGTGTGCGGCAAGGGCCCGCAAGCCGCCGCGGTCACCTCGCTGACCCGCCACACCCTGCGCGCCGCCGCCCTGCACGACCCCGACCCCGTGACGGCCCTGTCCACGCTCAACACCGTGCTGCACGAGCGCTACGAGGGCGGCGACCCCCGCTACTGCACCGCCATCTTCGGCATCCTCGAACCGGACCCCGCCACCCGCCAGGTCACCGTCCGTCTCGCCTCAGGCGGCCATCCTCCCGCCCTGATCCTGCGTGCCGACGGCCGGGCCGACTTCCTGCCCACCCCGGGCGGCCTTTTGGTCGGCATCCTGCCCCGCGCGCCCTTCACCGGCGCGACCACCACCCTCGCCCCCGGCGACACCCTCCTGCTCTACACCGACGGCCTCACCGAAGCCCGCACCGGCGAAGACCGCACAGCCCTCTACGGCGATGAAGCCCTGCGCGACTTCGCCGCCGACCACGCCGGCGAACCCGTTCATACCCTCATGCAAGGCCTCACCGCACTGCTCGACAGCTTCGGCGACGGTCTCGACGACGACACCGCCCTCCTCGCCATCGGCGTCCCCACCCATCCGGACCCCGGTCCGGCACCGAAGAACACACCATGAGCCCGCTGAAAATCACCACCCGAACCGCCGTGACCGGTCCCGTACTGGAGATCACCGGCCCGCTCGACTACACGCACGCCGCCGACCTGCGAGCCCTGCTCCCCACGCTCACCCTCCGGCCGGGACAGCGCCTCGTGGTCGACCTGGCCGGCATGGACTTCTGCGACTCCAGCGGCATCACCGCCCTGCTCGCCGCCCGCAACCAGGCACACACCGCCGGCGCCGACCTCGCCCTCGCCGCCGTCCCCGACAACACCCTGCGCATCCTGCACATCGCGGGCCTCGACCAGGTCTTCCCCCTCCACCCCGACACCGAGAGCGCCACCCGACCCTGACGACGCCGGTCCTCAGCGGTGTCCCATTCAATGAAAGTGCTCGTGTGGGGGTAGGTCGGCAAGGGGGTCAGAACCCTGACCGGTACGTCACCCGGAGGGGCTGGTCGTCACCCGTTCCGCCGCGAGCGCCGCCCAAGACCCCTTCCGACCTGTGGGGCGAAGCCGGTCACCGGTCCCAAGCGTCTCTCCGGGGAACAGAAGCTAGAGCCACTTGTTGCGGCGCAGCGCCCGGTAGATGGCGGTGCACACGGCGAGGATGAGCACCCACACGGCCGGATACCCGTAGGGGGACCGGAGTTCGGGCATGTGGTCGAAGTTCATGCCGTAGACGCCGACGATCAGGGTGGGGACGGCGATGAGGGCGGCCCAGGCGCTGATGCGGCGCATGTCGGCGTTCTGCTGGACGCCGAGCTGGGCGATGCTGGCGCTGAGCATGCCGGAGACGAGTTCGTCGAAGGACAGGATCTGTTCGCTGACCCGCTGGTGGTGGTCGGCGACGTCCCGGAAGTACGTGGCGACCTTCGGCGGGATCCCGGAGACGCCGCCTTCGCTGAGGCGTTGCAGGGCGCCGGCAAGCGGCGTGACGGCGCGCTTGAACTCGAGGAGCTCGCGCTTGAGCTGGTAGATGCGCCCGGCGTCGACGGGGCGGTCGGGGGAGAAGACCTCGGCCTCCAGGGAGTCGACGTCGCCCGCGAAGGCGTCCGCGACATCCATGTAGCGGTCGACGACCATGTCCGCGACCGCGTGCAGGACGGCAGCAGGGCCGCAGCCCAGCTGCTGCGGATCGTCCTGAAGCCGGCGGCGCACCTCCTCCAGCGGCGGTGCGCTGCCGTGGCGGACGGTGATCGCGTACCCGGGGCCGGCGAAGACCATGATTTCGCCGGTGTCGACGATCTCGCTGGTCTCGGTGACCTTCTCGTGGTCGACGTAGACGATCGTCTTCAGTACGAGGAACAGCATGTCGTCGTAGCGTTCCAGCTTGGGCCGCTGGTGGGCGTGCACGGCGTCCTCGACCGCCAGGGGGTGCAGACCGAACGCCTCGGCGACCTCCTGGAGCTGCTCCTCGGTGGGCTGGTACAGGCCGATCCACGCGAACCGGCCCTCTTCGGGGTCTATCCGCTTCTTGACGGTGGCGAGGTTCACCTGGCCGGGGATGCGGTGGCCGCCCTCGTAGAGCGCGCAGTCCACCACCGCCGACGGCAGACCTCCACCGTCGGTGCTATCCCGCTGCTCCACCATCTACTGCCTCTTGCCCCTGGTCCGATACGTAGGGATGCAACCTACCTGCGACCAGGGCGGCGATCCTCTTCGCCCCGGCCCTGGTCGGTACGTCTACGGCCTCGGCTACCCCTTGGCCGCCGACCCGGCGGTGCGGCGGTACTCGGCGTTGATGCGCTGGGCTTCTTCGAGCTGGTCTTCGAGGATGACGATGCGGCAGGCGGCCTCGATGGGGGTGCCCTGGTCGACGAGTTCCCGGGCACGGGCCGCGATGCGCAGCTGGTAGCGGGAGTAGCGGCGGTGGCCGCCCGTGGAGCGCAGTGGGGTGATCAGGCGGGCCTCTCCTATGGCGCGGAGGAAACCCTGGGTGGTGCCGAGCATCTCGGCGGCCCGGCCCATCGTGTAGGCGGGGAAGTCGTCGTCGTCGAGCCGGCC
Source organism: Streptomyces sp. NPDC048383 (assembly GCF_040651775.1). Classification (NCBI taxonomy): domain Bacteria; kingdom Bacillati; phylum Actinomycetota; class Actinomycetes; order Kitasatosporales; family Streptomycetaceae; genus Streptomyces; species Streptomyces sp. NPDC048383. The sequence continues at coordinate 31,553 of NZ_JBEZKS010000076.1, forward strand.
GAACGAGTCCTCTGCTGTCATCGCACCCCTTTCATGGAACGCGTGGAGGGGCCCTGGTGCCTATGGCACCAGGGCCCCGAAGGAACTGCTACACCATCTGCCGACCCTGGTACTGCGCCGGCCTTCTTTGTCCGCTGACCCGTCCGCACGGGGACGGGAGATGCGGGGATCGCGGTTGCTCGACCGGAGACCACCTCACTGACGATGTCCTGCGGTACCCGGGCTCAACACTCTGCCCGGGCGATCCTGATGGCGCTTCGCTCCTCCGTTTCTTTCCTCTGGGAACAATTCACTGCTGGGTACTACCAACGCTGGGTACTACCAACTGCACTTACCAGTACTGCCACTGCGTCAACTGCGGTACTGCTTGCGGCGGCCCCTGATCACTGCGGGCCACCCGGTCCGGTCGTCAGTCACGTCACCGTCCTGCAACAGCTCTGGCTTCGAAGCTCCACCACCGCACCGTCCTGCGAACTGCAACTGCGTGTACTGCTGCCCGGCAGTTCGTTCCTGCCGGGCCCTTCTCGACTGGCTACGAGAGAAACCATAACCACATCACCGCGCAATGTCTACTCCGGCCGCCATAGATTTTCGCGTGCGCGTCTTTGAGGTAATCGGTTGTTGTCGGGTTGAACGGTTGGCGGCGGGGGCACAACGACCGGGCAGGCAGGGCCACACCGACAACAGACCCGGAGCGCGCGATGACCACGATGAGCGCCGAGCGCACAGCCCCTCGTTCCCTGCCCGCCGTGGCCGAGGCACGCCAGGCCGCCCGGACGTTCCTGGACGCCCTCGGGGAGCCGACCGTCGGCCGGGAGCAGGCCGACACGGTCGTCCTGGTCGTCTCCGAACTCGTGACGAATGCGCTGCGCCACGGTGGTGGCGCCTACGTCCTCCGCCTCGCCGCCCACTCGGGCGCCATCGAGGTCGCCGTCGAGGATCCCAGTCCGAGGATGCCCCGGGCGCGGACCCCCGACCTCGTCGACGGGACGGGTGGATTCGGCTGGCACATGGTCAATGACCTCGCCCGTCACGTCGTCGTCACGCCCGGGCCCGAAGGCGGCAAGACCGTCCGCGCCCTCTTCCCCCGGTAGCGCGCCGGTCCGTACCTGGGGCCCGGCGAGCCCGGGTGAGCCTGTTGCGGTCGCCCTGTTTACGAGGACTCTCAGCGGCCATACGGGGTCTCGTAAGGCGTTTCCACCCAAGAGGGAGTGATCAGCTGTGTCTGGTGAGCAGAAGACCGAGGCGAAGACCGAGCAGGCCAAGGGCAAGCTCAAGGAGACCGCTGGCCGCCTGACCGGCAACGAGCGGCTGACCGCCGAGGGCCGCGCGGAGCAGGCCACCGGCGACGCCCGCGAGGCCAAGGAGAAGGTCAAGGACGTCTTCAAGCACTGATCGACATGCGTGAGGGCCGGAACCGCTCCTTGGGCGGGGAGGTCCACCGGCTGCGCGGCAGCGGCCGGCTGCTGCGGGTGCGCGGCGGACGCCGCCCCACCGCACCAGAACTGGCCACGGAGAACG